>JANYCG010000093.1 GCA_025360385.1 Burkholderiales bacterium | reverse complement strand
ACCAAAGCAGGTAGTCGTCGTCGAGCTTGTCTTGCAGCCGCTCAGCCAGCCGACGCTCGCCGCCGGTCATGCGTGGTAGGCAGGAGCCCAGGGCGGGGATCAGTGTGGCCATGTTGCGACTATTTTGGCACCGCAGCAGTTTTGGGGATAGGCCCTTCGACAGGCTCAGGGCGAGCGGAAATCAAGCGGGCGTTCCCAATCGAGCGGCGGCAGCTCGTCGCTGGTTACTTTGGGGGGGCACTGGGGTGGCGCTGGCGGTGGCTCTGGCTGCGTTGCGGCACCACTAAAGCCTGAAAGTCGAATCGCCCGAGCTGGTGCCCAAAGCACTGGCTCCGCCGAGAAGCAACGTCGTGACGCAATGATCGTTCGAACGTCTGTCGGCGCAAATGGCGTAACCGCTTTTGCCTATTTATTTTCAACAAGCGCCGCGCGAATGGCCCGTTCGTACGCGCCTGCTTCAGGCAAATTGGTTGGCGAGCTGAACGCTATTTGTACCTGCTGGACAGTCGTAGTTTTGGTTTGCAGCGCTTGGATAACCCTCGGTACACCGAGATTCACGGCGTCCTCAAGCCGCATGGGGATGAAAGTTAACGAGTTATTTTTGGGAGGGTAATCCGCCAGCGTCGTACCCAGTCGATCCATGATTTTGTTGTAGACGGCTTCCGGACATGCGAAGAACAAACCACTTTGACAAAGCGCCTCACGCTCCAGCAGATGGCCTTTGTAGATCAGTTGCGGAAGAATCCGTTTGTTCACATTTTCCCAGTTCGGACCTACCGACTTTCCAACATAAGGCTGACCATTCAAAATCGCTTCCCGCTCACTGCGATAGCTGCCAATGGTGTCCATTGTTTGCACCTCAAGTGCGGCAAACTCTGTGAGCTTTTTGTCCCTATCGAGGCGGGCCAGTATCCAGTCGACAAAGAATCCGCTGGTTTTTCGTCCACTCACCGGGCGTCCGGGCACTTTGAGTTCACCGCCCCAGCCTTTACCGAATACCGCCACCAGTTGGCGGTCCTTCGGGGTTGATGCAGCAACAGCCTTGCGGCCGTCCACCAATGCAACGGTGTCGACTTTAAAGGCTAGCTTGGCAACGGTAGACAACAAGGCATATTGATTTGCATAAAGTCGAATCGGGCAAATGATGACGGGGGCGCCATCCTTATCTGCAATGGTACAAACGCCGGAACGAATACGGTTTTCAGTGCTGCCGATTTCTTTGGAGCAAAGGCCGCCGACCATCGGACACATCTGCTGTTCTCTTGCCGCCGTGGCAGTCTAAGAATTGTCGCCTGGTGAATAACCAAACAACTCCAAAATCTTTTTAGCCATGGGCAAACAAAGGACGGGTGTTGGCATTCATCTCCAAATGAGCTCTCACAGCATTGGCGATTGCCGTAGCCATCAATACCGGCACCGCATTTCCGACTTGAACATACTGTGATACCCGCGAGCCCAGAAAGCGATATTGATCGGGGAAAGACTGTAGCCGGGCCGCCTCCCGTACTGAAAGTGTGCGCTCTTGGTCTGGCAGAAAAACTGTGCCCCAGTGCGGATCACATTTTGTCAGCACGGTGCCTGAGAAACCGTCAAAACTGAGCCTGCCGTAGCGTTTGGTGTGGTCGGATTTTCGAGCCTGTTGCATTCCGCTTGGCAGCAGTTCATGAGGAATATCACGCCAAGAGCCACCTGCAGGAACATGGCGCATCCTTTCCACGTTTTGCTTGGAGAGCTTTGCAGCAAAGTGATTGAAAGTGATGCCGTCTGGGTTGCGCAATCGCAATGCGTAGGCGCTCGTGGCGTCGGCAGTGTAGCCAACCTCCTCGGCACCCTCACCCATGCTCAATTTGGGCAAATCCCGAATAGCATCACCGACATTGACGGCTTTGGACAGCCGCTTTTCGTCAGCAGCACCCAGCGGGATAGTCAAAGTTCCGCCGCCACGGAAGTTGGCTCTGCCCTTTGCAAAATGGGTCGGAACCGGATGGGCCATTTCGCTGTACTGTGAGCCCAGCAAAATGAGTCGCCAGCGTTCTTGTGGAATCCCGTAGTGAGGCCCAAAGAGAATTTTTACAGAAATGTGGTAGCCAAGTTCATTGAACACTTGGAGAATGCTTTGGAAAATGGCGCCATCTCCCATTGACAGCAATCCAGGCACATTCTCGAAAACAAAGGCCTTAGGGGAAAACTCCTCAACAAATCGCGCGTAATGCTTGAACAGGTTGTTCCTCGGGTCACTGAGGAATCGGCTGGGCGCGTTGATTGAAAATCCTTGGCAAGGCGGGCCACCCACAAGCACATCCAGACCGCCCTTGTGGATGCCCAGTTTTTTTCTCAATGCAGTCGCGCTTACATCTTCTATGGATTTGCATTCAGCAAGCGTCGCCGGATGATTGTGGCGAAACGTCTCAATCGCCTCGGGCATGAAATCATTGGCATAGAGGCAGTTGTATCCCGCTTGTTTAAAACCCTGAGTGATGCCCCCCGCTCCGCAAAAAAGATCAATGCTGGACAACGGCGCTCGATAAAGGCTTGCAGTTGGTTCGGAGGCAACAAGCCGAATCCCTCTATTTCTGGTGCTGGATCGTTTTTCCATGAATTTGCCTACTGTTTAAATATTCAGTATTGCGATGATATCTTTAACCGCGCCACACCAAACTCACGCCACCCGCAACGCCATCACCCCCACCACAATGGTCAGCGTGCCCACCACGCGCCGCCGGGTAAAACTTTCCTTCAGCAGCCAGACGCCCAGCAGGGCCGCGAACAGCACCGAGGTCTCCCGCAGCGCGGCCACAGTCGCCACCGGCGCTTGCGTCATGGCCCATAGCGCGATGCCGTAGGAGCCCAGCGACGCCAGTGCACCGCCGAGTGCCAACGGCCAGCGCTTTTGGGCATAGGCGCGGATATACGGCTGCGCCGCCCGACCACGCCGCCACAACACGATGAACGCAAACGGCCAGCCGTCCAGCAGGAACAGGGTGGCGACGTATTGCAGGGCATTGCCGCTGGCGCGCGCACCTTTGGCGTCGATCACGGTGTAGATGGCGATGATGACGGCGTTGGCCAGGGCAAAGGTGATGGCCTTGTTGCGCAGCTTGACCTGGGCCGCGTGGGCGTCTGTTTCTGCGTCGCTGGGGGCTGGCCCTTCGACGGGCCTGTCCTGAGTGGGCGTGAAGGGCTCTGTGCGACCGGGTGGCGTGGCGTTGGGTAGCCCCAGCACCAGCACACCCACGCTCACACCTGCCACCCCCAGCCAGCCTGTCAGCGACAGGTGTTCGCCCAGCGTGGCCACGCTCATCAGCGCCACCAGCAGGGGCGCGGTGCCACGCATCAGCGGGTAGGTCAGGCCCAGGTCGCCATTCTTGTAGGCACCGGTGAGCAGCAGGTAGTAGGCGATGTGGACGGTGACCGAGGCCATGATGAAGGGCCAGGCCTCGGGTTGGGGCCAGCCTAGCCACAGCACCAGCGGCACCGCGACGACGGAGCCCACCACGTGGATCAGCACGGTGTCCAGCGCCTTGTCGGTGCTGGACTTGACCAGCGCGTTCCAACTGGCGTGCAGCAGGGCGCCGAAGAGTACGGCCAGAACGATGGGCCAGGTCAGGGTCATTGGCGCCCTAAACCCAGGGCAGGGAATAGGTCTTGATGTTGGTGAAGCTCTTGATCGCCTCCTGCACGCCCTCTTTGTAGCCCAGGCCCGAGTCCTTGATGCCGCCGAAAGGCGTGAGCTCCAGCCGGTAACCTGGCACCTCACGCACGTTCACGCTGCCCACCTGCAGCTCGGTCACAAAGCGCGTGATGTAGTCCAGCCGGTTGGTGCACACGGCGCTCGACAGGCCGTAGGCCGTGCCGTTGGAGATGGCGATGGCTTCGTCGATGGTTTTGAAGCGGATGATGGGCGAGACGGGGCCGAAGGTTTCCTGCATGGCCACCGTCATCTGCGGGTTGACGCGGTCCAGCACGGTGGGTGAATACAGCGCGCCCCGGCGCTGGTTGCCGACCAGCAGCTTCGCGCCCAGGGCCACCGCCTCATTGACGCGACCTTCAAACAACATGGCAGCGGCCTCGTCGATCACCGTGCCCATGTCGTTGGTTTTGTCCGTGGGGTCGCCATGTCTCCAGGCGCGGGTTTTCTCGACCACCTGCTCCACAAACCGGTCCGCCACCGCCTCATGCACCAGCAGGCGTTTGACGGCGGTGCAGCGCTGGCCGGAATTCTTGTAACTGCCTTGCACGGCGAGTGTGGAGGCTTCGTCAATGTCAGCGTCTTCCATCACGATGATCGGGTCGTTGCCGCCCAGCTCCAGCACCATGCGCCGGTAACCGGCCTTTGACGCGATGGACTTGCCACTGCCAACGCCACCGGTGAAGGTGACCAGATCGACGTGCTCGTTGGTGATGAGCTCGTCGGCAATCTCACGCGGGTCACCGGTGATGATGCTCAACATTTCGGGCGGCAAACCGGCCTCGTACAGGATGTCGGCAAACAGCATGGCCGAGAACGGCACCTTCTCGCTGGGCTTGAGCACCATGCGGTTGTTGGTGGCAATGCTGGGCACGACCTTGTGCGCGACCTGGTTCATGGGGTGGTTGAAGGGCGTGATGGCGCTGATGACACCCAAGAGCGGCGAGCGTTGGGTGTAGACGCGGCGTTTTTTGCCGTGGTGGGTCAGGTCGCAGCTGAAAATCTGGCCGTCGTCCTTCAGTACCTCATTGGCGCCGAACAACAGCACGTCGGCCACACGGCCGGCTTCATAGGTTGAATCCTTGAGGCACAGGCCGGACTCGGCGGTGATCAGCTTGGCGACGTCATCGACCCGGCTGGCAACGATGGCTGCTGCCTTGTTGAGGATGGCGGCGCGCTCGAAGCGGCTCAGGCTGGGTTTGTAGGCCTGGGCTTGGGCAAAGGTGGCTTTGACCTCGTCGAGCGTGGCCTTGGGCACGGTGCCAATCTGCTGGGCGGTGAAGGGGTTGAACACCGCAATGACACGGTCGCCACCGCCCCGCACCGCGCGGTCTGAGCCCACGCGCTTGCCGTTCAGGCGCATGGCATTGAGCTGATGGTCTAAAATAAAATCAGCTATTTCAGACATTTCTTTTTTCATAAACAAATTAATGAAAATACCAACAAAAGTTCCAACGAACAATGAATAGTTTGCTATACTAATTAAAGTAAATTTGCGTAAAAAACGATCGATTTATACTTTTAAATTTAAAATAAACGCACTTATTATGCGTATTTTTATATTTCAACGTGGCTGGGCATAGTTCAATGCCAAGTCAAACGCATCAAAGTTCCTGAACCGTCGGTTCGTGTCCAGCCCGTTCAGGGCGCGGTTGACGATGAGCGGCACCCGCTGCTCGCTGATGCCGCCATGCGAACGCAAGGGCGCGTCCAGGGCGCTCAGGTCATGCCTGGAGGCTGAGGTGCCAATGACGGTGAAACGCTCCGACACCGCCACCAGGTCACCAATGCGGTCGGCCGGCAGCTCAAATTTTTCAGCGGCTTGGGCGCGGGTCAACACCAGCGCCATGCCTTTGACGGCTTGCAGGCGGGCGCAGGCCTGAACCGCGTCAACACCGGCAGGCAAATACACCGTGGCAAACGAGCCCAAGGCCCCGTGGTGCACCACATAGGGGTCGGTGATCGGCAAAATCACCCGCGCAGCGCCCGCGTCGGGCAGACTTTTGCCCAGCCAGGCATCAAACCAGTCTTGCAGGTAGATCACGTCGGGTGTGCCGTCCATCGCCACCTTGGCGTTCATGCCGTGGTCGGCGGTGAGGGCGATGACGCAGCCCATGTCGTCAAGCTGGCCGAGGTAGCCGTCCATCATGGCGTAAAAAGCATTGGCCCCCGGTGTGCCAGGCGCATGTTTGTGCTGCACGTAGTCGGTGGTGCTCAGGTACATCACGTCGGGTCGGCGCTGCAGCATCAGCTTGACGCCCGCCGCAAAGACAAACTCGGACAGGTCCGCGCTGTAGACGCTGGGCAGCGGTTTGCCGACCAGATTCAAGGCCTCGTCAATGCCGTTGACAGCCAGGGACACCTGGTCGGCCTTCTCCGCCGAGAAGCAGATGCCCTTCATGCCGTGGCCCAGCAGGGCGCGCAGCTTGTCTTTGGCGGTGACCACCGCGACGGACTGGCCCGCATTGGCCAGCGCCGCCAGCAGCGTGGGGGCTCGCAGCCATTTGGGGTCGTTCATCATGACCTCTTGCCGGCTTTCCACGTCAAACAGGTAGTTGCCGCAAATGCCGTGCACGCTGGGCGGCACGCCGGTCACGATGGAGAGGTTATTGGGATTGGTGAAGCTGGGCACCACGCAATCTGCGATCAGGCCGGTGCCGGCTTTGAGCGTGCGCTGGAGCCAGGGCATGTGCCCGGTGGCGACGGCCTGGGCCAGGTAGTCGGGCTCGCAGCCGTCGACACAGACGACGACGGTGGGTGCGACGGGGAGCTGATAGGTTCTGCCGTTGACGTGGCAGTTGACGGCAGCCGGGGCGGGAGCGGTGTTTGGCATGGCGTGAGGTCAAAAAATGCTGCAATGGGGCGCAGAAATTGCAGGGCCAATTGTGGCATTGATGTGTCATTGTCATGCTGTGCCCAGGCGCAACGCACAGGGCTTACCAGGGTTGATCAGAAGGCGTTGCACCGGGTAATATGGCTGGCACACTGCCCCGTTTTGTCAGCTGACCCACCCAGGAGCCCTCTATGCGTTCAAGCTTGTGTTTGTCTTCTTTGGCCAAAATCGCGCTGGCCACGGCCCTGCTCGGCTTGGCCGGTTTCGCCAGCGCCCAAAAAACCCAATTGCTGGTTTACACCGCGCTGGAGACCGACCAGGTCAAGGCCTACGCCGAAGGCTTCAACAAGGTCTACCCCGACATCGAGATCAAATGGGTGCGCGACTCCACCGGCGTCATCACCGCCAAACTGCTGGCTGAAAAGTCCAACCCGCAGGCCGACGTGGTGATGGGGGTGGCGGCGTCCAGCCTGGCCTTGATGGACAAACAGGGCATGCTCGAGCCCTATGCGCCGCTGAACCTGGACGCCATCATGAGCCAGTACCGCGACAAGAAAAAAGTGCCGGCCTGGTGGGGAATGGACGTGTGGGGCGCCACGGTGTGCTTCAACACGGTTGAAGCACAGAAGAAAAACATCCCCAAACCCGAAACCTGGAAAGACCTGACCAAGGCCGTCTACAAAGGCCAGATCGTCATGCCCAACCCGGCCTCCAGCGGCACCGGCTACTTTGACGTGATCGCCTGGCTGACCCTGTTTGGCGACCAGAACGGCAAGGGCGGCGGCTGGAAATACATGGACGGCCTGCACGACAACATCGCGCAGTACACCCATTCGGGCTCCAAGCCCTGCAACATGGCGGCCGCCGGTGAATTTGTCGTGGGCATCTCCTTCGAATACCGCGCCAACGCCAACAAGGCCAAGGGCGCGCCGATCGACCTGGTCTTCCCCAAAGAAGGCCTGGGCTGGGACCTGGAGTCCTTCGCCATCCACAAGGGCACCAAAAAGCTGGACGCGGCCAAGAAGCTGGCGGACTGGGCGTCAAGCAAGGACGCCATGTTGCTCTACGGCAAAAACTTCGCCATCACGGCCCAACCTGGCGTGGCCGCGCCCCTGGCCAACGTACCCAAAGACTACGAAGCGCGCCTGGTCAAGCTCGACTTCGACTACGCCGCAGACCAGCGGGAGCGCATTCTGGCTGAGTGGACCCAGCGGTATAACTCCAAGACAGAGAAGCGTTGACCCCTTTTGAATTGAGGCCGCACGCTCATTGGGCTGTGCGGCTTTTTCAATGATGAATGATGCTTCCTTTTTAAGCCTGCGCGGGATTCGAAAGGCGTTTGGCGGTTTTGTCGCTTTGTCGGACATCAACCTCGACATTCGCAAGGGCGAATTTGTGTGTTTCCTGGGGCCGTCGGGTTGCGGCAAGACCACGTTGTTGCGCGTCATCGCCGGGCTGGAAGTGCAAACAGCCGGCACCGTGCACCAGGGCGGACGCGACATCTCGGTGCTGCCACCCGCACAACGCGATTACGGCATCGTGTTTCAGAGCTATGCCCTGTTTCCCAATTTGAGCGTGGCCGACAACGTGGCCTACGGGCTGGTGAACCGCAAGACCGCCAAGGCCGAGTTGCGCCAGCGGGTCACCGAGCTGGTCAAACTGGTCGGTTTGCCGGGCAGCGAGGGCAAATACCCCAGCCAGCTCTCGGGCGGACAGCAGCAGCGCATCGCGCTGGCCAGGGCGCTGGCCACCCGGCCCGGCTTGCTGCTGCTGGACGAACCCCTGTCGGCATTGGACGCGCTGGAACGCGTGCGCCTGCGCGGGGAAATTCGTGCCCTGCAGCAGACGCTCGGCGTGACCACCATCATGGTCACGCACGACCAGGAAGAGGCGCTGAGCGTGGCCGACCGCATCGTGGTGATGAACCAGGGCGTGATCGAGCAAGTGGGCACGCCGATGGACATTTACCGCGAGCCGGCCACCGCTTTCGTGGCCGATTTTGTCGGCAAGGTGAACCGCCTGCCCGGTCGCATTTCTGGCGGCCTGTTGAAGGTGGGCCAGTTCTCTTTGCCGCATCCGGCCTGCCAGGGGAGGCCTGACAGTACGGTCCAGGTCTACCTGCGCCCTGAAGACGTGCTGGCCCGACCGATTGCCGCGGGCGATGACTTTGTGTTTGAAGGGCAGATTGAAAAAATTGAATTCCTCGGCTCGTTCTGCCACGTGTTTGTTTCGGCCAAAACGCTACATGACCAAGCGCTGGTGGTTTACCTGTCGCTGAATTTTCTGGCGGAGCAGAATTTGCAGGTGGGCTCCTGCTTGCCGCTGAAGCTGATGCCGCAACGCGTCAAGGTGTTTTGATGACGGCGGCCACCCTCCCGCACGACCGGCAAATAACCCGGCCTGTCCAACAGAAGCTGTACTGGGCCGACGGCGTTTCCAACGCCCTGGTGGTGCTGATCGCTTTGGTATTGCTGGCTTTTTTGGCAGCACCGCTGTTGTCTATTCTTCAGCAGGCGGTGCAGGACAAAGACGGCCATGCCGTCTGGCTGCAAAACTTCATTGAGTATGCCCAAACGCCGGCTTTGCTAGAGAGTTTGTGGAACAGCGTCTGGGTGTCGGCCCTGGTGACGGCCATCACAGTGCCACTGGCATTTGGTTTTGCCTACGCGCTCACGCGGTCTTGCATGCCGCTCAAGCCCCTGTTTCGCGGCATTACCCTCATCCCGCTTTTGGCACCCTCCTTGTTGTCCGCCATTTCATTGATCTACTGGTTTGGCAACCAGGGTGTCTTGAAGGCCGCGATGCAAGCCGTTGGCATTGCCCAAATTTATGGCGCGCCGGGCATTGTGGTGGCCGAATGTTTCGCCGTGTTTCCCCACGCCATGATGATTCTGGTGACGGCCCTGAGCCTGGCCGACGCCCGCCTGTATGAAGCTGCCAGCGCCATGGGCACCGAGGCGCGACGCAAGTTTTTCACCATCACGCTGCCGGGGGCGAAATACGGCTTGATCTCGGCTGCGCTGGTTACCTTCACCCTGGTGATGACCGACTTTGGCATCCCCAAAGTCATCGGCGGCAACTTCAACGTGTTGGCCACCGATGTGTTCAAGCTGGTGATTGGCCAGCAGGACTTTGCCAAGGGGGCGGTCGTGGCCATCCTGTTGTTGCTGCCTGCCGTGTTGACCTTTGGCGTCGACAGTTATGTCAGCCGTCGCCAGACGGCCATGCTCACTGCGCGGGCCGTGCCCTATCGCCCGGTGCCTTCAAAAAACCATGACCGTCTAGCCACCCTGTATTGCCTAGCCATCGCCACCTTGATGCTGGCCATGTTGGGCATGGCCATCTTTGCCTCCTTCGTCACCTTGTGGCCGTACAACCTCAAGCCCAGCTGGGCCAACTACAGCATGGGCCTGGTCGACGCCGAGGTGGGTGTGGGCTTCGTCAACAGTTTGAAAATGGCGGCTGGCACAGCGGTGTTCGGCACGGCTTTGGTGTTTGTGGGCGCTTATTTGTTGGAGAAAACCAAAGGAACGCAAGCACTGCGTGGCTTGGTCAAATTGCTGGCCATGTTGCCCATGGCCGTGCCGGGGCTGGTGCTGGGCCTGGGCTACATCTTTTTCTTCAATGCACCGGCCAATCCGCTCAACGGGCTTTACCACACCGTCACCCTTTTGACCCTGTGCACCATCGTCCACTTTTACACCACGGGCCACCTGACGGCAGTGACAGCCCTGAAGAGCCTCGACAGCGAATTTGAAGCCGTCAGCGCCTCGCTGAAAGTGCCCTTCTTTAAAACCTTCTGGCGCGTCACCTTGCCCATCTGCACACCCGCGCTGATCGACATTGCGCGTTATTTTTTCATCAACGCCATGACCACCATTTCCGCCGTGGTGTTTTTGTATTCGCCCGACAACAAAGTGGCCTCCATCGCCATCCTCAACCTGGACGAAGCCGGCGAGATCGCCGCTGCCGCTGCCATGGCGGTGTTGATTGGCATCGCGTCGACCATCGCGACTTTGTTATTCATGCTGCTGGGCTGGTGGGTTGGCAAACGTACCCAGGCCTGGCGCGTCACTTCACGTTGAGCTGACGTGGGTGCAAGGGAAGCGCTGAACAAGTCCTGAAATGTCGATCTCGTCACAGCAACACGACAGTTTTGCGAGGATTTGCAAGGCAGCAATGCATCCTAAAATTGAATGGATAGGAGTGCCCATATGGATCGAGACAAAATTCTTTTAACGCCGGGCCCGCTGACCACCACACGGCGCACCAAGCTGGCCATGCTCAAAGACTGGGGTTCGTGGGACAGTGACTTCAACGCCGTCACCGCCAGCATCCGCAACAGCCTGCTCAAGGTCATCCACGGCCACGACACCCACGTGGTGGTGCCCCTGCAAGGCAGTGGCACCTTCAGCGTTGAGGCGGCGGTGGCCACCCTGGTGCCGGCCGACGGCCAGGTGCTGGTGCTGGACAACGGTGCCTACTGCAAACGCGCCGCCAAACTGACCACCATGATGGGGCGCAAGTGCACGATGATGCCGTTTGACGAGGCACAGGCGGTATCGCCTGCTGCGCTCGACGAAATGCTGACGCAGGATGCGTCGCGTCTACCGCAGGGGACTCCGATCACCCACGTGATGATGATCCATTGCGAAACCGGCGCTGGCGTTTTAAACCCCTTGAAAGAAATTGCCGACGTATGCGAACGCCATGGCAAGGGCTTGATCGTCGACGCCATGAGTTCATTTGCCGCGCTGGAAATTGATGCCCGCACCACCCGCTTCGACGCACTCGTCGCTGCCAGCGGCAAATGCCTGGAGGGCGTGCCCGGCATGGGTTTTGTGTTCATCCGAAAAGCCGTGCTCCAGGCTTGCGCGGGCCGCAGCCCGTCGCTGGCAATGGACCTGTACGACCAATATGCCTACATGGAAAAAACCACCCAATGGCGCTTCACGCCGCCCACGCATGTGGTGGTGGCGCTGCACGAGGCCATTGCGCAGTTTGAGGAGCAGGGCGGCCAGCCCGCGCGCCTGGCGCGGTACACGGCCAATTGCCAGACCCTGATTGCGGGTATGGCAAAACTTGGCTTCAAGCCGTTTCTGGACTCAGCCGTGCAAGCCCCCATCATTGTGACTTTCCATGCGCCGGCGGATCCTCAATACGATTTCAAAATTTTCTATGCGGCGGCACGGGCGCGCGGCTTCATTCTTTACCCGGGCAAACTTACGCAAATTGAAACTTTCCGCGTGGGCTGCATTGGCGCCATTGGCCCGGTTGAAATGGAACAGGCCGTGCATGCGGTAGCGCTGGCATTGACCGACATGGGCATCCAGTCTGCCGCGCCAGCGCTTTAATTTCAGGAGCACACCATGGCAAGCAAACTGCATCCCGCCATCGCAGCGATTCAAAAATCCGGTGCGACCAAAGTCAAAGTCGCCGTGAGCGACATTGACGGTGTGCTGCGCGGCAAATACCTGCACCGGGACAAATTTCTGGGCACGGCCGAGCCTTATCCCAAGGGCGGCTTTGGGTTTTGCGACGTGGTGCTGGGCTGGGACATGATGGACACCTGTTACGACAACACGTCAGTGACGGGCTGGCAGCATGGTTTCCCGGACGCGCTGGCGCGGCTGGACCTGGCCACCGCGCGCAAAGTGCCGTGGGACAACAACGTGGATTTCTTCCTGGGGGAGTTTGTCAACGCAGACGGAACGCCGCATGCGGTGTGCCCGCGCCAGACCTTGAAGCGGGTGCTGAAACGTGCCGAAAAAATGGGCTTTCAGGTGATGACAGGCATGGAGTTCGAGTGGTACAACTTTTTGGAAACACCACAAAGCTGGGCCGCCAAAAAAGGTGTGGCACCCGAGCCGCTGACCCCCGGCATGTTTGGTTATTCGCTCCTGCGTGTGAACCAAAACCGCGAATTTTTCAATGCCATCATGGACGACATGCTGGCCTTTGGCGTCCCCATAGAAGGCCTGCACACCGAAACCGGCCCCGGCGTGTATGAAGCCGCCATTGGGTTCAGCGAAGCGCTGGCGCAGGCCGACCGGGCCATCCTGTTCAAGACTGGCGCCAAGGAAATTGGGGCGCGTTTCGGCGTCATGCCGAGCTTCATGGCCAAGCCGCACCAGAACCTGCCCGGTTGCAGCGGGCATATCCACCAAAGCCTGTCGGATGGCCAAAAGGGTGGGGGAAGTAATCTGTTTTTCGACGCGAAGAGCCCGCGCAAAATGAGCAAACTCTTTGAGAGCTACTTGGCTGGCCAGGTTGCCTGCATGATGGAATTTGCGCCCCTCATCTGGCCGACCATCAACAGCTACAAACGCTTGGTGGACGGCTTCTGGGCACCCGTCAAACCGACCTGGGGCATGGACAACCGCACGGCCAGTTTCCGCGTGATTGCTGGCAGCCCCAAGGCCACGCGGCTGGAAACGCGTTGCCCCGGCGCCGACGTGAACCCCTACCTGGCCATGGCCGCCGTGATTGCCGCCGGACTGGACGGCGTTGAAAAAGGCCTCAAGCTCAATGCCCCGCCCGTCACCGGCACCAACCAGGGCGCAGACCACATCCCGCGCGCGCCCCGCACCTTGATTGAAACCACCCGCAACTTCCAGCAGTCCAGCATTGCCCGCGACTGGCTCGGGGATGCCTTCGTCGACCACTTCGCCGCCACCCGTGAATGGGAATGGCGCCAGTGGCTGGACGCGGTCACTGATTGGGAAATGAAACGTTATTTTGAAATTATTTGATCGTATGGCACCCGCTTTCAAAGTAAGGCAAAATTAACATTCGCCTTACTATTGCCAACACCGCCAGAACCAGGAGTCCAGCATGGAAGAAGCCACTCTCACCAGCAAAAGTCAAATTACCATGCCCAAGGTCGTGCGCGATGCCCTCGGCCTGGCAACAGGCGACAAGATCCAGTTTGTGCCAGCACGCAACGGGTTTCGCATTGTCGCCCTGGAAAGTGATTTGCCGTCCTTGCGCGGCATGTTCAAAAATCGGCGCGCCAAACTCTTGAGCATTGCCGAAATGAACAAGGCCATCAAAGAAATGGGCTCCCGCCAGGAACCCCGAAGGTGATCGGCATTGACACCAACGTTCTCGTCCGCTATTTCGCGCAGGACGACCCCAGGCAGGGCCAACTTGCCACGCGCTTCATGGCGCAGCGCATCACCCGCGAGCGCCCCGGATTCATCTCTTTGGTGGTGCTGGCTGAGCTCACATGGGTATTGCGGTCTCGCTACAAAGCCACGCGCGACGAATTGATCCAGGTCGTCGAACAGCTTCTGGCACACGAGCATCTGGAGGTGCAGGATGCCAACGCAGTATGGCTGGCGTTGGACGAGTTTGAGCAGTCTGGCGCTGACTTTGCCGATGCCTTGATCGCCTCGCTGGGTGTACAGCGTGGCTGCCAGCAAACTGTCACCTTCGACGCCAAGGCCACGCGCATCACGGGCATGGAGATGCTGGTATGACGCTAAGTCCTGAAGAGCGGCGGTTTCATTTAGGAGCTTTCCGACAGGCACGAGTCGGCTTGCTGAACGATGCCGAAGCCTACTTGCCGGTATTCGTTTGCCTTGAGAATCTTGGTCGTCGGCTGTACAAAGAACTGAGCGCATCCCCCTTCTTTGTAAAAGACCTTGTTACGCCATTGGCAGAATTTTTAGCGCCTTGTGCGTATGTGGTTTCAATAGAAGACGATGCACAGAGCCATATGCAATCCCTTTTACGGCGGCTTGCGCACGCAAGAAATGACGCCGTTCACAGCGGTGCCTACGCGCGACACTTGGGTGTCGGCTGTCTGGATATTTCCCTCATAGCAGAAGAGAGCCTTTCTAAAGATATGGAAACAGTTACTGACTATATGGTTCGTGATGTTGTGGTGGCTGAGGGCTGGCAACCGCTTTCATTTGCGCGACAGAGCATGCTGAAGAATTCATTTTCTTGGTTGCCCAATTGGTTAGAGAAAAAATGGCACCTCCTTTCAGCGGAAGCTGTCTTGTCTGCTCTTGGATCACTTGAGAGGGCCGATCGCGCCAAGTGCATGAGTACGCCAATTTCTGAACTGCTGCGCAGTGAGAGAATTTCACTCTCTGCGGCTACTTGCACAAATGAAAACGATAGCGCTGCCAAAGCTCGTGAGAAGTTGAGCAAAAAGGCAGAGCCGCTGCTCGTTATGGATGACGCAAATCATCTAGTGGGCATCGTCATGGCATTCGATCTGCTTTAACCAACACAGGAATTTGTATTGACCATGACTATCTCCGGCTTCAACTTCCCCACCCCCATCCAGTTCGGCCCCGGCGCGCGCAAGCTGGTGGGTCCGCACCTGCAGGAGCGCGGCTTCAAGCGCCCGCTGATCGTGACCGACAAGGGGCTGGGCGCGCTGCCCGTGCTGGCCGAATTCAAGACCCATCTGGCCGGGCTGGATGTGGCCGTGTTCAGCGGTGTGTTCGGCAACCCGACCTGCAACCAGGTGATGGACGGCGCAGCCGCCTACAAGGCCCATGGCGCAGACTGCGTGATCGGCTTTGGCGGCGGCGCGGCGCTGGACGTGGCCAAGGTGGTGGGTGTGGCGGCCACACATGAAGGCGACATTCTGGACTACGTGTGGGACCACCCGCAGGTGCGCCCCATCGTCAACGCATTGCCCTACTTTGTGGCCCTGCCCACCACCTCGGGCACCGGGTCCGAGGTAGGCCGCTCGTCGGTGGTGAGCGAGAACGACACGCATTTGAAGCGCGTGGTCTTCAGCCCCAAAATCCTCGCCAGAACCGTGTTTGCTGACCCCGAACTCACGCTGGGCCTGCCCGCTGCCGTGACCGCTGCCACCGGCATGGACGCACTCACTCATAACATCGAAAGTTACCTCTCGCCCGCCTACCACCCCCTGTGCGACGGCATTGCGTTGGAGGGGGTGCGCATTGCCGCGGCGGCGCTGTTGACCGCCGTCAGGGAGCCGGGCAACCTTCAGGCCCGAAGCGACATGATGATGGCCTCCATGATGGGTGCCATTGCGTTCCAGAAGGACCTGGGCGCAGTGCACTCCTGCGCCCACGCCCTGGGCGCAGTGTGCGACCTGCACCATGGCCTGGCCAATGCGCTCATGATCGACACCGTGATGGCCTGGAACTACGAGGCCGCCCCAGCCAAATTTGACGAGTTGGCCCATGTCTGCCACATCGGCGGCGACGGCAAGGGTTTTGTGTCGTGGCTGAAGCAGCTCAAGGTGAGTGTGGGCATCACAGGTGGCCTGGCGTCGCACGGTGTCAAGCCCGAGCACTTGCCTCGGCTGATTGAAATCGCTACCGCTGACATGTGCCATCAGACGAATCCGCGACCCTGTATCGCATCTGATTTCAAACAGTTGTTTGAGGCGGCCATGTAAATGACGCCAAGGCTCAAGATTGGCATCAGCGCATGCTTCATGCACCCGGATCCTGCACGCATCGCCTTTGGCAAAAAGACCCTGCATTACCTGGAGCAGTCCATGTCGCACTGGCTCATGTCGGGCGGCGCTTTGCCGGTGATGATCCCGCCAGTGACGGGCGACACGGCGCGTGGCGACGTCAGCCTGGCTGATTACGCACAGTGGCTCGATGGCCTGGTGCTGCATGGCGGCGCTGACGTCTGGCCGGGCAGTTATGGTGAGCAGCCCCTGCAGGCCCAGTGGGATGGCGACCGCATCCGCGACGCCTATGAGATCGCGCTGGTCAAGGCCTTTGTCGACGCTGGCAAGCCGGTGTTTGGGATTTGCCGGGGCTTGCAGCTCATCAACGTCGCGTTTGGCGGCAGTTTGTACCAGGACATTTCAAGCCAGCGGGCGGGGGCATTGGTTCATCGCGATGGCGAGGCGTATGACCAGCATTTTCACGGCCTGGCGATCAAGCCTGCATCGCGTCTGGCGGCTTTGTTGCCCGAAGCAGGCAACGCCAAAATTAACAGCATCCACCACCAGGGCATCAAGACCTTGGCACCCGGTTTTGTGGTGGAAGCCCATTGCCCGGCAGACGGGGTGGTTGAGGCGATTCGCTCCACCGGCGGCCACTCGGGCAAAGACTGGGTGGCGGCGGTGCAATGGCATCCGGAGTTTCATCACCGCGCGGACGGCGTGCTGGATGACTCTGCCTTGCTGCACGATTTTCTAAACCAGGCCCAACGTGTCCGCAGTGCAGTGGCGACAGTGGCCGCCAAGGATTAAGGCAGACCGATGCGCAACTTGGACATTTACAACCCGGCCAATGGCCAAAAAATTGCAAGCCTGCCCGCCGACGATGCCGCGTCTGTCGCCGCCCGCTACCGCCTAGCCCGTGCCGCGCAGCCTGCCTGGGCGACCACGCCATTGGCCCAGCGTAAAGCCTGCATTGAACGCTTTCGCGCCGCGGTGGTGGCCCAGCTCAATCCCCTGGCCACCGTGATGACGCACGAGACCGGCAAACCCATCACCATGTCGCGCAATGAATTGAATGGTTTGCTGGGCCGCATCGACTTTTTCCTCACCGAGGTCGAGGCGAGCCTGCGCACGCAGACTGTTTTTAATGAAGGCGGCATGACCGAACAGATTGAGCTTGCACCATTGGGCGTGGTGGCCAATATTTCGGCCTGGAACTACCCCTGGTTTGTCGGCTGCAACGTGATCCTGCCGGCGCTGCTTGCGGGTAACGCCGTGTTGTACAAGCCCTCGGAATTTGCTGCCCAAACGGGCTTGGCCATCACGCGCCTGCTGCACGAAGCAGGCGTGCCCCAAGACCTTATGGCCTGCCTGATGGGCGCAGGCGACGTCGGCGCCGCGTTGCTGGCCCAAGCGGTAGACGGCGTGTTCTTCACCGGCTCGGTCGCCACGGGTGCCAAGATTGCGCAGGCAGTGGGCCAGCGCTTCATCAAGCTGCAACTCGAACTCGGCGGCAAAGACCCGACCTATGTGTGTGACGACGCCAACCCAAAAACGGCGGCCGAGTCGCTGGCCGACGGTGCGATGTACAACACCGGGCAAAGCTGCTGCTCGGTCGAGCGCATTTATGTGCATGAAAAAATCCACGATGCGTTTGTGGCGGCTTTTGTGGCCACCGTGAAGGGCTTTAAAGCGGGCGACCCCATGGCCGACGACACCTACATCGGGGCCATCACCCGTAGGCCACAACTCGACGTGCTGGAGCGCCAGGTGGTTGATGCTCTGGCCAAAGGTGCCACCTTGCTAACCGGTGGCGCTCGGCTGCCCGGCTTTGGCAACGGGTTTGCACCCACGGTTTTATCCCAGGTCAACCACACGATGGATTTGATGCGTGAAGAGAGCTTTGGCCCCATCATCGGTATCCAGAGCGTGTCAGGAGATGCACAAGCGATTGCATTGATGAACGACACCCGGTATGGCTTGACAGCCGGGGTGTACACGCCGGATGAAAACCGCGCCCGCCAGTTGCTCGCTCAGGTCAACGCGGGCAGCGTCTACTGGAACTGCTGCGACCGCGTTAGCCCGCGCCTGCCCTGGAGCGGTTATGGGGATTCCGGAATGGGCCTGACGCTGTCAACCGAGGGCATTAAAACCTTCACAAGGCCCAAGGCCTGGCACCTGCGCAAAGTTTGATCTGCAATGGCAAAGCGGACCAAGCTGACGCTGTTCGATCTGGACCACACCTTGCTGTCGGGCGACAGCGACGTGTTGTGGTGTGATTTCCTGATCGCCGAGGGCCTGCTGGATGCGGCCGAATTTGCCGAGCGAAATGCGGACATGGAGAGCCGCTACAAGGCGGGCACGGTGGACGCGCAGGTGTTCGCCAATTTTTACATCGGCACGCTGGCTGGCAAGTCTCCTTCAGATTGGGAACCATGGCGCCAACGGTTTTTTAGCGGCTGGATCACGCCGCGCCTGCCAGCATCGGCCCTTGAACTGGTCAAGGCCCACCAAGAGGTTGGCGACTTGGTGGTACTGACCACCGCCACCAACCGCTTCATCACCGAGTTGACCGCTCGCGCCTTGGGCATCGCGCACTTGATCGCCACCGAAGCGCAAGTCAGCGCTGGCGTGTTCACCGGGCAAACTCAGGGCCAGCTCAACATGCAAGGCGGAAAGGTGATCCGCCTGAAGGCCTGGCTGGCCGAGCGGCACCTCCAGCTTGAAAATCTTGACAGCACCGCTTACAGCGACTCCATCAACGACTTGCCGCTGTTGCTGGCCGTTGACCACGCCGTGGCGGTTGACCCGGACGCCAAATTGAGGGCGCAAGCCTCAAGCCGTGGCTGGCAGCTGCTCTTGCTGGCGCGGTAGAAAAAATTTGCTTGCTTTGATATTTATAGCTAACTATGCCCTATTGACGGGAACATAAGGCATATTTGCCTCTCAAGTCTGGCAAAAATGGCGCATTTGGCCGGGTCAAGCATCGACAGAACCTGTCTCCAATGAATCAGCGCTGCCGAGGGTGGCGGTGCTATTCTTGAACGGCTTCGCCAACCACATCGATCGGGCCAATATGAGCATTGAACACCTTGACGTTTTGATCATCGGCGCGGGCCTGTCCGGCATTGGTGCGGCTTACCACCTGCAAACCAATTGCCCTGGCAAACGCTTCGCGCTGCTGGAGGGCCGGGCCGCACTGGGCGGCACCTGGGACTTGTTCCGCTACCCCGGCATCCGCTCGGACTCGGACATGTACACCTTGGGATTTTCGTTCAAACCCTGGGAGCAAGCCAAGGCGATTGCCGACGGCCCGTCGATCCTGAACTATTTGCAGCAGACTGCACGAGAGAACGGCATCGACAAAAAAATCCGCTACGGCCACCAAGTCAAGGCGGCGTCATGGTCATCGGCTGATGCCAAATGGACTGTGACCGCGCACACGGCAGGCGAAGCGGGTGCCGCCGATGAAGAGCTTCAAATCAGTTGCAATTTCCTGTTCATGTGCTCGGGTTATTACGCCTACAAGGAAGGCTTTACGCCGGAGTTTGCGGGCCTGGAAAACTTCAAGGGCCAGGTCGTCCATCCACAGAAGTGGACACCTGATGTAGCTTATGCGGGCAAGCGGGTCGTCGTCATTGGCAGCGGCGCCACCGCAGTCACACTGGTGCCAGAACTGGCCAAGGAGGCTGCGCACGTGACCATGTTGCAGCGCAGCCCCACCTATGTGGTGGCCCGCCCGAGCGAAGATGCCCTGGCCAACAAGCTGCGCCGTTGGCTGCCGTCGATGCTGGCCTATGGCCTGACACGCTGGAAGCGGGTGTTGCTGGGCATGTACGTGTTCAGACTGTGCCGCAATGACCCCGCCAAAATGAAGCGACTGCTGCTGGGCGGCGTGCGTATGGCGTTGGGGCCGGACTACGATGTCAATAAACATTTCACGCCCCGTTACAACCCCTGGGAGCAGCGCCTGTGTCTGGTGCCCGATGGCGATTTTTTCAAGTCCATTGCCTCAAAACAAGCCTCGGTGGTGACCGATCACATTGACTGCTTCAACGACAAAGGCATCTTGCTCAAGTCGGGCGAACAGCTAGACGCAGACCTGATCGTCACGGCCACCGGCCTGAACCTGCAGGTGCTGGGCGGCTTGCAATTGACGGTGGATGGCAAATTGCAAGACATGTCCAAAACCATGAACTACAAAGGCCTGATGTACAGCGGCATTCCCAACCTGGCTTCGAGCTTCGGGTACACCAATGCGTCGTGGACCTTGAAGTGTGACTTGACTTGTCAATACGTTTGCCGCTTGCTGAACCACATGCAAAAAAACGGCATTGCCTACGCCGTGCCCAAGAACAACGATGCCAGCGTGATGGAGCGGCCCTGGGTTGATTTCTCGTCCACCTACTTTGCGCGGGCCATGCACCTGTTCCCCAAACAGGGCTCCAAAGCACCGTGGCGGTTGTACCAAAACTACCCCAAAGACATCCTGTTGCTGCGTTTTGGCAAGGTGGATGACGGGGTGCTGCAGTTTGGCCGGGTTGCGGCAGGGGCTTGAGCGCGGCCTGTGTTCAAAATTCATTTGCTTCTATTTAGATAGCAAACTATTTATAATTGACGGGGACATACGGGGTTTTTCTTTGTTAAGCCTTGGTATTTTCCGCAAAACACCATGGGCAAGTCCGAATCTGGCGAGTGGCACGAACCTGCCCGTTCCACAATCGGGCAACCTATGAGCCCGACCAAATGACGCAGCCCCCCAATCTTGCGCAGCCAGCGCTGCCACCGGCGTTCCAGCGCCTCGCCTGGGCCAACTTGGCAGCGCAGTCGGCGGAACAGGTCAGCCTGGCGGCGGTGCCGATTGTGGCTGTCCTGGCCTTGAATGCCGGGCCGGGGGAAATCGGATTCCTCGCGGCCTTCCAGAGCCTGCCGTTTTTGCTGTTGGCGATTCCGCTGGGCTTGCTGGCGGACCGGATCTCGCGCAAGCAGTTGATGGCCTGGGCGGAAGGCCTGCGCACAGCGTCCTTGATCGGCCTGCTGCTGGCCACGGCGTTGGGTGGTTTGTCCGTGCCGCTGCTGGCTTGTCTGGGGTTTTTGGGTGCCGTGGGCACGGTGGGATTCAGCGTCGCGGCGCCTGCCCTGGTGCCGTCTTTGGTGGAGCGCACTGGGCTCGCCCGCGCCAATGGCCGCCTGGAACTGGCACGCAGCGTGGCTTATGCGGCTGGGCCTGCACTGGCCGGGGCGCTGGTGTCGTGGGCGGGCGGCACGTCGGCATTTGTACTGGCGGCGGTTTTGTCGGCCAGTGCCATGGCCCTGCTGCTGGGTTTGCACGAACCCGCCCGAGCGCCCATGCCGCCGCGGCATCCGTGGCCCGACCTGAAGGACGGAGCCGACCTGGTCTGGCGGCATGCATTGCTCAAGCCGATATTGCTCACTTCGGTGGCCTGGAACATGGCCTGGTTCATCTTGCAGGCCGCCTACGTGCCCTATGCCGTTCGGGTGCTGGGTTTGGGCGCGGCCGGTGTCGGCCTTACCCTGGCCGTGTATGGCGCTGGCATGGTGGTGGGGGCCTTGCTCGCGCCGCGGGTGGCGAGCGCGATGCCATTCGGCAGGGCGATCCAGCTGGGGCCGGCCATGTCGGTGCTCGGCTCTGCCGTGATGCTGGCCACGCTTTGGTTTCCTCGCGGCGAGTTGGCGGCGCTGGCCTTCTTTTTGTTTGGATCGGGCCCGATCATCTGGACGATCACGTCGGTGACGCTGCGGCAAACGGTCACGCCTGGCCACATGCTGGGCCGAGTCTCGGCCGTGTTTTTGACCGTCAATATGGGGGTGCGGCCCTTGGCAGCGGCCGTCGGCGGGCTGGTCGGGGCGCACTGGGGCGAGGCGGTATGCCTGGTGTTGTCATTGCTGTTCTTTGTCCTGCAGTTGAGCCTGATCCTCTGGTCGCCCGTCAGTGGGCTGAGGCATTTGCCGACGGGTGTTTCCTGACGGATGGGGCCAGGTCACTAGGTTTGGTTTTGACGCAAACGTTGTGGCGATGGCCGAGGCAATGGCTGGGCTGCGCCTAGCGGATGGGAGAGGTCATGGTCTATCAACCCAGCCCCCTCATCGATTAAAAACTGCTTGAAGGCATGGGCCACAGGCGGCGCGGCACTTTCAGCCACATGGGATAAACCCTGAGTGGACGGCCAATTTTGGCAAACTTGATCAGTGTCAAGAGTTAAATTTTCTGCTGCAACGACCATCCGGTACACATTCGGGCAAGCTGGCGGTGTAGGATTATTTTCCTTGCGCCTTCCTGCCCACACTAACCGGAGACACTGCATGAATTCCAACTTCACTGACCGTTCTTTTAAACGGAAAATTCTGCGCCGCGTTGCGTTCTGCCTGACCTTGACGTCCGCACTGTGCGGTACCAGCGCCGCTGTGGCCGCTTGGGAGCCAACCAAGCCCGTCGAGTTTGTGGTGCCCGCCGGCACTGGCGGCGGCGCCGACCAAATGGCACGGCTGATCCAGGGTGTTGTCATCAAGTACAAATTGATGAAAGAGCCGCTGATTGTGGTCAATAAGTCCGGCGGCGCTGGCGCTGAAGGGTTTTTGTCCGTCAAGGAAGCCAAGGGTGACCCGCACAAACTGATCGTCACCCTGTCCAACCTGTTCACCACACCCATGGCCACCGGTGTGCCGTTCAACTGGCGCGACATGACACCCGTGTCGATGATGGCGCTGGACCAGTTTGTGTTGTGGGTCAATGCCGACACGCCTTACAAAACCGGCAAAGACTACCTGGCGGCCGTCAAAGCAGCAGGCCCGAATAAATTTAAGATGGGCGGCACAGGCTCCAAACAAGAAGACCAGATTCTCACTGCCGGCATTGAGAGAGCGTCGGCCACCAAGTTCATCTACATCCCATTCAAAGGGGGCGGCGAGGTCGCAGTGCAATTGGTCGGCAAACACGTGGACTCAACCGTCAACAACCCGATTGAAGCTGTGGCCCAATGGCGGGCCAACCAGCTGCGCGCCCTGTGCGTGTTTGACGACAAGCGCATGCCCTACAAAACCAAGGTGACCGACAAGTTGTCCTGGGGCGACATCCCCACCTGCAAAGAGTCCGGCATATCGGCTGACTATGTGATGCTGCGCGGCGTGTTCACCTCGCCCGGCGTGACCAAAGACCAACTTGAGTTCTACGTCAACATGCTCAAAAAAGTGCGTGAAACGCCAGAGTGGAAAGACTACATGGAAAAAGGCGCCTTCAACCAGACTTCGATGTCGGGCGACGCTTTCAACGACTGGCTTGGCAAAGCTGAGAACATGCACCGGGATCTGATGAAAGAAGCCGGGTTCATGGCGAAATAAGCCTCAATTTGTTCAGGAGTTGCTGATGTCATCCAATGAAGAAAACCAGGAAGCGCCTGTCGGGGTGGTCGCCACCTATGTCGTTGAAGCGGTGATTGCGGCGTGTGTGCTGCTGTTCGGCATCACGGTTTTATGGGGCAGTTGGTCGCTGGGGTCGGGTTGGACCAGCGAGGGGCCGGGCGCGGGTTACTTTCCGTTTTACATCGGGTTGATTTTGTGCATCGCGGCCGGGGGAATTTTCGTCCAGGCCTTGTTTGGCAAGACCCGCAACATGACGCCTTTTGTCGACACGGAGCAGTTAGCCCGGGTGTTGCAAGTCTTCGTGCCAGCCCTGGTCTACGTGGGCGCTGTGCAATTGATAGGGTTGTATGTCGCGTCCGCCATCTACATCACGCTGTTCATGGTAATTTTGGGCAAATTTTCCTGGGTCAAAAGTGTCATCGCCGCAGTCATCGTCAACGTGGTGTTTTTCCTGATGTTTGAGGTCTGGTTCAAAGTGCCTCTGTTCAAGGGGCGTTTTGATCCCCTGGCTTTTTTGGGATATTGATTCATGGAAGAAATCAACGCGCTTTTTCATGGCTTCAGCGTCATTCTGACGCCGATGAACATGTTGCTGATGTTTGTTGGCATCATTCTGGGTGTGCTGATCGGCGTCTTGCCAGGCTTGGGCGGTGCCAATGGCGTGGCCATTTTGCTGCCGTTGACGTTCACGATGTCGCCGACCTCGGCCATCATCATGTTGTCCTGCATTTACTGGGGTGCCCTGTTTGGCGGCGCCATCACGTCCATCCTGTTCAACATTCCGGGCGAACCCTGGTCAGTGGCGACCACGTTTGATGGTTACCCCATGGCGCAAAACGGCCAAGCGGGCGCTGCGTTGACAACGGCTTTTACCTCGTCTTTTGTCGGCGCCTTCGTGGCCGTGGTCATGATCACATTCATGGCGCCCTTGGTGGCCAAGTTTGCGCTCAAGTTTGGCCCGCCCGAATACTTTGCGGTCTACCTGCTGACTTTTTGCAGCTTTGTCGGCATGGGCAAGGGTTCACCGTTCAAGATTCTGGCGTCCATGTGCATAGGGTTCGCATTGGCGGCGGTGGGCATGGACACCGTGACCGGGCAACTGCGCCTGACGTTCGGCATTCCTGACCTGATGCGCGGCTTTGACTTTCTGATCGCCGTGATCGGCCTATTTGGCATCGGCGAGATTTTGCAGTCGATGGAAGAGGGGCTGGCGTTCAATGGGAAAAGCGCCAAGATCGACCCCAAGGTCGTGCTCGAAACCTGGAAGCGCCTGCCGCAATATTGGGTCACGTCGCTGCGCAGTTCACTGGTGGGCATCTGGATGGGCATCACACCTGGCGGCGCCACACCCGCGTCTTTCATGAGTTACGGCCTGGCCAAAAAAATGTCCAAGAATGGCGACAAATTTGGCACGGGCCAGATTGAAGGCGTGATTGCGCCTGAAACCGCTGCCCACGCGGCGGGCACCAGCGCTTTGTTGCCCATGCTGGCGTTGGGCATTCCCGGCTCGCCGACGGCCGCCGTGTTGTTGGGGGGCTTGCTAATCTGGGGCCTGCAACCCGGCCCGCTTCTATTTGTCGAGCAAAAAGATTTTGTTTGGGGCCTGATCGCCAGCATGTATCTGGGCAACTTGGTGGGGCTGATTGTGGTGCTGACAACGGTGCCCTTGTTCGCCTCGATCTTGCGGATTCCCTTTTCCATCATCGCGCCGGTGATCGTGGTGATCTGCGCGATTGGCGCTTACACCGTGCACAACGCCATGCTCGACATCTGGTTCATGATGCTGTTCGGTGTGGTGGGTTACCTGTTCAAAAAACTTGATTACCCGTTGGCACCACTGGTGTTGGCGCTGGTCTTGGGTGACAAGGCGGAGGATTCTTTCCGCCAGGCCATGTTGGTGTCGCAGGGCGAGTTGTCGATTTTGTGGTCGAATCCATTGGTGGGCAGCATTTCAAGTTTGGCGATTTTGCTGCTGATTTGGCCGCTGATTTCCAAAGTGCTGGCCAAAATCCGGCCGCCCAAGCCCAAACTCATAGACGTTGAACAGCCGGTGGATTGACATTCCATTCAAAAATCCCGGAAGAGCGGCGTGCCTGCCGCACGAACGATCGAGAAATGGAATTCGAAGCGGACTCAAATCTTGCCGCGTTGCTTCAAGCGGCTCAAGGTCTCGGCGGACAAATTCAGGTACGAAGCCAACTCCTTTTTAGGCAGGCGCTCAAACAGGGCCGGTTGTTTTCGCATGAAGCGGTTCACGCGACCGGGTGCATCCAGCAGGTGCAGGGTGATGGTGTGCGCCATGATCTCGCTCATCAGGCGCATCACCGCATATTCAAACGACGCCTTGATCGCTGGGTGGGCCTCCATGAAGGCCACCCACTGCGGCAATGGCAACTTGGCCACCCGGGATTTGGTGACCGACACAATGCTGTAAGGTGTGGGTGTGCCTAGCCGCCAGGCGGCGTAACTGGTTTCCATGTCACGTTCGTCAGCAAAGCGCAAAATCATTTCTTTGCCCTGCGGATTTGTCACCACACGTTTGAGCACGCCGTCGAGCACAAAATACTGCTCCATCTCGACCACGCCCTGGTTCAGCAAAAAATCAGCTTTGGCGCAGTCCACCACGATGAGCAGGCGCTCCAGTTCAGCGCGCTCAGGCTCGTTCAGTTCGCCTAAGACCGAATTTTGAGTCAGTTGCACCCGGATGACGTTTTTTTCAGGATGGGATTCGACGGACGACATGCGGATTTTGTGGCGGGCTAACTTTCAGGCAAGGCCGTCCTGCTGCCCCGCAATATGAATGTTGATTCTTCCACATTTACTTTCACGGCAAAGTGACCGATAGGGTGACATTTTGGCGACCAAAGATTTTAGTGAAAATTGACCATGGTCAAGGGCGGGAGCCAATGACGAATTCTATGATACGCATGTTGTTTGGCGAGCGGCCTGCCTCCCTTGGCTGGATTGTTCCCAAACTGCCAAAACCATAACGCAGACAACGAAGAGCCAATCCATCATGACTACCCCTACTCAAACGGAAGCGCAAACAGACGCATCAGGCACTTCTGCGGCTGCCCCTGCCCAGATCGACGGCTTCCACCTGGTGATTGACGCCCTCAAGCTCAACGGCATCGACACGATTTTTGGCCTGCCCGGCATCCCGATCACCGATTTGACCCGCATGGCGCAGGCCGAGGGCATGCGCATGATCTCGTTCCGCCACGAGCAACACGCGGGCAACGCAGCGGCAGCGGCGGGTTTTTTGACGCAAAAGCCCGGTATCTGCCTGACTGTGTCGGCCCCCGGTTTTTTGAACGGCCTTACTGCGCTGACCAACGCCACCACCAACTGCTTTCCGATGATTTTGATCAGCGGCTCCAGCGAGCGCGAAATCGTCGATTTGCAGCAAGGCGACTACGAAGAGATGGACCAGCTGGCCATTGCCAAGCCGCTATGCAAGGCGGCTTTTCGCGTTTTGCACGCGGCCGACATTGGCGTCGGCATTGCCCGCGCGATCCGTTCTGCTGTATCAGGCCGGCCTGGCGGCGTCTACCTCGACTTGCCGGCCAAACTGTTCGCGCAGACCATGGATGCGCAGGTAGGCAAGCGCTCGCTGATCAAGGTAGTTGATGCCGCGCCGCGCCAACTGCCAGCCCCTGAGGCTGTTCAACGCGCCCTCGATCTGCTCAAAACCGCCAAACGCCCGCTGATCTTGCTGGGCAAAGGTGCCGCTTACGCTCAGGCCGATGCCGCCGTGCGCGCCTTGGTCGAACAATCGGGCATCCCGTATTTGCCAATGTCCATGGCCAAAGGCCTGCTGCCCGACAACCATGCGCAATCGGCCTCGGCTGCGCGTTCTTACGTGCTGGCCGAAGCCGACGTGGTGGTGCTGGTGGGTGCCCGCCTGAACTGGTTGCTGTCCCACGGCAAGGGCAAGACCTGGGGCGGCGACAAGGCCGCGGGCCGCCAGTTCATCCAGATCGACATCTCGCCGACCGAGGCCGACAGCAACGTCGCGATTGCTGCACCGCTGGTGGGTGACATTGGCTCTGTTGTGTCTGCCATGGTGGCGGGCATGGGTGCCAACTGGGTCAAGGCCCCAGCCGAGTGGACCGCTGGTGTCTACGAGCGGCGTGACAAAAACATCGCCAAGATGGCCGAAACCCTGGCCAAAAACCCGCCAGTGATGAACTTCCAAAGTGCCTTGGCCGTGGTGCGCGAGGTGATCAAGGCCAACCCCGACGCGATTTTGGTCAACGAAGGGGCCAACACGCTCGATTTCACCCGCAGCATTGTCGACATGTACCTGCCGCGCAAACGGCTCGACGTCGGCACTTGGGGCATCATGGGCATCGGCATGGGGTTTGCCGTGGCGGCCGCGGTGGTCACTGGCAAACAGGTGCTGGCGATTGAAGGCGACAGCGCTTTTGGTTTCAGTGGCATGGAAGTCGAGACCATTTGCCGCTACAACCTGCCGATCTGCGTGGTGGTGTTCAACAACAATGGTGTCTACCGGGGCACCGACGTCAACCCCAGCGGTGGCAAGGACGTGGCTCCCACGGTGTTTGTCAAAAACGCGCGTTACGACAAAATGATGGAAGCCTTTGGCGGTGTGGGCGTTCATGCCACCACGCCGCAAGAGCTGTCCAAGGGCATCGCCGACGCATTTGCCTCGGGCAAGCCCACCCTGATCAACGCCGTGATTGATGAGACCGCTGGCACCGAGAGCGGGCGCATCACCATGCTGAACCCGACGGTCGGCAAAAAGAGTTAATCCGCGCCGACTGCATTTCACGCTGTTCCACCCCATTTACGTTTCGAGCTCATTTTTAGGAGATAAAAGCATGTCATTCAAACCCCTCGCCGGCATCAAGATCATCGACTTCACCCACGTGCAGGCAGGCCCCGCCTGCACCCAACTGCTGGCCTGGTTTGGCGCAGACGTGATCAAGGTCGAACGCCCCGGCTCTGGCGACGTGACACGCAGCCAGCTGCGCGACATCCCCGATGCCGACGCGCTGTACTTCACCATGCTCAACAGCAACAAACGCTCGTTGACGCTGGATACCAAAAAGCAGGCCGGCAAGGAAGTGCTCGAAAAGCTGATCAAAGAATGCGACGTGATGGTCGAGAACTTCGGTCCGGGTGCGCTGGACCGCATGGGTTTCACTTGGGAACACATCCAGAGCCTGAACCCCGGCATGATCCTGGCATCGGTCAAGGGCTTCAGCGATGGCCACCACTATGAGGACCTGAAGGTCTACGAAAACGTGGCCCAGTGCGCTGGTGGCGCCGCGTCCACCACCGGTTACTGGAAGGGTGAAAATGCCGGCCCTACCATCAGTTCTGCAGCGCTGGGCGACAGCAACACCGGCATGCACCTGGCCATCGGCATCCTGACCGCCTACATCGGCAAGCAGAAGACCGGCAAGGGCCAGAAGGTGGCCGTGTCGATGCAAGACGCGGTGCTGAACCTGTGCCGCGTCAAAATGCGTGACCAGCTGCGTCTGGACAAACTGGGCCACCTCGAAGAGTACCCACAGTACCCGCACGAAATGGAAGCCTTCAAAGACGGCGTGGTGCCGCGCGGTGCCAACGCCGGCGGCGGCGGCCAGCCAGGCTGGATATTGAAGTGCAAAGGCTGGGAAACCGACCCCAATGCCTACATCTACTTCACGGTCCAGGGCCACGCCTGGGGCCCAATCTGCGACGCTCTGGGCAAACCCGAGTGGAAGGACGACCCGGCCTACAACACCCCGCGTGGTCGCCAGCCGCACATCATGGACATCTTCGCCACCATCGAAGACTTCATCAAGGACAAAACAAAATACGAAGCGGTGGACATTTTCCGCAAGTTTGATATCCCTTGCGCCCCGGTGCTGTCGATGAAGGAGCTGTTGCACGACAAGTCGCTGCGTGCCAGCGGCTCGATCGTCGAAGTGCCGCACAAGGTGCGCGGCAGCTATTGGACGGTGGGCAGCCCGATCAAGTTCTCGGACACCAAGCCCGAGGTGACCGCGTCGCCGTTGCTGGGCGAGCACACCGACGAGGTCTTGGTGCAATTGGGCTATTCGAGCGTACAGATCGCCGACATGCACAAGGCAGGCGCGGTCTAAAATCGGTCACACGCCCCTGAAACTGCCATTTTGAGGGCAGTAAGGCACTGACGGCGTTCATTTTTGAGCGCCGTCTGTGTTTGAGGGGCCTATTGTCGATTTGACCCCGAAAGAGCCTATGCCCGCACCTTCCATTCAAACCTCGGTCAATCTGGCCGACCTCGTGACCGCCATCAGCGATGCTGTGATGGTCTGTGATGCCCAAGGCCTCATCGTGTTGTGGAACCCAGCCTGCCAGCGCATGTTTGGCCACACTGAAGCAGAGGCTTTGGGGCGGTCGCTGGACATCATCATCCCGCAGCGCCAGCAGCAACGGCACTGGGACGGTTACCACGTGACCATGAAATCAGGCATCACCAAATACGGCAGCGACCTGCTCAAGGTACCGGCGGTGCACAAAGACGGCCACAGCCTGTCGATCGCGTTCACGGTATCGTTGTTGCACGCGCCCGATGGCTCGGTCAGCGGCATTGCGGCCGTGGTGCGTGACGAGTCAGCCCGTTTTGCCCAGGACCGCGAAACCCGCAAACGCATGGCTGAACTCGAAGCCGCCCTTCAAGCAGCTCCGGTGGCCGCCACGGCTGCCACAACTTTAGCGCCAATTGCTTCAGCGCCCATTGGCGGGAGCGCATCATGAGCAAAGCACTCGACGGTGTGAAAATCCTCGACTTCACCCACGTGCAGTCCGGCCCCACTTGCACCCAGTTGCTGGCATGGCTGGGGGCCGACGTGATCAAGGTGGAGCGCGCCGGTGAAGGCGATGCCACGCGCGGGCAGTTGCGCGACATCCCGGGTGTGGACAGCCTCTACTTCACCATGCTCAATCACAACAAGCGCTCCATCACGCTGGACACCAAAAAGCCCAAAGGCCGTGAGGTGCTGGATGCGTTGATCAAACAGTGCGACGTGATGGTCGAAAATTTTGCGCCGGGCGCGCTGGACCGCATGGGCATCACCTGGGCGCACATCCAGTCCATCAACCCGCGCATGATCGTGGCCTCGGTCAAGGGTTTTGGCCCAGGGCCGTATGAAGACTGCAAGGTTTATGAAAACGTGGCCCAGTGCGCGGGTGGGGCAGCGTCGACCACCGGGTTTGACGACGGCCCGCCGATGGTGACCGGTGCACAAATTGGCGACAGCGGCACCGGTTTGCACCTGGCGCTGGGCATTGTGGCCGCGCTGTACCAGCGTAACACCACCCACCGGGGTCAAAAGGTGCTGGCCCCGATGCAAGACGCGGTGCTGAACCTGTGCCGCGTGAAATTGCGTGACCAGCAGCGCCTGGAGCGCACCCACACCATGCACGAGTACCCGCAGTACCCGGACGGCAAATTTGGCGATGCCGTACCCCGCGCGGGCAACGCATCGGGGGGGGGCCAACCGGGTTCGATTTTGAAGTGCAAAGGCTGGGAGACCGACCCCAACGCCTACATCTACTTCATCACCCAGGCGGCGGTGTGGCCGGCCGTGTGCAAAGTGATTGGTGAACCGGGCTGGATTGACGACGAGGCTTTTGCCACACCGTCCATGCGGCTGTTGCACCTGAAACCTATTTTTGCCCGTATCGAACAGTGGACCATGACCAAAACCAAGCTGGAGGCCATGGACATTCTGAACCAATACGACATTCCCTGCGGTCCAATTTTGTCAATGAAGGAAATTTCCGAAGAACCGGCGTTGCGGGCCACCGGCACCATCGTTGAAGTAGACCACCCCACCCGCGGCAAGTACCTCACGGTCGGCAACCCAATCAAAATGTCCGACAGCCCGACCGAGGTCACGCGTTCGCCACTGCTGGGCGAGCACACCGACGAAATTCTGGCGCAGCTGGGTTTTGGCACGGACTACATCGCCAACCTGCGCGCCGAACACGTGATTTAAGCAGCGCATTTACGTTACTCCACGCAAAGCCATGAACCACCGCATCATCCCGATTTCCTCCGCCACCGACACCCGTGTGCGCAAACGCCAGGCCCCCAAAGGCCGCCGGGTTGATGCAGCGGCGCTGGCCCAGGTGCAGGCTTTGATGGGCGGTGCATCGTCCCAGGCTGATTTGTTGATTGAGCACCTGCACAAAATCCAGGACAACTTTGGCCACCTCTCGGCAGCCCACTTGGCCGCGCTGGCACAAGAGATGAAGATGCCGCAAACAGCGGTGTACGAAGTGGCGAGTTTTTACCACCACTTCGACATCGTTAAAGAAGGCGACACGGCGCCTGCGCCATTGACGGTGCGGGTGTGTGATGGTTTGTCTTGCGAGATGGCAGGTGCCCGGGATCTTCTGGCCCGGCTGCCGGTTCTGTTGGGGCGCGCGGTGCGGGTGCTTGCGGCACCCTGCATTGGCCGTTGCGAGCAAGCGCCGGCTGCGGTGGTTGGACAGAACCCTGTACCCAATGCCACTGCGCAGGCCATCCAGGCCAAAGTGGACGCGGGTGCAACGAGCCACGTGCCAGATGGTTTTATCGACCTGGCGGCCTACCAGGCGACAGGGGGCTACGCGTTGTTGCAGCAATGTGTTTCTGGCGCAAAGGCGGTCGAGGCGGTCCTTGACACCCTGGAAAACTCTAGCCTGCGCGGCCTGGGTGGCGCTGGGTTTCCCACGGGGCGCAAATGGCGCATCGTCCGGGCCGAGTCAGGCCCGCGCCTGATGGCGGTCAACATTGATGAAGGCGAGCCAGGGACCTTCAAAGACCGGGTCTACCTGGAGCGCGACCCGCACCGGTTTATCGAAGGCATGTTGATTGCAGCCTGGGCTGTTGGCATCGACAAAATTTACATCTACCTGCGCGACGAATACCACGGCTGCCGCCATCTGCTCCAAGCCGAACTCGCCAAGCTGCGCCTCGCGCCACCCGTGCAAGGCATGCCGGCCATCGAGCTGCGTCGCGGCGCAGGCGCCTACATCTGTGGCGAAGAGTCCGCCATGATTGAGTCCATCGAAGGCAAACGCGGCATGCCTCGCCTGCGCCCGCCTTATGTGGCGCAGGTGGGCCTGTTTGGCCGCCCCACGCTGGAACACAATTTTGAGACGCTGTACTGGGTACGCGAGATTCTGGAGAAAGGCGCCGAATGGTTCACCGCCCACGGACGCAACGGGCGCAAAGGCTTGCGGTCGTTTTCCGTCTCGGGCCACGTCAAAAATCCGGGCGTGAAGCTGGCCCCAGCCGGCATCACCGTGCAGGAATTGATTGACGAATTTTGCGGCGGCATGCTGGACGGGCACACGCTGTACGCTTACCTGCCCGGTGGCGCCTCAGGGGGCATATTGCCGGCCAACTTGAACAATATTCCGCTGGACTTCGACACCTTGCAACCTTACGGCTGTTTTATCGGCTCGGCTGCCGTGATTGTTCTGTCTGACAAGTATTCGGCAACCCAGGCTGCCCGCAACATGATGAATTTCTTCCAGCACGAATCCTGCGGCCAGTGCACGCCCTGTCGCGTGGGCACCGCCAAGGCGATGCACCTTATCTTGCAGCCGAAATGGGATTTACCCCTGCTGGCCGACCTTTCACAAGTCATGCGCGACGCGTCGATTTGCGGCCTGGGCCAGGCTGCACCTAACCCGGTGGTCTGCGTTATCAAATATTTCCCTGGGGAACTCGCATGAACGCCATCACCCGCCGCGAACTCGCTGCACTGGATTCCCCCGCAGTGGTGTTTGAGATCAATGGCAAAGTGGTCACCGCACGCGCTGACGAAACCCTGTTGAGCGTCGCCAAGCGCGAGGGCATAGCGGTGCCGCACCTGTGCTTCACTGAAGGCCTGGAGGCGGTTGGCAACTGCCGCGCCTGCATGGTCGAGATCAATGGCGAACGCGTGCTGGCACCCTCTTGCTGCCGCACTCCCACGGCTGGCATGAAGGTCACGACCGACAGTGAACGCGCCGTCGCCTCGCAAAAAATGGTGCTGGAGCTGTTGCAGGCCGACATGCCGGAGGCCGCCTACACGCGCCATAACGAAGTCGACCAATGGGCGCAGAAAATGGGGGTCGGCAAACCGCGTTTTGAAGCGCGCGCGCAAGTCAAGCTTGATTTTTCACACCCGGCCATCGCCGTCAACCTGGATGCCTGCATCCAATGCACGCGCTGCCTGCGGGCCTGCCGCGACGAGCAAGTCAACGGCGTCATTGGCCTGGCCTTCCGGGGTGATTCAACCAAAATTGTGTTTGACATGGATGACGCCATGGGGGCGTCCACCTGCGTGGCCTGCGGCGAATGTGTGCAGGCCTGCCCCACCGGCGCGCTGATGCCGGCGCGCGAGGCCGCGCTGGCCGTACCGGACAAACAGGTCGAGTCTGTCTGCCCGTATTGCGGTGTGGGCTGTCAGCTCACCTACAACGTCAAAGACGACAAAATCCTGTTTGTCGAAGGCCGCGACGGCCCGGCCAACCAGGGGCGCCTGTGTGTCAAGGGGCGTTACGGTTTTGACTACGCGCACCATCCGCAGCGCCTGACCAAACCCCTGATCCGCCGCAAAGACGCACCCAAGCACGGTGACTTTGTGATGGACCCGGACAATGTGCTGGACGTGTTCCGTGAAGCCAGCTGGGAAGAGGCGCTTGAATTTGCCGGCGGCAAGCTCAAAGACATCCGAGATCAATACGGCAAGAAGTCCCTGGCCGGATTTGGCTCGGCCAAGGGCAGCAATGAAGAAGCCTACCTGTTCCAGAAACTGGTGCGCACCGGGTTTGGTTCCAACAACGTGGACCATTGCACCCGGCTGTGTCATGCCTCGTCTGTCGTGGCCCTGCTCGAAGGCATTGGGTCGGGTGCAGTCTCCAACCCGGTGATGGACGTGACCCAGGCGGCCGTTGTCATCATCATCGGCGCCAACCCCACGGTGAACCACCCGGTGGCGGCCACCTGGATCAAGAACGCCGTTAACAATGGCACCAAGCTGGTCGTGCTGGACCCGCGCCGTTCTGATCTGGCGCGCATCTCGCATCAGTACCTCCAATTCAAGCCCGACACCGATGTGGCCTTGCTCAATGCCATGATGAACGTCATCGTCTCGGAAGGCCTGGTCGACGAAGCCTTCATTGCCAGCCGCACCGTAGGCTACGAGGACTTGCGCAAGAACGTCGAGGCTTACAGCCCTGAACTGATGGCGCCGATTTGCGGCATTGAGGCAAACACCATTCGCGAAGTGGCGCGGCTTTATGCCACGTCCAGGGCGTCGATGATCCTGTGGGGCATGGGTGTGAGCCAGCACGTGCATGGCACCGACAACGCCCGTTGCCTGATTGCCCTGGCGCTGATGACCGGCCAGATTGGCCGCCCCGGCACCGGCCTGCACCCCTTGCGTGGCCAGAACAATGTGCAGGGTGCGTCCGACGCGGGCTTGATCCCCATGATGTACCCGGATTACCAGCACGTGACCGATGCCAAGGTGCGCGCGTCCTTCGAAAAAGCCTGGGCGGTCCCTGCAGGCTCGCTCGATGACCAGCCAGGCCTAACCGTGGTCGAAGTCATGCACGCCATCAAAAAGGGCGAGGTGCGCGGCATGTACGTCATGGGTGAGAACCCGGCCATGTCCGACCCCGATGCCAACCACGCGCGCGAGTCGCTGGCAGCGCTCGACCACCTGGTGGTGCAAGACATCTTCTTGACAGAAACCTGTTACCTGGCCGATGTCATCCTGCCGGCCAGCGCCTTCCCCGAAAAAGACGGCAGCTTCACCAACACCGACCGACTGGTGCAAATGGGCCGCCAGGCCATCAACCCGCCTGGGGATGCAAGGCAGGATTTGTGGATCATCCAGCAGATCGCCGCCAAACTCGGCCTGGACTGGCACTACAGCCATGTGTCAGAAGTGTTCGACGAAATGCGCCACACCATGCCCAGCATTGGCGGCATCACCTGGGAGCGCTTGGAGCGCGAACACGCCGTCACTTACCCCTGCAAGGCCGAAGGCGACCCCGGCCAGTCCGTGGTGTTTGTTGATGACTTCCCGCGCGAGGGCGGTCGTGCACGTTTTGTGCCGGCCGACATCATCCCCGCCAATGAGCGGCCCGACGCCGAGTACCCCCTGGTGCTGATCACCGGCCGGCAGCTGGAGCACTGGCACACCGGCAGCATGACGCGCCGCGCCACGGTGCTCGATGCGATCGAGCCCGACCCGATTGCCCTGGTGCATCCGCTCGATTTGGCCGGCATGGGTGGCCAGCCCGGTGATGTGATCACCATCGAATCGCGACGCGGCCAGGTTGCGCTGTATGCCCGCGCTGACGACAGCTCGCCGCGTGGCTCCATCTTTGTGCCCTTCTGCTACTACGAAGCCGCCATCAACAAGCTGACCAATGCGGCGCTGGACCCCTTTGCCAAGATTCCCGAGTTCAAGTACTGCGCCATCAAGGTCCGCTTGGGCGGGACGGCGCCTGCGGCGACAAGTTATGGCGGTGGGCTGGCGCTGGCGCGCCAAGCGGGTGCGGTTGCTTGAGGCAGAATTTGCCAGGCTCGCTGCTGTTTGCTTCTATTTAGATAGCAAACTATTCAATTGGCACGGGGACATAAACCTGATTTGCCTGTGTGAAGACTGGATTCGGCGTTTCTAGCCCTCACTCGCCAACCGGAATGTCGGGATGCCAACACCAGCCGCATCGAAACCGCCGTCCACGGCCAAGACCTGACCGGTGATGTAGCCAGCCTCTTTGCTGCACAGGAAACCCACCGCAGCGGCAATTTCTTCCTCCAGCCCGTACCGGCCGAGTGGCACGGCATCGTGGTAGTCCGCACGGATTTCTGGCGTGTGCACCAGCTTCGCCATCGCCGTTTCCACCGGCCCGGGGGCAATCGCGTTGCACCGCACGCCGTAGCTGGCCAGTTCCACCGCCAGTTGTTTGGTCAGATGGATCAGCGCCGCCTTGCTGGTGCCGTAGGCCACGCGCAAGGTACTGGCGCGCAGGCCGGAGATCGAGGCGATGTTCACGATGCTGCCTCCGCCACTGCCTCCCGTGCCTGCCCGCATCAGCGGCAGAAACTCCTGCACGCACAGAAAGGCGCCGTCCAGGTTGGTCGCCATCACCTGTCGCCATTCTTCAAAGGTGGTCGCAGTGACGGGCTTGAAGACCGCAACCCCCGCGTTGTTCACGAGCGCGTCCACGCGGGAAAAGGCCCGCTGCACCTGGCCCACGGCCCGCTGGACTTCAGCCTGCACCGACACATCGCAGGTGATGGCCAGAACCTGGTCGCCAAACTCCGTTGCCAATTGTCGGGCGGTACCTTCCAGCGTGACCGCATCGTTGTCAAGCATCACCACTCGGTGGCCCCGCCCGAGAAACCAGCGCGTGATGGCAAGGCCGATGCCGCGCGCAGCACCGGTGACGACGGCGACCGGTCGGGGCGCGGGGATTTCAGTCAAGTGGGTCAAATTGGCCTCAGCTTATTCACTCAAATGTCAAGAGAGGCTGCTATGTGGACGTGGCTCCTAAGGCCCCCAAAGCGAGGCCATCGCTTCAACAAACCCGGTGCCGGAAGGCGCGGGCGCGAGCTGCCCTGCCACGTAGGTCGCCTGGGGCCGTGCGTCCGGGCTGGAGAAAATCAGGGCGTCCAGTTTGTGACTTTGGGGAACACCCAGCAGGGCACCCGAATTGTCATCAATCACGCAAAAATCGGCGCGCTGGCCCACAGCAATGCCACCCAGCGACAGACCCGTCGCGGCGTTGCCGCCTGCCAGCGCACCTTGCAGCAAGGCAGCCGCACTGCTCTGGGCACCCAGGCATTGCGCCGCCACATTGCGCTTGCGGTGCACAAAGCGTTGCGAGTATTCCAGCAGGCGCAGTTCTTCGCTCCAGTGCCGGGTGACGTGGCTGTCTGAACCGATAGACCAGGTTCCGCCGACCGCCGCGTAGCCTGGCAAGTCAAACACGCCGTCGCCCAGATTGGCTTCGGTGGCCGGGCAGATGACGATACTGGCGCCGGCCTGCCTGATGGCCGCCAATTCGGCGGGTGTCGTGTGCGTGGCGTGAACCAGGTTCCAGCGTGCATCGACCTCAACATGGTCCAGCAGCCATTGAATGGGGCGCTGCCCGGTGTGGGCCATACAGTCCTGCACCTCCTGGGTTTGCTCGGCAATGTGGATGTGTACCGGCAGCAGGGCTTGTTTGGCGTAATTGGCAAGCTGATTCAGGGCATCGGGAGCCACCGCACGCAAAGAGTGGATGGCCACGCCCACGTTGATGTGCCGGTCGCCCTGCGTTTGTTTCTGCAGCGCTTCGACGATGCGGATGATGCTCTGCGGTGTCGACGCAAAGCGGCGTTGATCCTCGCGCAAGCCGGTGGCCGTGAAGCCAGAGCGCATGTACAGCGTGGGCAGCAGGGTCAGTCCCATGCCAGTGTGTCGGGCGGCGCGGACCAGCGCCAGCGACATATCTTCCGGGTTGGCATAGGGCTGGCCGTCAATGTCATTGTGCAGGTACTGGAACTCGCAAACCTGGGTATAGCCACCGGCCAGCAGTTCGCCATACAGCTGGGTGGCAATGGCCTCCATTTGCACAGGGCTGACCCGCAGGGCGGCAGAGTACATGCGGTCGCGCCAGCTCCAGAAATCGTCAGCCGCGCCCGCGCCAGGGTTGCGCCGCTCGGTCAAGCCAACGATGGCGCGCTGAAAAGCATGGCCGTGGGCATTGACCACACCGGGCAAAACCAGGCCGCCAACGGGCGTGGCGGTGGTTTTTTCCTGATCCAGGGGCTTGGGTGTGATGCGGCTCCAGCAGCCATTGGCATCCACCTCCAGCAAGACCCCAAAATGCCATGCGCCGTTCACCCAGGCCTGGGCCGCAAAGAACTTTTTAGCTTCATTGTTCATAACATCTCACGCAGGTTTCCAGAGCGCTTTCAACCATTTTTCTGAGCAATGGCTGGACAGCGAGGGCCTTGGTTTCGTCGTAGGAAAAAGGGGCCTCCTCCTGCATGTAGGCGCTCTGGCACATCTCTAGCTGGATGGCGTGCACGTTTTGCGCCGGCTGGCCGTAGTGCCGCGTGATGTAGCCCCCCTTGAAGCGACCGTTGAGTACGGCGCTGTAGTGCGGCGACTGCGAGCAGGTGGCCAGCACGCTTTGGCCAATGCGCGGGTCGGCGCTGGCGCCGGCCGCCGTGCCCAGGTTGAGATCCGGCAGGCGGCCTTCAAACAGCCAGGGAATTTCAGAGCGAATGCTGTGCGCGTCCCACAGCAGGGCAAATCCATGCTCCGCCTTGATGCGCGCCAACTCGGCTGACAAGGCGTCATGGTAGGGCTGCCAGAAGTGGGTGCGACGGCGCACGCGCTCCTGCGCATCCGGTGCCTGACCGCCTAGGTAGAGCGGGTCACCCGTGAAGAAGCGTGTGGGACACAGTTCGGTATTGGACGCGCCCGGATACATGGGAGCATCGTCCGGTGGCCGGTTGAGGTCAATCACGTAACGCGAAAAATGAGGAACCAGCACACTGGCCCCCATTTCCTGGAGAAACGCATACAGACGCGGCAGGTGCCAGTCGGTGTCTTCCACGCCCAGCGCGCGGCTGGCGTAGCAGCTTTGCAACTCGTCGGGGATGGATGTGCCGACGTGCGGCATGCTGACCAGCAGGGGAATGTGCCCCTGCGTCAGGGTATGGGTTGAAGTCATGTCGAAGCTCCTTCGGCTTTGCCCTTGAAGACGGTCTGGATACGCGGATTACTACCCATGGCATACGCTAGTTCTGCAGGGCGTTGCACATCCCACAACACGAAGTCAGCGCGCTGACCGGCAGCAAGTGTGCCCCGGTCTGGCAAGCCCAGCGCCGTGGCGGCATGGCGCGTGACGCCGGCCAGTGCTTCTTCAGGCGTCAGCCGGAACAGGGTGCAGGCCATATTGAGCATGAGCAGCAGCGATGTACCCGGCGAGCTGCCGGGGTTGCAATCGGTTGCAATCGCCATGGGCACGCCATGCTTGCGCAGCCAGTCAAAGGGTGGAAGTTTGGTTTCCCGCAAAAAATAAAACGCGCCGGGCAGCAAAACCGCCACTGTGCCGACCCGCGCCATGGCGCGAGCACCTTCTTCCGACAGCCACTCCAGATGGTCGCAGCTCAGCGCGCCATAACTCGCGGCCATTTGGGCACCGCCACTGTCGCTGAGTTGTTCCGCATGAAGCTTCACCGGCAAACCGGCTTGCCGGGCGGCATCAAACACACGCCGTATCTGGGTGGTGCTGAAGGCGATGTGCTCGCAAAAGCCGTCAACTGCATCCACCAGGCCTTCGGCATGTAGCAGGGCCAGCATGTCCAGCACGGTGTCCACATAGTCATCGGCGCGGCCCGCGAACTCGGGAGGCAGGGCGTGGGCACCCAGGAAGGTGGTGCGAACCTCCACGGCCCGGTTCTGGCCCAGGCTTCGCGCCACTTGCAGGCACTTGCGTTCGTGCGCCAGCGCTAGACCGTAGCCGGACTTGATTTCTACCGTGGTCACGCCCTCGTTCATCAAGCGCTGCAGGCGCCGGGCGCTAACGGTGAGCAATTCGTCGGTACTGGCCGCGCGGGTGGCCCGTACGGTGGATGCAATCCCCCCGCCGGCACGGGCAAGTTCCTCATAGGTGGCCCCGTTGAGGCGAAGCTCAAATTCAGCAGCGCGGTCACCCCCGTAAACCAGGTGGGTGTGGCAATCGATCAGCCCCGGCGTGATGAGCGCGCCACCCGCGTCGTGGTGAACCGTACAGCGCCGTGCCAGCGACTCTGGCACCTCGCCGCGCACGCCAACCCAGGCCAGCGTTTCGCCGTCTGTAACCAGAGCAGCATCGTCAATCAGACCATAGGGCTGCGCGGCACCCGAGGCCATGGTGGCAGCGCGACAGTTTGTCCAGAGTTGCAAAGTCATGTTGTTAGCTCCATCCACAAGGCGTTGACCGCCTTGACACGCACTGTGGCCGCCTGATTGAGGACTCGCCAGCACAAGGTATTGGCGGGGACTTCAAAACGGAGGTCGCGAGTCTGTTCACTACCTACATGCTCCCGGTTGACAGGCTCATCGTCGGCAGGTTCGGCATCCCATTGCACACTGGCTGCCGCGTCAATCGCGTAGACGGCAATGGTTTTTCCCGCTGGCACGCGCTGCATGAGCTGCCCGTTCACGCGCAGCATGAGGGCTGGCTGACAGTCGGCGTGCAGCATGAGGTTGAAATCCTGCGTCGGCCCCTGAATGAGCTGACAGTCCGTCGCGTCACCCCCGTCGAAACACAGCGGCGCAGCCGCCGGGGTCAGCCGGTGCTCTCTGCACTTGTCCGGTTGCGTTTGCGTTTTTGCGGGCTGATGCCGGATGTTCAGCACGACGCCGGAACCTGTCAAAACGGCAAACCAGCGCGTGATGCCCTCAAAGCGCGAAAAGGGGCCACCTGCCACCACATCGGCCACGGACATGCGCCAGCGCCAGTCTCCCTGTGCGGGCCAGACCACCAGTTCGCGCGTCAGGCCGGCACCATTGCGCCAGGGCGTGGGTTTAACGTCCGTCAGATGGTGGGTGTTCCAGTGATTCATGCCTGAAACTTCCCCGCAAAACTGTAGCGCGAACCTGGATAGACCAGGCGCACCACGCTGGCCACATGCTTGCCACTGACCGTGCGCCGTGCCATGGCCAGGCAGGCTTCATGCGGCGCGACGTCCAGATAGCGGGCCTGGTCCGGCGTGGGCAGGCAGGCTTCAATCGAGTAATGGGCTTCCGTCAACGGTGCCTCCTTGAGAAGATGGGCGGTGGGCGTGGTCTTGACGAAGTTGGTTTCCAGGTAGCCGGGGGACACCGCCGGATTGACGTGGCGGTCCTCGTACTGGATCGGTACGCCGTTTTCCAGATGCACGATCACGGTGTGGAACACCCGCGCCCCCGCCCGCAAACCGAGCGACTGGGCGACTTCGGCAGATGCTTTTTCTGCCTGGGATAACAGCACCCTGGCACTGTGCACGTGCCCTCGCTCCACCACTTCCTCCTGAATATCGCGCAGATGCAGACTCGACGAAATGCGATGCAGCTCGGCCACGAAACTGCCCAGTCCCTGCACCCGCTTCACCATGCCCTCTGAATTGAGCTCCCGCAGCGCCCGGTTCACCGTCATGCGGCTGATTTCGAACTGCTGCATCAGCGTGGCCTCACTGGGTACGGGGTCACCCGGACGCCATTCGCCAGAACTGATGTGCTGCTGGATGAACTCTTTGACTTGCAGATATGCCGGTTTCATATCTGTTATTTTAGTTCGGTTTGATAGACTTGTATAGACAATTAAATAAACAGGACAAATTTATTTTTCTATTGGTATATTTCTATTTATTTATTTAAAATAAACCTAGTGAAAACCCTAGGTTTATTCTACTGACTGTATTTGTATATACAAGTACAGTCACCCCATTCCGGAAATAGTTCCGGGATTGGCAATAGAGATGCTGAAAAAAAAGCCGGACAGACTCCCGCACAGAAACCCCGCGTGCATTGGCCCAAGCCAATCGCCGCATCGGCTCGTTACCGGTGCCCCGAAAATGTCGATTCAACTGCCCTTGCCAGCCTCTCGTTTAACATCGGCAACGACAAACCATTTCCCATACCCGGTCAACCCAATCGCACGAGGACACCCATGTCTGCCGCCAAATCAAAAATCATTTACACCCTCACCGATGAAGCGCCGATGCTGGCGACTTTCGCCTTCCTGCCGGTAATCCGCACCTTCGCCGCGCCGGCCGGCATTGAAGTGGCCCAGAGTGATATTTCGGTGGCGGCCCGGGTGCTGGGCGAGTTCCCCGAATTTCTGACCGACGCGCAGCAGGTGCCCGACAACCTGGCCGAACTCGGCCGCCTGACCCTGCTGCCTGACACCAATATCATCAAGCTGCCCAACATCAGCGCCTCGCAAAACCAGCTGATCAGCGCCATCCGCGAGCTGCAAGGCAAGGCGTATAAGCTGCCCGACTACCCCGAGAGCCCGCAAAACGATGAAGACAAAGCCATCCGCCTGCGTTACAACAAGTGCCTGGGCAGTGCCGTGAACCCGGTGCTGCGTGAAGGCAATTCCGACCGCCGCGCGCCCAGGGCTGTCAAGGAATACGCCCGCAAGAACCCGCACAGCATGGCGGAGTGGAGCCAGGCCTCGCGCTCGCATGTGTCCCACATGCACGCCGGCGACTTTTACCACGGCGAAAAGTCCATCACGCTGGGCCGGGCGCGCGACGTCAAGATGGAGCTGATCACCAAGAGTGGCAAGGCCATCGTGCTCAAGCCCAAGGTCTCCCTGCTGGACCGCGAGGTCATCGACAGCATGTTCATGAGCAAAAAAGCGCTGGTGGAGTTCTACGAGAAAGAAATCAACGACGCTTACAAGACGGGCGTGATGTTCTCGCTGCACGTCAAGGCGACCATGATGAAGGTCTCGCACCCCATCGTGTTCGGCCACTGCGTCAAGATTTTCTACAAGGACGCCTTTGCCAAACACGGCAAACTTTTTGACGAACTGGGCGTCAATGTCAACAACGGCATGGCCAACCTGTACGACAAAATCAGCACCCTGCCACAGAGCAAGCAGGACGAGATCAAGCGCGACCTACACGCCTGCCACGAATACCGCCCCGAGCTGGCCATGGTGGACTCGGCCAAGGGCATCACCAACTTCCACTCACCCAACGACGTGATTGTGGACGCGTCCATGCCCGCCATGATCCGCAATGGCGGCAAGATGTGGGGCGCCGATGGCCGCCTGAAAGACGTCAAGGCCGTGATGCCTGAATCGACCTTCGCCCGCATCTACCAGGAGATCATCAATTTCTGTAAGTGGCATGGCGCCTTCGACCCGCGCACCATGGGCACGGTGCCCAATGTCGGCCTGATGGCTCAGCAGGCCGAGGAATACGGTTCGCACGACAAGACCTTCGAGATTTCTGAGGACGGCATTGCCAACATCACCGACCTGGCAACGGGCGAGGTGTTGTTGAGCGAGAACGTGGAAGCGGGTGACATCTGGCGCATGTGCCAGGTCAAAGACGCCGCCATCCGCGACTGGGTCAAGCTGGCTGTCACGCGGGCGCGCAACTCCGGCATGCCGGTTGTGTTCTGGCTCGATGCTTACCGCCCGCACGAGGCCCAACTGATCACCAAGGTCAAGATGTACCTGCACGAGCACGACACGACCGGCCTGGACATCCAGATCATGAGCCAGGTACGTGCCATGCGTTACACGCTGGAGCGCGTGGTCCGCGGCCAGGACACCATCAGCGCGACCGGCAACATCCTGCGCGATTATTTGACCGACCTGTTCCCCATCATGGAGCTGGGCACCAGCGCCAAGATGCTTTCGGTGGTGCCGCTCATGGCCGGCGGCGGCATGTACGAAACAGGGGCTGGCGGCTCTGCGCCCAAGCACGTGCAGCAACTGGTGGAAGAAAACCACCTGCGCTGGGATTCCCTGGGCGAGTTCATGGCTCTGGCCGTGTCGCTGGAAGATCTTGGCATCAAGACCGGCAACGAGAAAGCCAAGGTTCTGGCCAAGACGCTGGACGACGCCACTGGCAAGCTGTTGGACAACAACAAGGGCCCGTCACCCAAGACCGGCCAGCTGGACAACCGCGGCAGCCAGTTTTACCTGGCCATGTACTGGGCGCAGGAACTGGCTGCGCAGTCGCAAGACAAGGCCTTGCAGGCCCATTTCGCGCCTCTGGCCAAAGCGCTGGCCGAGAACGAGCAGAAGATCACCGACGAGTTCAAAGCCGTGCAAGGCAAGCCTGTCGATATCGGCGGCTACTACATGGCTGACCCGCAGAAGGTGACGACTGTCATGCGCCCGAGCCCCACCTTCAACGCTGTTCTGGAAGCTGCGCAAGTTTGACCGCAGGGCCTGTCAACTTGAAGTCTTAGCCCTTCGGATCAGCGCTTCGGCGACGCGCAAAGCCTGATCCTCTCCATTGGCCAATTCCGGCGACCTCACGAACTGCCCGTCGATGCCAAATGTGGGGACGCCTTCGATTGGATAGGCTGCGATAAGCGGGTTGGCCATGCTACTTTGGTGGCGCCTGTGAAACTGGCCTTGGCATTGGCCAGTTTGAATTTGTCAATGCCATTGGCTTGGGCAAACGTTGCGATATCCGCATCGGCCACAAGGCCAGGCGGCGTGGCCTGGGCTTTGACTTGTTGATGCGGCAATATCGGGGTATTTATCCTGCTGATCCTGTCTGGTGCGGTGGCCTTGCAAGCCAGCTCTGGCAGATGGCCGAGCATATCAGCCGCTACCCGGCGGGCTGGCACAAAACCGCTATACCATTCGAGTTCAATTCTGAGGAGAACACATTGGCAAGCAGCACCCACTCGCCCTTTGGCGCGACAGCGGGAGGCCCCTTCTGCGGCCCCCTTGCGGGCATCCGCATTGTCGAGTTCGCAGGCATCGGCCCTGGGCCATTTGCCTGCATGCTGCTGTCGGACATGGGGGCCGATGTGATCCGGGTCGACCGTGCCGGTATACGCTTGGGCGGCCCGACTGATTTGGCAGGGCGCGGGCGCACCACGGTGTTGGCGGACCTTAAAAATCCTGACGACCAGCAAAAAGTGCTGTCCCTGCTGGCGCACGCCGACGCACTGGTCGAAGGCTTTCGCCCTGGCGTGATGGAGCGCCTGGGCCTGGGCCCTGAGGCGGTGGCAGCGCTCAACCCCAAACTGGTGTATGGCCGCATGACGGGCTGGGGCCAGGAGGGGCCGCTGGCACAGGCGGCTGGCCATGACATCAATTACATCTCGATCACCGGTGCGCTGGACGCGATTGGCCCGGCGGGCGGACCGCCCGTGCCGCCGCTCAATCTGATCGGCGACTTTGGCGGCGGTAGTCTGTACCTGGCGCTGGGCATTGTGTCGGCCTTGCTGGAGGCGCGCAGCTCGGGCAAAGGCCAGGTGGTCGATGCCGCCATCACCGACGGCGTGTTGTCCTTGATGACCATGTTTTCCACCATGAGCCTGCGCGGCATGTTCAAGGAAGAGCGCGGCAGCAACATGCTGGACGGCGGTGCGCCCTACTATGGCGTGTATGAAACGCAGGACGCCAAACACATCAGCATTGGCCCCATCGAACCGCAATTTTTTGCCGACATGTGCGAGCGACTGGGTGTTGCGCCCCCATTGCGCAATGTGCAGCATGACCGCACGCGCTGGTCTGAGCTGCGGGCTGAATTCGAACGTATTTTCAAGACACGCAGTCGGGTCCAGTGGTGCGAGGCGCTGGAGGGAACCGACGTGTGTTTTGCGCCGATTCTGCCCTTGAGCGAAGCGAAGCAGCATCCGCACAATGTGGCGCGCAATGCCTTTGTTGACGTTCAAGGCGTGAGCCATCCTGCCCCCGCGCCGCGTTTTTCGCGCACTGCATCGGCCATTCAAGGGCCTGCGCCAACCACCGCCGCCACGTTCGCCGAAGTGTTGTCGCGCTGGGCCTGACACCCGCGCCGCGCCATCCATTGCCAATCCATTGCCAATCCATTTTCTTCACGGGAGAAAAAATTGACCCTCAAAAATAAAGCCTGCATTGCCGGCGCATACGAACACCCCACACGCAAAGCGCCCGACAAAACCGTGGCCCAGTTGCACGCAGAATGCGCCAAGGGCGTGCTGGCAGATGCCGGCCTGAGCCTGCACGACGTGGATGGCTACTTCTGTGCCGGTGACGCGCCCGGCATGGGTGCCAACAACATGGCTGACTACCTGAACCTGAAAGTCCGACATGTTGACAGCACCGACACGGGTGGCTCGTCCTACCTGATCCACGTTGCCCATGCCGCCCAGGCCATTGCCTTGGGCAAGTGCGATGTGGCATTGATCACCCTGGCAGGCCGCCCACGCAGCGAAGGCTCCAGTGGCCTGGCACCGCGCATCGTCTCTGCCGCCACACCAGACGTCCCCTGGGAGGCTCCGTTTGGCCCAGTCACCGTCAACATGTACGCGTTGGCGGCCGCCCGCCACATGTACGAATTTGGCACCACCGCAGATCAGCTGGCTTGGATCAAGGTGGCCGCGTCCGTCCATGCCCAGTACAACCCGCATGCCATGCTGCGTGACGTGGTGAGCGTACAAGAGGTGCTGGATTCACCCATGATCTCGGACCCGCTGCACAAGCTTGATTGCTGTGTGGTCAGCGATGGTGGCGGTGCGCTGCTGGTGGTGCGCCCAGAGATCGCCCGTTCGCTCAAGCGCCCGGTCATCAACTTGTTGGGGGCCGGGGAATACATCAAGGGGCAACTGGGCGGCAAGGTGGATTTGTCCTGGTCGGGCGCTGCCGTGTCGGGCCCGCGTGCATTTCAAGAGGCGGGTGTCAAACCCGCGGATATCCAGTACGCTTCGATTTATGACAGCTTCACCATCACCGTGCTGATGCAGCTTGAAGACCTTGGCTTTTGCAAAAAGGGCGAAGGCGGCAAATTTGTGGCCGACGGCAATTTGATCTCGGGCGTGGGTAAATTGCCCTTCAACACCGACGGCGGCGGCCTGTGCAACAACCACCCAGCCAATCGGGGCGGCATCACCAAGGTGATCGAGGCGGTGCGCCAGTTACGCGGCGAAGCGCATCCCAAAGTCCAGGTGCCCAACTGCACACTGGCGCTGGCCCAAGGCATGGGCGGCCTGCTGGGCTCGCGCCATGGCAGCGCGACATTGATCATGGAAAGGGCATCCACATGAGCACCGAATACATTGACAGGCCTCTGGCGGAGCCGATGATCGACCCGGCCACAGCGCAGTATTTCAAGGCCGCCAAAGCAGGCGTTTTTTGCATCAAGCGCTGCACCGCCTGCAAACAGCCGCATTGGTACCCGCGTGCGCTTTGTCCGTTTTGCCTGGGCGAGACCGAATGGGTCAATTCACCTGGAACGGGCGCGATCTACAGCGTCAGCGTCACGCGCCGGGCCGGGCCAATTCCCTACGCCATCGCCTACGTCACCCTGGACGAGGGCGTGACCCTACTGACCAATATTGTGGATTGCGACCTGAATCTGCTCAAAATCGGCCAGCGGGTCAGGGTGTGTTTCAAGCCGACGGCAGGTGACGGCATGATGCCGATGTTCACGCTGGAAAATCCGGGGGGAACGTCGCCATGACTTTGCAGCGTCGGCAATTTGGTTTCAATGCCCTGGCCGTGCTGGGCGCCGCTCTGGTGCCAAGTGGATTGCCCGCATTCGCAAAAAGCGGATTTGAAGTTTTGCTGGCCCAGAACGCGCCTGCGAAGCTGAACCCGGCACCGTACCTGATCAGCGAAAAACTCGACGGCGTGCGCGCCGTGTGGGACGGCACCAGCCTTCGCTTCAGGAGCGGGCGTCCCATTGTGGCGCCAGCCTGGTTCATTGCCGGCCTGCCCAGCACCGCCCTGGATGGCGAGTTGTGGATAGGGCGCGGCAAATTTGACCAGGTGTCGGCCGCCGTGCGCAAGACGCAACCGGTGGACGCACAGTGGCAACAGATCACCTACATGGTGTTTGAGTTGCCCCAAGGTGAGGGCGTTTTTGCGGATCGTGCCCAGCGCCTTAAACTGATTGTTCAGGGTCTGAACCTGGCCCATGTGCAAGCCGTGGAGCAATTTAGATTGCCCAATCAGGCCGTGCTCCAAGCCAGGCTCAATTCCGTGACTGCTGCGGGCGGGGAAGGCCTGATGCTGCACCAGAGTCAGGCGCTTTACACCACCGGGCGCAGCGACGCGCTGCTCAAGCTCAAACCCGTTCAGGATGCTGAAGCACAGGTCGTCGGCTACACACCGGGGCGTGGCAAATACGATGGCATGTTGGGTGCGCTGCAGGTCAAGACCGAGGCCGGCCTGCGCTTCAATTTGGGCACTGGCCTGAGCGACGAGCTGCGCAAAACACCGCCGCCGCTTGGCAGCACGGTCACTTACAGCTACCGGGACATCACGCCCAGCGGCAAACCACGGTTTGCCAGTTTTTTGCGGGTGGCTGATGAACCGTGATGGGGGGGGTGCTGGCCAAGTGCGCCGTTTTTTCATCTATTTGGAGGAAGTTCTCGGCGCAGTTGGCTTGACCCGACACTGCGCGTGATATCCAATCGGCAACATGAGCAATACTGACCACATCATTTTCGGCAGGGTGCATGGCTGAAGGCGCATCTGGCCTTGACAACCTGAACTCCAGCCACACCCGGCGGGTGCGGGTGATGGTGTACGTGATCAGCGTGATTGCCGTGCTGATCACAACTGGATGGGCCTTGTTTTTTGCCCTACGGGGCGATTTTTTGGTGGCCGTCGCCGACGGCGCAATGCTTGCGGTTGGCGTGGCCGCCATCTATTTCACTCTGCACCAGCGCTTGCGCACGGCGGTTTTGATTTTGCTCAGCGGCCTGCTGATCCGGCTGGCCGGATTTGCGCTGTTCCTGGATTTGCCCAGCGCTGACATCCTGCGCTCCATTCACCATTTCATGATCCCGATCGGCGTTGCCGCTTACTTGATGCTGCGCGGCGAAAGTGGCTGGCTTCAGCACGGCATTGCCCTGATCAGTCTGGCCTGTGTGGTGTTTTTCACCAGCACAGACTTTGGCATCGCTAGCCAATATGCGGTGCCCGATAGCGTGCGCCGCTCTGGCACATGGCTCAATAATTTTTTTTCCGCCTTGGTGTTGCTTTCCCTTCTCGGGCTTTTTGTCAGTGACATTGATCGGGTGGAAGGGTTTTTCTTGCGTCTTTATTGGCGGCTGCTGCGCCAGGTTTGCCGGATGTTGCCACCGTTGATTCCCCGCGCGCGCCGCAAGAATGCCGCTGCAGGCCTCAAGCGCCGCGAGAAACGAGGCAGCGACAAACCCATCGCACCGATTCCGTTGCCCAGCCGGTCCCAATTGCGCCGGGTGCACTTGATGGTGCTCTTCAGCAGTGGCGTGATGATTTTGCTTGGCGCCGCACTTGTGCTGTTCTTTGCTTTTTACGGCAAGTGGTTTGCCAGCGCAACCAATCTGACGCTGGTCATTTTGGGTTTGGCACTCAATTGGGTCGAGCGCAATGGGCGCTCCCGCAGCGCCACCCTGGTGCTGGTGTCGGGCCTGTTTCTGGTCTGTCTGGTGAATACCGCTGTGCTGGACATTCCCAGTGCACACGTGCCGCGCGCCTCGCACTATTATTTTTTGGTGTTGGCCCTGGCCACCTACTTTCTCCTGCAATATGAAAACAACTGGCTGCACCAGGGCATTCCCATCCTGTGCTTGTTGGCGTTTGTCTGGTTGGCCAGCACGCCCAGCGGCATCGCCACCAGCTTCATATTGCGCGACGACCACCGCCCGCCGGCCTGGCTGATTGGCGGCATCGCGCTTGGGGTGATGCACTTGCTGGTGCATATTCTGGTGGGCGACATCAGCCGCATGGAGGCCTTCTGGCATCGCCTGAGCAAAGGCCTGGCCGGGACCTGGGCCGCCGCCACGGGGAAATAGGCAAAATCGGGGTTCAATCCACCACGTCGAGATAAATGTGCCGCATGTTCCCGTAGATGCTGAATAGTTTGATATATAAAATATAGCAAAAGATTTTTGAAACGCCCTTCCAAAAAATTCTAAGGCACCGGGTGAACTGGGAATAGCGGCTCAATCGAGGCTGAACTCAGGCCGACTTTCTGAGGATTAGCGTGTGTGCCAAGGTTTTCGAGGCCGGCTTTCCGCCCGCCATCAATGCCCTGCACAAGTCAGCACCCGCATGGGTGCAATGTCATTCAAGCAACGCATGTGGCCCCCATCCAAAGGCAGTGGGCACTCCCGCTCAAAACACGGCGCGCAGTCCAGAGGCGGCTGGTAAGCGGCATCGTTTTTGAGCCACAACACTGTCGCTTTGTCGCTCAAGGGGGGCGTGTGGATGGGGCTGCTGGAGCCGAAGAGGGCGACTTGGCGCACCCCAAAAGCGGCGGCCACGTGCATCAATCCAGAATCGTTGCTCACGATGCTTTTTGCAGCTGTTATTGCAGCAAATGCAAGGCTTAGCGATGTTTTTCCCGCCAAATTGATGCATTTGCCCGCCTGTTGGGTGTTGACCGGGCGGGCGATCTCGTCGCACAACGCGGCTTCTTTGCCGGAGCCCAGCAACACCACGGGCAAGTCCAGTTTGGCCGCCAATTCAGCATAGTGGGATGCAGGCCAGCGCTTGGCCGGACCGTATTCAGCGCCTGGCGCAAAAACGTAATAGGTGCCACGTTGCAGGCCCAGTTCTGCCAAGCCTGTTTCAAGCTCGAGGGTGTCGAGTTGAAGACAGGGCCGATCCATGGCAATGTCGTCTTCTGCGTCGCCGCTCAAACGCGAATAAAACACCACCATGGGTGCCCGGTCGCCATGGCCACCCTTCTTGGGCGGGTTTTTCAGACGGTGGGTGAGCAGGCCAATGCGGGCCTCGCCCAGGTAGCCGATGCGTTTTGGAATGCCCGCCAACAAGGGCAACAAAGCGCTTTTGATGGAGTTGGGCAACACGTAGGCGGTGTCAAACCGGCCATCGAATTGAGAAGCCAGTTTGCGCCGCGCTTTGAATTGAAGGCCACCATGCTGAAACGGGAACTCGATCACTTCTGCGACCTGGGGCATGGCGCGGTAGACCGGGGCGACCCAGGGCAGCGCACCCACCGTCAAACGTTCGCCGCGCGCATGCAGCCTTCGCATCAAAGGCTCGGTCATGACGGCATCGCCAATCCACTGGGGGGCGATGATGAGAGATCTGACCCCTATTTCGGGCCGGTTGACTCCCGTCGAATCAATGCCCCGCGTCAAAATGCTCGCCGTCTTTGAGCTTGTACACGGTGCCGCAATACGGGCATTTGGCATGGCCAGCCAAGGCCACGTCCAGGTAGACCTTGGGGTGGCTGTTCCAGATTTTCATGTGGGCCAAAGGGCTGGGGCAATACACGCCGCCTTGGTGGTTGAGGTCAGCGGCCAGCAATTCGACGTTGGAGGAGGCGGTCATGGTTTGTGCCCTCAAACTTTGCTCAGCCAGGACGCGTATTTGGGGTTGCGGCCATTGACGATGTCAAAAAACGCGCTTTGAATTTTCTCGGTGATGGGGCCGCGGGCGCCACCGTCGCCCCGGTTGCCAATTTCGACCCGGTCCAACTCGCGGATGGGGGTGACTTCGGCGGCTGTGCCGCTGAAAAATGCTTCGTCGGCGATGTAAATTTCATCACGTGTGATGGGTTTCTCAACCAACTTCAAGCCCAAATCCTGGCAGATCGAGAAGATGGTGTTGCGGGTGATGCCGTTGAGCGCGCCGGCGCTCGAATCGGGTGAATACACCACGCCTTTGCGCACCACAAACACGTTTTCGCCTGCGCCTTCAGACACAAAGCCTTGCGGGTCCAGCAGCAGGGCCTCGTCGTAGCCTTCGTCTGTGGCTTCCATGTTGGCCAAAATCGAATTGGTGTAGTTGCTGACGGCTTTGGCATGGATCATGGTGATGTTCACGTGGTGGCGCGTGAAGCTGGAGGTTTTGACGCGGATGCCGCGCTGCAAACCCTCGTCGCCCAGGTAAGCGCCCCAGGGCCAGGCCGCCACCATCAGATGGATGGTGTTGCCCTTGGGGGACACGCCAAGTTTTTTGTCGCCGATCCAGGTCAGCGGGCGGATGTAACAGCTGGGCAAATGGTTGGCGCGCACCACGTCGAGCTGGGCCTGCATCACTTCGGCTGGCGTGAACGGGATTTTCATGCGCAAAATCTTGGCGCTGTTGAACAGGCGTTCGGTGTGCTCTTCAAGGCGGAAAATGCCGGTGCTGCCGTCTTGCAGATGGTAGGCGCGCACGCCTTCAAACGCGCCGCAGCCATAGTGCAGGGTGTGGGTGAGCACGTGAATTTTGGCGTCGCGCCACTCGACCATCTGGCCATCCATCCAGATTTTGCCGTCGCGGTCAGACATGGAAGGGGGTTGGGCGGTCATGGGGTTCCTTGAGATGGGGGGGGGCGGGGGGCGCATCGGATGAATGCACAGATTTTACGGCGCGCGGGCGGCGTCCTCTGCGTCCTGCACAGGCCGCTGCAGCGCCCATTTCACCAACTTGCCGCCAAAAAACTCGCAAGTGACGTGGGAGTCGGAGCCATCAGCCCAGCGAAACAATTCGGGCTGCTGGGCTTTGACGGACTTGAGCTCACCCAGGGAGCGCGTCATGGCGGTGACGTGCAGCAAAGTCATGCCTTCGCGCAGCTTGGCATTCAGCATCACAGCGCTGTCAACGTAGCCGATGGGCCGCCCCGAGGCGCGTTTCAGCACCTGCATCATGCGGGTGAAATGCAGCAAGCCCCACATCACCAAAGCGCCGACGGCGGCTGCCACGCCACTCCAGCCGTAAGAGCGGTAGGCAAACGAGATCACCAGCACGCCCAAAATGGGCAGACCGAATCGGTCAATAATTTGTTTTAATTTCATAAAATCTATTCGTACTATGATTTATTGGTAATTTAATGAAAATGTTCCACATATTAATCAATTGTTAGATATATAAATCATAGTAAATATGACAATAAATTGATCGAATTTAAAATTGAAATGCCTAATTAACGGCAATAAAAGTTAAAAATTTTATGGTTGCCCTTGGCTGCCCGCAATACAAGGGCCGCGCCAAACGTCCCCGATTGTCGCGGCTTGTCGGGTCGCGGCTGTACCCAGGCGCCTTCAAGGAGCAAAGGACGACTCAAGCGCGTACCGCGCAAGCAGTGGGCCTCAGTTCAACGCCCGCACCACCTGCATGGCTTCTTCGATGCGGTCGACCGCGTGGATGGTCAGGCCTTCAAACTCTTTCAAGGCTGATTTTTTGGGCGCATTGGCTTTGGGAACAATCGCGCTGCTGAAGCCCAGTTTGGCGGCTTCTTTCAGGCGTTCCTGCCCACGCGGCGCTGGGCGCACCTCACCGGCCAGGCCGACCTCGCCAAACGCGATGAAGCCTTTGGGCAAAGGTTTGCCACGCAAAGACGAGGCGATGGACAACATGACGGCCAGGTCGGCGGCGGGTTCCGAGATGCGCACGCCGCCCACGGCGTTGACAAACACGTCCTGGTCCATGCAGGCCACCCCGGCATGGCGGTGCAAGACGGCCAGCAACATGGCCAGGCGGTCTTTGTCCAGGCCCACGCTCAGGCGGCGCGGGCTGGGGCCGCCGCTGTCCACCAGGGCCTGGATTTCGACCAGCAGGGGGCGCGTGCCCTCCAGCGTGACCATCACACAACTGCCGGGCACGGGTTCGGCATGCTGGCTCAAAAAGATGGCGCTGGGGTTGCTCACGCCTTTGAGGCCACGTTCTGTCATGGCGAACACACCGATCTCGTTGACGGCGCCAAAGCGGTTTTTGATGGCCCGCACCAGGCGAAAGCTTGAATGGGTGTCGCCCTCAAAGTACAACACCGTGTCAACCATGTGTTCCAGCACGCGTGGCCCGGCCAGCGCACCTTCTTTGGTGACATGGCCCACCAGCACAATGCAGATGCCGCTGGCTTTGGCCAGGCGCGTCAGGTGGGCGGCGCATTCACGCACCTGCGCCACCGACCCCGGCGCAGACGTGAGCTGGTCTGAATAGACCGTCTGGATGGAGTCGATCACCGCGATATGGGGCTGCGTGGCGCTCAGGGTGGATAGGATTTTTTCAAGCTGAATCTCGGCCAGCACATTGACTTTGGAATTGAGCAGCCCCAGGCGCTGCGCCCGCAACGCCACTTGGGCACCGCTCTCTTCACCCGTCACATACAGCGTTTTTTGTCCGCTGCGCTGCAATGAATCCAGCGCCTGCAACAGCAAGGTTGATTTGCCGATGCCCGGGTCGCCGCCAATCAGCACCACACCGCCTTCAACCATGCCGCCGCCCAACACGCGGTCAAGTTCTTCATGCCCGGTGGGCGTGCGGGCCATGTCGCTGGCCTCGATGTCGCCCAGAGCCATGACCTCGGCTGTTTTGGCCAGCGACGCGAAACGGTGTTTGGCACTGCTGGTGCTCTCGGCCACCGATTCGATCAGCGTATTCCAGGCCCCGCAGGCGGGGCATTTGCCCAGCCATTTGGGGCAGGTGCCGCCGCAGTCGGTGCACGTGAAAACGGTTTTCTCTTTGGCCATGGGCTCATTTTACTGGATAAAAAACCAGTTTTCCAACGAACGGCAAGGCCGCCCGGGCAAGGTTTTGCCGCCGGGCCGCTCCCAAGGCAAAAAGCGGCCCCCTCGGGGGGCAGGGAGCTACACGCAGTGAGCGACCATGGGGGCAAGGTTTTGCCGCCGGGCCGCTCCCCAGGCAAAAAGCGGCCCCCTCGGGGGGCAGGGAGCTACACGCAGTGAGCGACCATGGGGGCAAGGCTAGGTCGAAAAGTGACCGAGTGAATCCACCGTGTGGTCCCGATCCGGGCGGTGCCAGGGGTCGACGTGGGTCATCACGTTGAGCACGCGATGGCGCTGCATCACGCGCTGGCCGGCCTCGACGGCGATGTCATGGCCGGCCTCGACCGAGATCGTGGCGTCGACCTCAATGTGGGCGTCCACCACAATCATGTCGCCCATCTTGCGGGTGCGCACGTCGTGCACGCCGCTGACCCCGGGGGTCTGGGTCAGGGTCTGGCGGATCGCCTGCACTTCCTGCTCGTCGACGGCGCGGTCCATCAGGTCGTGCAGAGCGTTCCAGCTGAAGCCCCAGCCCATGCGCGCAACCATGAAGCCCACGATCAGGGCGGCCACCGGATCCAGCATGGGATAACCCATCAAATTGCCAATGATGCCTAGGCCCACCACCAGGGACGACGCCGCGTCGGAGCGGGCATGCCAGGCATTGGCCACCAGCAGGCTGGACTTGAGGCGTTTGGCCACGCGCAGCATGTAGCGAAACAGCAGCTCCTTCGCCAAAAGCGCAAAACCCGCCACCCACAAGGCGGCGATGTGCACGGTTTGGATCGTCTCCGGC
>JANYCG010000092.1 GCA_025360385.1 Burkholderiales bacterium | reverse complement strand
GTTGAATGTGACGTGTTGCTGGAGAGCGGCACCATGGGCCGCGCGGCCGTGCCCTCGGGCGCGTCCACCGGCTCGCGCGAGGCGATTGAGCTGCGCGACGGCGACAAGTCGCGTTATGGCGGCAAAGGGGTTTTGAAAGCGGTCGAATACATCAACACCGAAATCTCTGAAGCCGTGCTGGGCCTGGACGCCAGTGAACAGGCCTTTCTGGACAAAACCCTGATTGACTTGGACGGCACCGAGAACAAATCCCGCCTGGGCGCCAACGCCATGCTGGCCGTGTCGATGGCGGTGGCACGTGCTGCGGCCGAAGAGTCTGGTCTGCCGCTGTACCGTTACTTCGGTGGCATGGGCTCCATGCAGTTGCCGGTGCCCATGATGAACGTGGTCAACGGCGGTGCCCACGCCAACAACAACCTCGATTTGCAAGAGCTGATGATCATCCCGGTGGGGGCACCGAGTTTTCGCGAGGCCGTGCGTTATGGCGCTGAAGTTTTCCATGCGCTGAAGAAAATTTTGCACGACAAGGGCATGAGCGTGGCCGTCGGTGATGAAGGCGGTTTTGCGCCCAACGTGCCCAACCATGAGGCCGCCATCCAGATGATTCTGGAGGCGATTTCTGCAGCCGGTTATGTACCGGGTGAACAAATCGCGCTGGGCCTGGATTGCGCGGCCAGCGAGTTTTACAAAGACGGCAAATACGTGTTGGCCGGCGAGGGCCTGAGCCTTTCCAGCGAAGAGTGGATCAACATCATGGCCACCTGGGTCGACAAATACCCCATCATCAGCATTGAAGACGGCATGGCTGAAAACGACTGGGACGGCTGGAAATTGCTGACTGACCGCCTGGGCAAAAAGGTGCAAATAGTGGGGGATGACCTGTTCGTCACCAACACCAAAATCTTCAAAGAAGGCATCAGCAAGGGCATTGCCAATTCCATCCTGATCAAGATCAACCAGATTGGCACGCTGTCGGAGACCTTCGCCGCCATCGAGATGGCAAAACGTGCGGGTTACACGGCCGTCATCAGCCACCGCTCGGGTGAGACCGAAGACTCGACGATTGCCGATATTGCGGTGGGCACCAACGCAGGGCAAATCAAAACCGGGTCGCTGAGCCGTTCCGACCGCATGGCCAAGTACAACCAGCTGCTGCGCATTGAAGAAGATTTGGGCGACATTGCCAGCTACCCCGGCCGTGCAGCCTTCTACAACCTGCGCTGACGGATTTAAAAGCTTGTAGCATTGCGCCATGGCCCGTCGCGCTGTCACCACCTTGCTGATTGCGCTGCTCGTGATCCTTCACGCGCAGTTGTGGTTTGGCCGGGGCAGCCTGCGAGCGGTGGGTTCCATGACGCAACAGCTTGACGCCCAGCAGCGCAAAAACACCCAGTCTCGCCTGGCCAACGACCGCCTGTCTGCTGAAGTGCGCGACCTCAAAGAAGGCCTGGAGATGGTCGAAGAAAAGGCCCGCATGGAGCTTGGCATGGTCAGGCCGAATGAGATTTATGTGCACGTCTCCAAATAGACTTGCCCATGAACATCGCCATTCTCGGTGCCCACGGCAGCGGTAAATCGTGGCTGGCGGCTCAGTTGAGAGAAGCCCATGCGGACCTGACCATCGCCGAGTTTGCACAGTCCGCCGACCTCAAACACTTTGACCTGAAACGCTTTGACTTGACCCTGCTGATGGGGCTTGACCTGCATCGGCCCGGGCTTGGCGCCACTGCTCTTGCCGTCGAACAAGATACCGCATTGCGCCGGCACCTGGCACAAACAGCCACCGCTTTCCACTCGATCTATGGCGAGGGGCCTGCCCGTTTGCGAGCGGCGCAAAAGGCAATTGAGAACCTTGCCGTCCGGGTATCTGCCGCCGTAAGTGCTAGCCATGATGCTATAAATAATGAAGCTACTAACGCAGTATTGACGGGGATTTTTGGTACTTTAATCCCTAAGTCCGTCAAAAATTTACATTTTGAATGCGACAAATGCGGTGACCCAGACTGCGAGCGCCGCTTGTTCTCGGCGCTGGTCAGCCAGGCCTCACTGGGAGCCTCATTGAAGGTCTCACTGTAGGTCTCTGGGCGCTGACGGCATGGCGGCCGGGTTGGCAAACACCTGTGCTGCATCAATCGGGTCAAACCGGTATTGCAGGCCGCAAAATTCACAGGCAACCTCGATATCGCCGCGCTCTTGCAAGATGCTTTCCGTCTCTTGCGCACCCAGGCCACGGATCATGCTGCCGACCCGCTCGCGGCTGCACGTGCAGGCAAAACGTGGCGCGGTGTCAGAGGCGGCTGGCGCAAAACGCAGCAGGTTTTCTTCCCAGAACAATCGGTGCAGGATGGTGTCGGCATCGAGCGTCAGCAACTCATCGGGCTTGAGCGTGTTCGCCAACAAGGCGATGCGCTGGTAGTCTTCGTTTTTGCCGATCTGGCCTTCAGAATAATTGGGGTCAGATTCCAATTCTTTGATCCTGGTTCTTTCAGGGGAATCAATTGGAATCTGACCCCAATTAATTTTGGGCAGGCGCTGAATCAACAAGCCTGCCGCCACATGGGCATTGGCCGCCAGCACCAGGGTGGTGTCCAGTTGCTCGCTTTGCAACATGTAGTGGGCCAGCACATCGCTCAATTTTTCGAGCTTCTCATGGCGGTCGCCAAACAGGGGCACGACGCCTTGGTAGGTTTGCTGCCCGGGGGCGCGCGCCTTGGGGTCCAGCGTGATGGCGCAGCGGCCCTGGTTGTTGGCATTGACCATCTCGCTCAGTGTGGCATCCAGCGCCACTTCACCCTGTACTGTCGCCGTGGCGCGCAGGCTCAAATCGCCCTGCACTTCAGCCACCAGCAGCTTGACCGGACCGTCACCCTGCACCTGCAAAATCAGGGCGCCATCAAACTTGATGCCCGACTGCATCAAGACCCCGGCTGCCGCCATTTCTCCCAGCAGGGCTTGCACGGGAAGCGGGTAGGCGCCGGTGCTGGTATTGGCCGCGCGACGGGTCAAAATTTCGAGCCAGGCGTCGGTCAGTCGCACGATGGCCCCGCGCACGGGCAGGCCTTCAAAAATGAATTTATGGATGTCTGACATCAGGAATTTCCGCTTGAATCAACGTGCGGTGCAAGGCCACTTTGTTGAGCCGCTTCACCAAGCTGCTGCTTCAGGCAATTTTTTTCAAACCGGCCCTGAACCGCTTGGCATTGGCCACGTAATGCAACGCAATGTGCCGGATGCCCGCGGCCTGTTCATCACTCAAGGTGCGCACCACCTTGGCCGGGCTGCCCATGATCATGGAATTGTCGGGGAACTCTTTGCCTTCAGTCACGAGTGAACCGGCGCCCACAATGCTGCTTTTGCCGATCTTCGCGCCGTTCAAGACCACCGCGCCTATGCCAATCAAGGTGCCGTCCCCCACGGTGCAGCCGTGCAGCATGACCTTGTGGCCAACCGTCACATCGGCACCCAGCACCAGCGGCTTGCCAGGGTCGCAATGCAACACGCTGCCGTCCTGCACATTGCTGCCGCGCCCGATGCGGATGGTGTCCACCCCGTCGCCGCGGATCACCGCACCAAACCAGACGTTGGCATCTTCAGCCAGTTCCACATTGCCCATGACCTGGGCACTGTCCGCCACCCAGGCGCCCGCCGCGAGCGTCGGGGCAAGGCCGTCGAGTTCATAAATTGCCATGGTCATTTGCCCATCTAGTGTAGTGTTGCATATATATTGAACTATTGTCAGTTGTCCTGATCTTACCCTGAACATTGCAGTTTCGAGGAGTATCCGAATGAACAGTCGCAGGGTAGTAGTCGAATTTGGCCAGGATGACCTGGAGACTTTGCTTC
>JANYCG010000091.1 GCA_025360385.1 Burkholderiales bacterium | reverse complement strand
TTGCACCACATCCGTCACGTCATACAGGCGCAGCGGGCGTTGGCCCAACTGTTGAATCCAGTCACGCTGTGCAGCATTCAGGCGCGGCCCCGCAGGGCTGAGCAGGTAATCATTGATGCGCCGCACGCCACCACGGGCATGAATATCACCCTCGGCCAGCAGCCATTCATTGATGTTGATTTCAATGCTTTGGATAACGTCAGCATCGAGCATTGCAAGCTTGGCCAGATCATCTTCTGAAAGCAACTTTTGGTACAAATTCATGAAGGCGTTTTGCCAGCCCTTGCGGTGCAAAGATGACAACCAAGTGACGGCTATTTCAACAGCTCCTTGGTGAGTGGCAGATTCTGGGTTGTATGTCATGGGGGAGACGAAGCGAACAAGAACGCAATTGTCACAGAACACACTTTTACGAGATAGGGACATCTCCGGCCATCCAATCTCCCTTCAACCTCAACCAAGACCGCGCTCAATCGCCATTTTTACGCGCTTTCAGACCGCCACTAACAACGCATGACGCCCTCTTCTCAAAGTGTGACTCCTCCTCAAATTTTGAGGCGAATTACTGTCGGCTTACGGCCATCGACCGCGCCGTCAGCCGGGGCCAGAAAATTGTCGGCTTCTATATTGACGATGCTGGCATCACGACCGTGCTCAAACCCCGCTGGGTTGAAAACAAACTGGTTGATGCCCCGAGCACCGCGCTTGAAACCCTCAGCGGCACCGCAATGTAGTCTGGCTTTGCCAAAAGCTTCTACGAGAAAGCAACTACGGGAGACATTGCCCGCACCGTGAACGGCGTCACAATGGTCAAAAATGAAATTGCAGTTCGGCCATGATCTGCGACCAGTGACACAACGGATTCTCGTTTCGGCATGAGTAAGACGAGGTCGCATCGGATTGTCAAGGGGACACCCTAACAAATGAAAACGCCCACTGCTAGTGGGCGTTTCAATTAGCATTTTTTACTAATTATTTGGTTGCGCGAGAAGGATTTGAACCTCCGACCTTTGGGTTATGAGCCCAACGAGCTACCAAGCTGCTCCATCGCGCGGTAATCTGCAATTATACCAGCAAAATAGGCCGAAAACTACGTGGCACTCTCACCCGAAGCAGCTTCTTCAGCGGCGGGGCGGTCGACCAATTCAACGAGTGCCATAGGCGCGTTGTCGCCCACGCGAAACCCCATCTTCAAAATACGAGTGTAACCGCCCGGACGTGCTTTGAAACGGGGACCTAAGTCATTGAACAACTTGGAAACAACGTCCCTGTCGCGCAATCGGTCAAATGCAAGCCGACGGTTCGCCAGCGTGGCGTCTTTCGCCAAGGTAATCATGGGCTCAACAACGCGACGCAGCTCTTTGGCCTTGGGTACCGTCGTCTTGATTGCTTCATGGGTCAGCAATGAATTCATCATATTGCGCAGCATGGCAAGCCTGTGCTCGCTGGTGCGATTTAGTTTTCGTAGTCCGTGTCTGTGACGCATGATTTATCCTTTATTATTTAACCAGACAGCCGTACAAGGTACTGCCCGCTCACGGAGCCCAAAACAGGGTCCGTTGATTTAATTTACATTCAGCGCTTTTCCAAAGCGGCCGGTGGCCAGCTTTCCAGCTTCATTCCCAAAGTCAAACCGCGGGAAGCAAGCACTTCTTTGATTTCATTCAGCGATTTACGGCCCAAATTAGGCGTCTTCAACAACTCATTTTCAGTGCGTTGAATCAGGTCGCCAATATAGTAAATATTTTCGGCCTTCAGGCAATTCGCAGAGCGGACTGTGAGCTCAAGCTCATCCACTGGGCGCAACAGAATTGGATCGAATTGGGTATTGCCACGTGGGGCTGGCGCATCAAATGCCGCCAATTCACTGCCTTCAAGCTGCGCGAACACAGCCAGCTGTTCTACCAAAATTTTGGCAGAAGCACGCACAGCATCCTCCGCTGAAATCGCACCATTGGTTTCGATCTCCACCACGAGCTTGTCCAGATCTGTCCGCTGCTCAACTCGCGCACTCTCGACCGTATAACTAACCCGCTTTACAGGGGAAAAAGAAGCGTCGAGCACGATTCGACCAATTGACTTGGTCGACTCGTCTCCATGGCGGCGCATCGAACCCGGTACATAGCCACGACCTTTTTCCACCTTGATCTGCATGTCCAGCTTTCCGCCGTGCGACAGATTCGCGATCACATGCCCAGGATTAATGATTTCAACATCGTGCGGTGTTTGAATATCGGCCGCTGTCACGACGCCTTCGCCATCCTTGCGCAAACTCAGAGTGACTTCTTCACGGTTGTGCAGTTTAAAAACCACCCCCTTCAGGTTCAGCAAAATGTTGACCACATCTTCCTGAACGCCATCAATCGAAGAGTATTCGTGCAAAACACCCGCAATCGTCACTTCTGTTGCCGCATAACCTGGCATAGAAGACAACAAAACACGACGCAGGGCATTGCCCAGAGTGTGTCCATAACCCCGCTCAAACGGCTCCAAGGCTACTTTTGCTCGGTTGGAGCCCAGTTGCTCCACATTGATTGCTTTAGGTTTTAGCAGATTTGATTGCATTCAAACTTCCTCTCAATACCCCCGGCTCATTACACCGGTAAGGCTGGTGAAGCACCTGAGTTGCGGCTAGCCGCGATTCAGGGACGGATACGGTAAAAACCAGGTCTTCAGATCCAGGTTAACGTGAGTACAACTCGACAATCAAAGACTCGTTGATGTCGGCGGCAAACTGATCACGATCCGGCACTTTTTTGAATACGCCTTCCGCTTTGTCAGCATTGACCTCAACCCAGGCCGGCATACCCACTTGTTGGGCAAGCTGAAGGGCTTCAGCAACTCGATTTTGCTTTTTGGACTTATCGCGAACGGCAACCACGTCACCCGTTTTAACCATGTAAGACGGGATATTGACGGACTGACCATTGACGGTCAATGCCTTGTGCGAGACCAACTGACGGGCCTCAGCGCGGGTTGAGCCGAAGCCCATCCGGTACACCACGTTGTCGAGGCGCGACTCCAGCAAAAACAAGAGATTTGCGCCCGTATTGCCTTTGCGACGATCAGCCTCCTCAAAGTAACGGCGGAATTGCCGCTCCAACACACCGTACATCCGTTTTACTTTTTGCTTTTCGCGCAGCTGCAGTCCATAGTCAGAAGTGCGGGCACCAGAAGTGCGACCGTGCTGACCTGGTTTTGAGTCAAATTTTGCCTTATCTCCGATGGAGCGCCGGGCGCTTTTCAGAAACAAGTCCGTGCCTTCTCGGCGTGATAGTTTGGCCTTTGGGCCTAGGTAACGTGCCACTTGAACTTCCTTTATGTCATCTTCCGCAGAAACCTGCGGGAGCCATCAACAAAAATGTGATGGCGGTGGGCTTTTAAAAATGGAATGCACGCAATCAATCGACTGCAATGCAATCAGATGCGGCGGCGCTTTTGTGGGCGGCAACCGTTGTGGGGAACCGGGGTCACATCAGCGATCATGTTGATGCGAATCCCAAGCGCCGCCAATGCACGAACCGAAGATTCACGCCCAGGGCCTGGGCCTTTGATTTCGACATCGAGGTTCTTGATGCCTTGTTCAACGGCCGCGCGACCCGCCACCTCAGATGCCACTTGAGCAGCAAACGGAGTGGACTTGCGTGAGCCCTTGAATCCCTGTCCACCTGACGAAGCCCAAGACAAGGCATTGCCCTGGCGATCTGTGATCGTGATGATGGTGTTGTTGAAAGACGCGTGCACGTGTGCCACGCCATCCGCGACGTTCTTGCGGACTTTTTTGCGCACGCGTTGTGCGGCTGTATTGGTAGGAGCTTTTGCCATATTGGTATTTCAGTCCCGGTTATTTCTTCAACGACGCAGCCGCCTTGCGGGGGCCTTTGCGCGTGCGCGCATTGGTGCGGGTGCGCTGTCCACGCATAGGCAGCCCACGGCGATGACGGAATCCGCGGTAGCAGCCAATGTCCATCAAGCGTTTGATGTTCATGGTAGTCTCGCGACGAAGGTCACCCTCAATCGTGAATTGGGCGATCTGGTCGCGAATTTTTTCAAGATCTCCGTCAGTCAAGTCTTTGACTTTCTTGGAGTAAGCAATGCCACAAGCTTCGCAAATTTTGCGGGCGCGGGTGCGACCAATTCCAAAAATCGCGGTTAAGCCAATTTCAGAATGCTGTTGCGGCGGAATATTGATGCCAGCGATACGTGCCATTTTCGTCCTCTAAAACTTTTGCAATTAACCCTGGCGCTGCTTGTGGCGCGGATCTGTACAGATCACGCGGACAACACCCTTGCGCCGAATAATTTTGCAGTTACGGCAAATTTTCTTGACCGAAGCCGAAACCTTCATTTCATTCTCCTAATAAACCAACCCTTGGCGCGACTATCGAGCCAGGACAAACTTGCTAAATCACACAAACTGCAACATCAAGAAGACTTGAAATTCGCCTTCTTGAGCAGCGATTCATATTGCTGCGACATCATGTAGTTTTGAACCTGTGACATGAAATCCATGGTCACGACAACAATAATCAGCAACGACGTGCCACCAAAATAAAATGGCACGTTGTATTTCAAAATCAGAAACTCTGGCAACAAACAAACAAGCGTGATGTAAATCGCACCAGCCAATGTCAAACGCAGCAAAATTTTGTCAATATATTTGGCCGTCTGGTCGCCAGGACGAATGCCAGGAATAAAAGCACCGCTTTTTTTCAAGTTGTCTGCGGTCTCGCGACTGTTGAACACAAGTGCTGTGTAGAAAAAGCAGAAAAACACAATCGCCGCCGTATAAAACATGATGTAAATCGGCTGACCGGGTGTCAGTGAGCCAGCAATATCCTTCAGCCAACGCATTGATTCACCCGTGCTGAACCAGCCCACGACCGTTGCCGGCAGCAAAATAATGCTAGATGCAAAAATCGGCGGAATTACACCCGCCATGTTTAATTTCAAAGGCAAATGGGAAGACTGTCCACCATAAACCTTGTTGCCGACCTGGCGCCTAGCGTAGTTCACCAAAATTTTGCGCTGGCCTCGCTCTACAAACACAACAAAATAAATCACCAGCACTACCAAGATCGCAATGAATAGCGCAACAATGATGCTCATGGCACCGGTTCGAACAAGCTCCAGCATGCCACCCAAAGCATTTGGCAGGCCAGCAGCAATGCCCCCAAAGATCAAAATAGATATCCCATTGCCCAGCCCTCGTTCAGTAATTTGTTCCCCCAACCACATCAGGAACATCGTGCCAGCAGTCAAAGTAAAAATCGCTGTAATTCGGAAACCAAAGCCCGGCGTAATGACCAAGCCAGCCGAGCTTTCAAGGGCTATCGCAATTCCCATTGATTGAAAAAGCGCCAACCCCAGCGTGCCAAAACGTGTGTATTGCGTGATCTTGCGACGGCCACTTTCGCCTTCTTTTTTTAGCTGTTCAAACGCGGGCAAGACATAGGTCAGCAACTGCATGATGATCGACGCCGATATATACGGCATGATTCCCAAAGCAAACACCGTAAACCGCGATAAGGCACCGCCTGAAAAGACGTTGAACATCCCCAGGATCCCGCTTTGTTGTCCCTTAAAGAACTGCTGCAACTGCGCTGGATCAATTCCAGGAACCGGGATATGCGCTCCAACTCGGTAAACCACCAAGGCAAGCAGCAAAAACGTCAGTCGACGACGCAGGTCGCCGAACTTTCCGGTCTTAGCCAACTGAGTTGCGTTAGTAGCCACTTAATTCTCTTTACTCGCTGCGACAAGCGTTTTTAAGCGACGCTGCCACCGGCCGCTTCAATGGCCGCTTTGGCACCTGCAGTCACGTTGAGACCACTGAGCCTGACAGCCCTGCTGATCACGCCGGTTTTGATGACTTTGACAACTTTGGCTTTCTCGGACACAAAACCAGCTTGTTTGAGTGTCAACATGTCGACATCACTTGCACCCAGCAACTCCAGCGAAGCCAAAGTGACTTCTGCATTGAATTGCAACAAATGGGACTTGAAACCGCGCTTTGGAAGGCGCCGCTGCAAGGGCATTTGACCACCCTCGAAGCCAACCTTGTGATAGCCGCCAGCACGGGATTTTTGCCCTTTGTGGCCACGTCCAGCCGTTTTGCCGATGCCAGAGCCGATGCCACGGCCAACCCGGCGTTTGTAATGTTTTGCGCCGTCAGCCGGCTGAATGCCATTGAGTTCCATCGTCATGCCTCTTTGGTGCCTTACAGCACTTTGACCAAATAACTGATCTTGTTAATCATTCCACGCACTTCAGGCGAGTCGACCAATTCACTGGTGCTGCGAATCTTTCGAAGGCCTAGTCCACGCACTGTGGCACGGTGTGATTCCTGGCAGCCGATGGGGCTTCGAACCAACTGAACCGTCACCTTGGTCGCAGCTACTTTTTGTTCTGTCGTCATATCTAAACTCCGGCCTGTAACGCGGTATTAAACGAAGAGCTCTTCGACTGTTTTGCCACGTTTGGCGGCCACTTCGGCCGGCGTTGTGGAAACAGACAGGGCGTCAAGCGTTGCCCGCACCATGTTGTAAGGGTTGGTCGAACCATGGCTTTTTGCCACAATGTCGGTGATACCCACCACTTCAAACACTGCACGCATTGGACCACCCGCAATAATGCCGGTGCCTTTTGGCGCCGGTGCCATCATCACATTGGCTGCGCCATGATGACCCATCACCTTGTGATGGATGGAACCATTTTTAAGCGACACCTTGATCATGTTGCGGCGAGCTTCTTCCATGGCCTTTTGAACCGCAGCAGGCACTTCTTTTGATTTGCCCTTGCCCATGCCGATGCGGCCATCGCCGTCACCAACCACGGTCAGAGCTGCAAAACCGAGGATCCGACCCCCCTTGACCACTTTTGTGACCCGGTTGATCGCGATCATCTTTTCGCGCATGCCGTCTTCAGGACCTTCTGCTTTGCCCTGCATCTTCGCTTGAACTTTAGCCATTACTTATTCCGATCTGCTTAGAACTGCAAGCCTGCTTCGCGTGCCGCATCGGCAAGCGCTTTGACGCGGCCGTGGTACGCAAAACCTGAACGATCAAACGCCACTTTTTCAACGCCAGCAGCTTTCGCTTTTTCAGCCAGCCGCTTGCCAATCGCCTGCGCGGCAGCGACGTTGCCGCCTTTGCCCGAGCCACCCAGGGCTTTGCGAATATCGGCTTCAGCAGTCGATGCCGTGGCGATTACCTTGCCGCCATCGCCAGAAATGACACTGGCGTAAATGTGCAGGTTGGTGCGGTTTACAGTCAAACGCGCGACGCCTTGCGTGGCGATGCGGATCCGGGTTTGGCGCGCCCGACGAAGACGCTGCTCTTTTTTGGTCAACATGTTGCAGCTCCTTATTTCTTCTTGGTTTCTTTGATCGTGATCTTTTCGTCCGAATAACGGATGCCCTTGCCCTTGTAGGGCTCTGGCGGACGAATAGCACGAATCTCGGCGGCAACCTGACCAACGCGTTGACGGTCCGCCCCTTTGATCACGATTTCCGTGGGGGTTGGCGTTGCGACGGTGATGCCGGCGGGCATGTCTTTGTTGACGGGGTGGGAATATCCAACCGTCAAATTCAGCTTGGCACCCTGTGCTTGGGCCTTGTAACCCACGCCTACGAGGCTCAGCTTCTTCTCGAAACCCTTGGTGACGCCTACAACCATGTTGTTTACCAACTGACGCATGGTGCCACTCATGGCATTGGCTTCGCGCGAGTCATTGGCGGGGGCAAAACTTAGTTTACCAGCGTCATTGACCACCTTGACCAAGGCGTTTTGGGTCAGCGACAACAATCCGCCTGCACCCTTCACGCTGATTTGATCTTCCTTGATCAGCACGTCCACGCCAACTGGGACGGCGACTGGCATTTTTCCTACACGGGACATTTTTAGTAACTCCTCTTGTGCAGTGTTAAGCGACGTAGCAAAGGACTTCGCCACCGACACCGGTAGCGCGCGCCTTGCGGTCAGTCATGACGCCACGGGGCGTCGTGACAATCGCCACACCCAGGCCGTTTTGCACCTGGCCGATGGCCTTGCTGCCGCGGTAAACCCGCAGGCCAGGGCGACTTGCACGCTCAATGCGCTCGATCACGGGGCGACCCGCGTAATACTTCAGGGCGATTTCCAGCTCGGCTTTGCCAGCGTCTGTCGTCACCTTAAAGCCGTCAATGTAACCCTCGTCCTTCAGCACTTGGGCGATGGCGACTTTGACTTTGGAAGACGGCACTGACACAGTGGTTTTTGCCACCATTTGCGCATTGCGAATGCGCGTCAGCAAGTCGGCGATTGGATCACTCATGCTCATAGATTTACTCCTGCCACTTAACTCGCCGGCTTACCAGCTAGCCTTGACAATGCCTGGGATTTCCCCTGCAAATGCCATTTCACGGATTTTTGCGCGCGCCAGACCGAAGTGCTGGAACGTGCCACGGGGACGACCGGTGATGGAACACCGGTTGCGCTGGCGGGTCGGGTTTGCATTGCGCGGAAGCGCTTGCAATCCGAGGCGGGCCTGCGCGCGCTCTTCGTCGCTGCGTTTTGCGTCATTGGCGATGCCCTTGAGTTCCGCGTGTTTCTTCGCGTACTTGGCAACCAGTTTGTCACGTTTGAGCTCGCGCTCAATTAAAGCCATTTTTGCCACAGGTCGCCTCAGTTCTTGAACGGGAAACGGAAACCAGTCAGAAGCGCCTTGCACTCTTCATCTGTTTTGGCCGTTGTGGTGATGCTGATATTGAGGCCGCGCAAGGCGTCGACCTTGTCGTATTCAATTTCAGGGAAAATAATCTGTTCTTTGACGCCGATGTTGTAATTGCCACGGCCATCGAATGCGCGACCCGATATGCCACGGAAGTCACGCACTCGGGGCAACGCCACAGTGACAAAACGATCGAGGAACTCATACATGTGCACGCCGCGAAGCGTGACCATGCAGCCAATGGCCTGGTCTTCGCGGATTTTAAAACCGGCAATCGCCTTTTTGGACTTGGTCACAACTGGCTTTTGACCGGCAATTTTGGTCAGGTCGCCCACGGCGCTGTCCATGACTTTTTTGTCCGCCACAGCCTCGCTCACACCCATGTTCAGCGTGATCTTGGAGAGCCGAGGAACCTGCATGGGCGAGGTGTAGCCAAACTTGGCCATCAGCTCTGGCGCCAGTTTTTCGCGGTAGTGTTGTTGCAGTCGTGCCATTAAATATTACCCCTTAGGCCACTTTGATTTCTTCGCCGCTGGACTTGTAAACGCGAACGCGTTTGCCGTCAGCCAGCAATTTGATGCCGACGCGATCAGCCTTGCCGGTAGCCGAATTGAAAATGGCCACGTTGGACTGGTGGATTGGCATGGTCTTTTCAACAATGCCGCCGACGGCACCCTTGAGAGGGTTGGGCTTGGTATGTTTTTTCACCAAATTGATGCCCTCAACCACAACATGGGCGTCATCTTTGCGCAGGGCAATTTTGCCGCGCTTGCCTTTGTCACGCCCCGTCAGGACAATGACGTCGTCGCCTTTGCGAATCTTGTTCATCGCGATTCCTTACAGTACTTCAGGAGCCAGAGACACAATCTTCATGAACTTCTCGGTACGCAATTCACGCGTCACGGGCCCGAAGATGCGAGTGCCGATAGGCTCCAGCTTGGCATTCAGCAACACCGCAGCATTGCTGTCGAATTTAACCAGCGACCCGTCTCCGCGGCGGATGCCCTTGGCGGTGCGAACCACCACGGCGCTGTAAATTTCGCCTTTTTTGACGCGACCACGCGGCGCAGCTTCTTTGATGCTGACCTTGATAACGTCGCCGACGCTTGCATAACGACGCTTGGACCCACCCAGCACCTTGATGCAAAGGACGGATTTCGCGCCGGTATTGTCGGCAACTTCCAGTCGAGATTCAGTTTGGATCATTTCAGTTTGTTCCCAACTTGCACCGCATCGACACCCCAATGGATTCCAAAGGAAACCCGAGGGGAACAACGCAGTCAGTCTTGGGCCCGTTGTCCGCCGTGCAAACCACTCGCACGACATTCAGTTGGGCAGATTCTTTTGCTCTTTCAAGCGAAGCCCTCGATTATGCAATAAAAAAGGGCTACTCGCAAGTTTTCAGGACGGGATTTGCAAATATTTATCGCAAAGAAGGGAAAACGCGGCCATTTGAGGGTCAATTTGGATTTCCTCACGCAGCACTGCCGCCACTTTTTTGGCCAGTGACTGGGCCTGCCTGGCATCCAGAAACAGCAGGCGCGAGCGCCTGGCCAGCACGTCCTCCACTGTTCTGGCGTATTCAAATCGCGCGGCAAATCGAACCATGGCAACCGTCAGGCCACCACCCAGGCCTGGTTCACCCCCCTCATCGGCGCTTTGCGCCAGCGCCTGGACGTGGGCTGCCTCTGACCCGTAGGAATGCAGTCCTGGCGGCTCACAAATAGACCGCCTGGCTTTGGTTTGCGGCGCTGCGCCCAGAAGGGCCAGGGTTTTCGTTCCGCCCGCCCCGACCCGTCTCAAAAGTGATTTGTCAAAACATTTTTCCAACACATCTTCAGCCATGGCCCGGTACGTCGTCCATTTGCCACCGGTCACTGTGACCAGCCCACTGCGGCTGACCAAAATCGTGTGCTCTCGGCTCAAGGTCTTGGTGTTGTCGCCGTCGTCCCCCTGGGGTTTCACCAGCGGCCGCAAACCAACCCACATGCTTTTGACATCGGCACGTTGCGGTGCGCGTTTCAAATAACGGGCGGATTCCCCCAATATGAAGTCGATCTCGGACCTGAACGGCGTTGGCTCCAGAGCCAGGTCATCGCGCGGTGTGTCGGTGGTGCCGAGAATCACCTTGCCCAGCCATGGCACGGCGAACAAGACGCGTCCATCCGTGGTCTTGGGCACCATCAAGGCGACATCAGACTGCAAAAACTCGCGCTCGACCACCAGGTGCACTCCCTGGCTGGGTGCCACCATGTTTTTGGTGGGGCGGCGGCCATCGCCCGGGTTGGCGGCACCGTCTTTTTGGCGCAATTCGTCGACCCAAACGCCGGTGGCGTTGATGACGCAAGCCGACTGCAATTTGTACTGCTTGCCGGTCTCGGAGTCTTCAACCCGCAGCCCTGCCACTTTCCCGCCATCAAACAACAAATCAACCGCCTTACAATAGTTGACCAGCAAAGCGCCACGGCTGGCGGCGGTACGTGCCAGTGTCAATGCCAGGCGGGCATCGTTGAATTGGCCATCCCAGTATTTGACGCCACCCTTCAAACCCTGGGGCTGTGCGGTCGGCAGGTTTTGAAGGGTCTGGGCTGTGTTCAAAAACTCGGTCGGCCCAAGGCCCGCCTTGCCAGCCAGCGCGTCATACATTTTTAAACCCACGCCATAAAACGGCGTTTCCCACCACTGGTAGGACGGCATGACAAAAGCCAATGGCTGCGCCAAATGCGGGGCGTTGTGCAGCAACGTCGTGCGCTCGTGTAAAGCCTCGCGAACCAGAGAAATATTGCCCTGCGCCAGGTAGCGCACGCCCCCGTGCACCAGCTTGGTGGCCCGGGACGAAGTGCCTTTGGCAAAGTCGTGCGACTCCACCAGCACCACGCTGAAACCCCGTGCGACCGCGTCCAGCGCCACGCCCAGGCCTGTTGCGCCGCCTCCCACAATCGCCACGTCATAGGCTCGGGGTTCGGCCAAGCGCGCGACCAGCGCCGCCCGATCCGTCGGCAGCGGTGCGAGCCCCTTCATGCGGCCCACCCGCGTGACCGGGCCACCGCCTGCTGCCAGCGTGCCAATTTCTGCACACGGGCATCTTGGCCCAACGCAGGCTCAAAACGGCGGTCGACCGCCCATTGCGACGCCACTTCGTCTGCGCCTGACCAAAACCCGGTTGCCAGACCCGACAGATAGGCAGCGCCCAAGGCTGTGGTTTCTGTCACCTGTGGCCGCACCACCGGAACGCCCAAAAAATCCGCCTGCATCTGCATCAACAAATTGTTGCGGCAGGCACCGCCATCCACCCGCAGTTCTTTAAGGTCGATGCACGAGTCCAGAACCATCGCGCCAAACACATCTGCCGTTTGCAAAGCGATTGATTCAAGAGCCGCCCGTGCTAGGTGTGCATGAGTTGTTCCCCGGGTCATACCCAAAATAGCAGCCCGGGCATTGCCGTCCCAATAGGGCGAGCCCAAGCCTGCAAAAGCCGGCACCAGATAGACATCACCCGTGTCCGCCACGCTGGCCGCCAATTGCTCCACCTCATGGGCTGCCTTGAACAGGTGCAGGCCGTCGCGCAGCCACTGCACTGTGGCACCGGCCATGAAGACGGAACCTTCCAGCGCGTAACAAGGCTGGCCCTGCGGCCCCGACCAGGCCACGGTACTCAGCAGCTGGTACTCGCTCTTCACCGCCGAAATGCCTGTGTTCATCAGCATGAAGCAGCCCGTGCCATAGGTATTTTTGGCCATGCCGGGAGAAAAACACGCTTGCCCAAATGTGGCGGCCTGCTGGTCACCCGCCATGCCGGCTATGACGAGCGGCGCGCCAAACAAATCCGCGTCTGTTTCAGCGACCACGCCGCTGGACGCCACAACTCTCGGCAACACACTGTCAGGGATGTTGAACAGCCGCAGCAAATCCGCGTCCCACTGCATCGTGTGGATATTGAACAGCAGCGTGCGAGACGCATTGCTGGCGTCGCTCACATGCAGGCGCCCGCCGGTCAGCTTCCAGACCAGCCAGGTGTCCATGGTGCCAAAGGCCAGTTCACCACGCTCGGCTCGGGCGCGCACGCCGGGCACTTTGTCGAGCAGCCACTGCAATTTGGTGCCGGAAAAGTAGGCGTCCAGCACCAGGCCAGTTTTTTTCTGTATCTTGGCGACCCAGCCCCGGCCTTGGGCGCCCGCGCGAATCTCGTCACAGCGCGCCGCCGTGCGGCGGTCTTGCCAGACGATGGCGTTGGCCACCGGCTCGCCAGTTTTGCGGTCCCACACCAGCGTGGTTTCGCGCTGGTTGGTGATGCCGATTGAGTCAATGTCGGCAGCGCCCAGGCCCTGCTTTTTCAAGACCTCTTGCGCCACCGCCAGTTGGGTGCGCCAGATCACGGTAGCGTCGTGCTCAACCCAGCCGGGTTGCGGGAAGATCTGCCCAAACTCCTGCTGCGCCACTGCCGCGACTCGTCCTGCGCGGTCAAACAGGATGGCCCGTGAACTCGTGGTGCCTTGGTCCAATGCGAGGATGTATTTCATGCGCTTTGCAAGCCTTGTTTTCACACTGCGACAATTCGCTCCATCGACCATCCCATTCCTGGCGGCAAAGGAGACTTCAATTGGGCAAGCATATCGCATTCATCGGCGGCGGCAACATGGCCAGCGCCATCATCAGCGGGCTGTTGAAGCAGGGGTTTGGGCCGGGCCAGATCGACGTGGTGGAGCCGTTTGAGGAAGCGCGGCAGAAACTTCAGACCAGCTTCGGCATTGAAGCGCAAGCGGCCGGCGGCCCTTTTCTGGACAAGGCTGGTCTGCTCGTCTGGGCCGTCAAACCCCAGTCCTTCAAAGAAGCAAGCCTGCCGATCCGCGAATTCACATCCCGCGCCCTGCACCTCAGCGTGGCGGCCGGCATCCCCAGCGGGAGCATCGCCCAATGGCTGGGCAGCGAACGCGTGGTACGCGCCATGCCCAACACCCCTGCGCTGATCGGCCAAGGCATTTGTGGCTTGTACGCCCGCCCCGTCGTCACGCCAGCTGACCGCGGCGACGTAGAGCAGGTCATCGCCACCACCGGCCAGTGGCTTTGGTTGCCAGACGAACAGCAGCTCGACGTGGTCACGGCGCTCTCTGGCTCCGGCCCGGCCTACGTGTTTTATTTCCTGGAAGCCATGACCGAAGCCGGCGCGCAAATGGGCCTGGCACCCGACCAGGCCTATCAGTTGGCCGTGGCCACCTTCATCGGCGCGGGCCAACTGGCAAAAGCCTCGCCCGAGCCGCCCGAAGTTTTGCGCCAGCGTGTCACCTCCAAGGGCGGCACCACCGAGGCCGCCCTCAAGACGATGCAGACCAGCCAGATCAAGCACCACTTCGTGGCGGCGCTGCATGCAGCCAGGAACCGGGCCAAAGAGATGGGCGATGAGTTTGGCAAATGAGGCATGATGGCCTTTCCAATTTTTTAACCAGAATGCCCGCATGAAAATCCTCATCCTCCACGGCCCCAACCTCAATCTGTTTGGCAGGCGCGAGCCGCACATTTACGGCAGCGTCACACTGGCGCAGATCAATGACAAACTGGATGCGCTGGCCAAAGCGCTGGGCGTTGAGATTGAAACCCTGCAGTCCAACCATGAGGGCGTGTTGGTCGACAAGCTGCATGAATGCATTGACTCAGTGCAAGGCGCTTTGTTGAACCCGGCGGGCCTCACCCAACACGGCGTGAGCCTGCACGACGCGATCAAGGCGATGCCGTTCCCCGTGCTGGAAATTCACCTCTCGAACATTGCCGCACGTGAAGCCTGGCGTGACCATTCCATCATTTCGCCAGCTGCAAAGGCCACCGTTCAAGGCCTGGGCTGGCGCTCTTACACGGCCGGGTTTCGCGCTCTGGTGGAGTTGTTGCGGGATGGGCCGAATGCCTGAGCGACCAAGGCAGTCCATCCGCTGACGGTCGGGTCAGCGCGTCAAATTGCCAGAATGATTTGCCGATTGAATGCTACATTTTTAATATCTAACTATGCAGCATTGACGGGAACATTCGGCATATTTACCTCTCAACATAAGTTTTAAACCGATTTGGAGGCTGCTTTTGAGCCGGCGTTGCGCCACATCGCAAACCACTGACGCACCACTGTCCCCACCCCACACACAATGCCCAGTGCCACTGCCAATGCGCCCTGCGGGTAGTCCGACGGGTGCAGCACTTGCCACATGGCCGTTACCAGCAGAACCTGGCCATACAGAAACTGGCCCACCAGCGAGTTCCACACCCTGGGGTAGCGCTGCGTGATCCACGCGCCACTCCAACCCGCCAGGCTGCCACAGGCGGCACCGGCCAGCACGTCAACCGGCCAATGCGCCCCAACGGCGATGCGCGAAAACCCGACCAGCGCGGCCAGCCCGAGGGTGGCTGCAGCCAGGGCGGTGGTTTTGACGAGGTCGGGCCGGCTCAATAACCTGGCCGGCGTTGCCGCGACGGCTTCGGCTTTTCGGCCCTGCACGACAACGGCCAACACCGCCACTGCCGCTGCAAACGCAGCCAGCGTATGGCCCGACGGAAAACTGGCGTTGTTGAGCAACGGCCCGATCACGGTGAAGAGGCCAGGGTCGATCAGCGTGGCGGGCCTTGGCGCCTGGAACAGGGCCTTGAGCGCAACCGAAGACAGCGCCCCCAGCGGCACCGCAGCCAACACCGCAAACATCGCCTGGGGCCGCCACAACAACAACGGCGACAACACAGTGAACAAAACGCCGCCATCACCCAGCAGCGTTAAAAACGACCACACCGAAGGCGAATATTGAGAGGCCCAAGCGTTCAGCGCCAGGAATAAAGCGCGTTGTGGCGGCCTGGTTTGCAGATACAGCGCCAAAATTAAAGCTATTAATACAATAGCTATAAATACCCTATTTACGGGGACTTTTGATGCAATATGCTCTGAAGCAGGTGGCTTTTCCGTCATAACGGCAACTTCCCGGAGCCTTGCCAGTTGCGGCACAGAAGGTAATTGAAATGCGCCACCTGGCGGCCCAGGCGCAGCACCGGCAACTGGTCGATCAGCTCGCAGCGCTCGAACTCGCCTGGCCCCACCGGCGGCGCAAAACTCATTTGCGACCAGTCCACCACCAGCGCGTTTTCACCGGGCTGCAACAGGCCCCACCACAGGCCGAACTGGTCCAAGTGGCGCTGCACGACTTTGACCGGGGCTTGGGCGTACCAGGCGATGCGGCTGTCCAGCGTCCAGTTGAAGACAGCCAGTGTGGGATTGCCGTTCTGAGTGGCCAAGGCCTTGGCGCGGCGAGCGGCCATGTCCCAACCGTACAGGTCGGTGAAGGGGTTGAACTCAAAGCCAGCAACGGCTTCGCCTGGGCGGCTTGTGGCCTGGCCAGCGGTTTCGGAACCGATGCCCCCGGCGAGCATCAAACTTGCCAACGCCAAGCACGACACCGCCTGCAAACCGCCCAGCGCCAGCACGCCGGCACGGGCCCGTTGCCACAAAATCTGGCAACCCATGGCGGCCGCAGGCGTCAAGGCCACCCACGCCGTCACCGTCCAGTGGGGCAAGGCAGACCCCCGACCTGACAGGTAGGCCAGCAACAGCAAGGTTGGCAGGCCAAAGCAGGCGCAAAACAGCAAGGGCGAAAGACGTCGTCTTGGCGCGAGCTGGCCAGTGACGGCAGTACCGCGCTGCGTCCACTGCAGCCACCCAGCCTGTACCAAGCCCGCCAGCAGCAGCAGGCCATACCCCAGCAACTGGACTGCTGCAAACGCGGCCACATGACCCAGGCGCCATTCGGCTTTGCCGGTGGCATGGCCAAACTGGTAGGCCAGTGAAATCCAGTTGTGGGTGGCGTTCCAGTAAACCACCGGGCTGATGCACAGGCCCGCCGCGGCCAGCGCCAGCCAGGGTCCTGGCAGAGCCAGCAAGCGGGTTCCGTGGGCCAAAACCAGGGCCAAAATTGTGCCGAGCCCGATCAGCACAGCCGTGTATTTGGACAACCCAGCCAGGCCCAAGGCCAGCCCCAAACCCAGCCAAAGGCTTAAGGTGCGGGCCTGTGCCGCATCACACAAACGCCAACACAGCAGCATCACGGTGCAAATGATGGGCATCAGCAGGGTGTCAGGCACCATGGCCAGCCCCACCAGATGAGGCAGTGGGCTCAGGTGCCACAGCAGCAAGGCAATGAAGGGTGTGGATTGCAGCCGGCTGGCGGGCGTCGGCATCGGGGGCGCACTGGCCGCCTGCGGGAACAAGGCGGTCGCCAGCGCCATCACGCCCCAGGCCGCCAGTGCCCAGCAGGCCATGGGCATGGCGCGCATCCACACGTCAGCGCCGCCCAGCCCATTGGCGAAAACCCACTGCACCCAGCCAGCCAGCGGCGGGTGGTCGTAATAACTCCAGGCCGGGTTGATGGCGTAGAGCGCGTAATGGGTTTCGTCGGGCGACAGGTGAAAGGCAAAGGCCAGCAGCAGGTGCACCATCAGGCCTGCGCCCAGCAGCGCCCGCACCCAGGGGTCTTTCAACACGGACAAGGGCAACTCAGGCTCCCGCCGTTTTTTTGGGTTTGACCCACACCAGCCAGGCCGTGGCGCCGTAGTTCCAGACGGTGCCCACCACAACACCCGCCAGGGCAGACAACACCCAGTGGCCGTAACCGCCGTGGATGTAACTGGCGACGCCGACATTGGCAAAAGCGCCAACCGAACAAGCCGCCATGAATTTGAGCAAACCCGGCAGCAAACGCCAGCCGCGCAATTGCTGGTCGCGGTAAGTCAGCGCGTTGTTCAGGAAAAAGTTGCCGACCATGGCGACCATCACGGCCATGGTCTGGCCCTGCGTGAATGGCTGGCCGAAGAGCGACAATGCGGCCGCCAACACCGCCAGGTGCACCAGCACCCCAAACGAGCCAATTGCAGCAAAGGACACCAGGCGCGTAGGCACCCAGCGGCCAATGGTTTTGTCGGCCAGCAGCATCAGAAAATCCCAGGCCACGCGGTTGTCCAGTTTGCTGTCACCGGCGTGGCGGTTGCGAAACTGGTAAGGCAGCTCTTTCACCCGCAGCGGCACGGGCGACGAGACCACCAGGTCCACCAGGATTTTGAAACCGATGTTGGACAAGCCATACACCGCGCCTTCAAACGCGCTGCGCTGAATCATGAAGAAGCCGCTCATGGGGTCGTTCAGCGTCAGGCCCAGAATGCGCTGGCTCAAGGAAGTGGCGAAAGAACTGATTTTTTGCCGCGAGTTGTCCCATTCGCTGACACCGCCGCCCTCCATGTAACGGGTGCCCACCACCAGGTCTGCGCCGCCGTTTTGCAGGGTCTGCAACATTTTCGGCAAGATGGTTTCGTCGTGTTGCAAGTCAGCGTCCATCACCGCAATATGGGCTGCGCCGGTGGCCAGCATGCCTTCTACGCAGGCGCTGGACAGGCCGCGCCGTCCGACACGGCGCAGGCAACGCACACGGGGGTTGTCCACCGCGATCGCGTGCAACTTTGCGGCCGTGCCATCGGGTGAATCGTCGTCGACAAAAATGACTTCAAACGCCGTGCCGACCAACACGCGGTCCAGCCGCGCCAGCAGTTCTTCAACATTGCCAATTTCGTTGAAGGTGGGGATAACCACCGCGAGTTCAATCATGCCTTGGTCTGCGGCCACAGCGGCTTGTGCAGTCACTCAGGTTTTTCGGCTGCGTCGGCCAACGCGGCTTTTGGACGGGCGGCCAGACTCGACGATCTGGCCAGACTCGCTCAGTGGGCCGGATTCGCTCAGTGGGTCCGCCTCACTCAGGGGGCCATATTGGCTGACTGCACGCGAGTTACTCACGCGGCTGCTGCGGCTGGGCGAACGAGACCGCAAATTGCTCTTGTTTTTCCAGTGCACATAGTTCCACCAAATCGTGGCCAGGTACCCCACCGCCAACAGCGCCACCAAGCCAATTGCAAAAGGCTTGACGTCCTGAACAAACTGCTGAAACGCGTAGCTGGATGCCTCACGGTCCCGTCGGGCTTGCTCCGGGGACGTCGCGGGGCCGACGGGCTCAAGCAGGATGATTTTTGGCACCAGCTCTTTTTCAGCGGTGTTGCTGATTTGCTGGTCCACCTGTTTGATCGCCTGCACCACCTCCAGCTCGGACACTTCTTTTTTAATGGGTTTGACAATGTCACGGATGGCGTTGAAAAACGCGTTGCCCCAGTCATCGTCGCGCGCTTTGGCGGCGATTTCAGCGGCGGTCTGGGTCTTGGCCGGCGCCTTGTTTTTGGACACATCGGGCTTGCTATTGGCCGCCTGGCGCTTTTCCTCTTCCCTGACCAAGTGTTCTTTGATGAGGACGTCGTCTTGCCCTATGCCTTTGGACAGCTCCTTGCCATGGTCGCTGCCCGACATGCCGTCCAGCGTCTTGTCCATGGCAGCCGACCAGTTCACTGCGGCCTCGGCTGGCCGGTTGGTGCCGTCTTTGCCTGCGCCTGTCTCCAGTTCTGCGCTGGCCAGGCCAGCCGCCAGCAGCAACACCAAGGCAAACGCCGTCGCAGGGCATGATTTGGGATTCATGGCCGCACAAACAAGGCGATAACGCGGCAAACCTGCAGCGCGGCAAAGGCGCGGATCGGCACGAGTGAATAGTCCATCGCGCTGATTTTATTTCATCCGCACCGTCGATTGGCATCAAGGCCAAACCGGCCCATGTGTGCCAGGCGGCACCGATGGCCTGACCCATTTGGCCGGCGTTCTGGACAGCTGGGCACTGTGCCTGAAGCCGCGCAAATGCCCGAACCCGGACGCGCTGGACTCCAAAAACGGCTCCCGGTCGGGCACCTTCACGGTAAAACCATCTGGCACACGCCCCAAAGCGCGCAACCATCGGCCTGTTTGCGCCAGCGACAGCCGCACGTGCCAACTGCCGCCTTCACGCTGCTGACGGTGCAGCGCGGCCGAGGCGGCAAAGGCCATCAAGTGCCCGGTGGCGTAGTCCAGCACCTGCATCGGCAAGGCCTTGGGGCCGTTGGCACCGGCTGCCAGGCCTTCCGCGTGGTTGAAGCCGGTGGCGGTTTGCACCAACGAGTCAAAACCGCGCCGCTCATGCCAGGGGCCTTGCTCGCTGTAGGCAGAAATTGACACGTAAATCAGACCGGGCTTGCGCTCGGCCAGGCGCTCGGGGCCGACGTTCAGGCCGCGCAAAGCGCCGGGCCGGTAACCCTGGACAAACACCTGGCAGCCGTCCACCAGTTTCAGCAAGCTTTGCAGGCCGTCGGCCGTGCGCAGATCACACAAGGCCGATAACTTGCCACGGCTGGTGTCGGCGATGGAGGCGATATTGGGCAAGTGGGGTGCGTTGACCAGCATGACGTCGGCCCCATGCGCGGCCAGCGTGCGGCCACACACAGGCCCGGCAAGGATGCGGGTCAGATCCAGCACGCGCAGGCCAACCAACGGGCGCTCGCCCGCGCCAGGCGCCAGCGCCGGCAATACCAGCGGCGGCGCGTCGCCAATACGCTCAAAGGTCAGCAGCGGCTGTGCCGCCAGCACCTGGCCCTGCGGGTGTTGATCCCATTCGTCAAACGACCGCACCATGGCCGCCACCAGGCCTGCATCGGCGGCGGCTTGCTCAAATGCAGCGGCAGACCAGCGTTTCATTGCAGCTTGCGCGGCGTCGCGCGTGGCCGTGTGCGGGTCAAGCCCCAGCAGGCGCAATGCACCTTCACGGTGGTGCGCAAAATTAGCGTGAACACGCACCCAGCCGTCGTCGCAGGCGTAAAGGCCCGAGAACTTGTCCCAGGTCGCCGGCACCACACCGTCTACGCTGAACCAGCCGGTGCATTCCAGCGCAGCATGGGCCATGTCAACTGACACAGTTTGGGGTGGCTGGCCGCGCCAGACGCCCAACGCACAGGCGGCCAGCGCAGCCGCCGCGACCGAGACCTGGGCCGCGGTGCCGACTTTGAAGGACGACGGCAAGACCGGGTCTGCGCCTGCCAGCGCCACGCCGTCAAGGGCCGTTGCGGGCAGTTGGCCCAATTTCCATAGGGCGCTAAGTGCTGTGTTGGCGTCCATGTTGCGGCATCCTTGAAAGTGGTGAGGAGCCTGTGCCAGGCTCAGACATCGAAAATCAGGCGTTGAAGTTGAGCGCCAGCCCCGGCGTGGGCCAATCGTCCACTGCAATCAATTTGCCCGTGCCCGACAGCGTGATGAACGCAGTGCGTTTGGCCTTGCCGCCAAAGCAGATGTTGGTGGTGAACGGGTCGGGTAAGGGCACATGGCTGCACATGCGCCCGTCGGGCGAGATCACGCTGATGCCGCCGTGCAGCAAGGTCGCGACACACAGGTTGCCCAGCGCGTCCACCGCCATCGAGTCGAAATACTGGTAGTGCCCGCCAGGCGACGCCGCCACCATGCGCCCGCCATGGGGCGACAGCTGGGCGCCCCGCTTAAATTTGCCGGGCCCGGTCAGGTCGAACGCCCAGACCCGCGCGCCATCGGTTTCCGCGTAGTAGAGGGTGTTGCCGTCGGGCGCCAGGGCGATGCCATTGGGTGTCATCACCGGGCGGGCCAACACGCTGGCGGCCTGGCCATTCGTGTGGCCATAAAAAATGCCACCACGATCCATGTCGGTCGCGCGGGTTTTACCCAGGTCGGTGAAGTAGAAGCCACCCAGCGCGTCAAAGACGATGTCGTTGGGGCCGCGCAGCGCCAGGCCATCGACCGCTTCGTACACGCGCTCATGGTGCCCCGTGGCCAGGTGGACGCGCTCAATGCGCCCGCCCGAATAGTCGGCCGCCTGGCCCACCGGCACCAGGTAGCCGTGCTGGGACTTGACGAAGTTAAACCCACCGTTGTTGCAGACGTAGACCGCGCCGTCCGGGCCGATGGCAGCGCCGTTCGGGCCGCCGCCGAGTTCGCACACCACATGGACCCGGCCATCGGGCGTGACCCGGCTCAAGGTTCCGCGCGCAATTTCAACCAGGATGACCGACCCATCGTCCATGGCGATGGGTCCCTCGGGGAACAACAGCCCGCTGGCGATTTCACGAATTTTCATGCGGCATCTCCTGTGCAAAGCCTTGATTTAGAAGCAGCGTCCACTTTACTGGACAATGGGTTTTTGCGTCTGGCTTTCAAAACCCAATGGGTGCATCTACAACTCCAATTCATGATTCCTTTTTCCGTACTTGACCTCTCCCCCATTCTGGAAGGCAGCAACGCCGCGCAGTCCTTCCACAACAGCCGCGACCTGGCGCAACACGCCGAGGGTTGGGGCTATCGCCGTTACTGGCTGGCCGAGCACCATGGCATGCCGGGCATTGCCAGCGCCGCCACCTCGGTGCTGATCGGGCACGTGGCCGGCGGCACCAAAACCATCCGCGTGGGCGCCGGTGGCATCATGCTGCCCAACCATTCGCCCTTGGTGATTGCCGAGCAGTTTGGCACGCTGGAATCCCTCTACCCCGGCCGCATCGACCTGGGGCTAGGCCGTGCCCCCGGTTCTGACCAGACCACCGCACGGGCCATGCGGCGCAACCTGGCCAGCGACTCGGACGAGTTTCCGCAGGACGTGGTCGAGCTGATGGAGTATTTCTCCGACCAGCCCCGGACCCCGGTTCGGGCCGTGCCGGGCACCGGCCTGAACGTGCCGCTCTGGATTTTGGGCAGCAGTACCTTTGGGGCCCAGCTAGCCGCCATGTTGGGGTTGCCGTATGCCTTTGCGTCCCACTTTGCGCCGCAACAACTGATGCAGGCCATTGCGATTTACCGCGCCAACTTTAAACCGTCCAAACAATTGGCCAAACCGCATGTGATGCTGGGCTTCAACATTTTTGCGGCCGACACGGACGAAGAAGCGCAGTTCAGGGCCAGCTCGATGCAACAAGCCTTCATCAACATCCGCACCGGCCATCCCAAAAAACTGCCGCCGCCGGTAGAGGGTTTCCTCAACCGGATCGGCCCGCAGGAACGCGCCATACTGGACAGCGTGCTGCCGTGTTCTGCGATTGGGTCCCCCGCCACGGTGCGCGCCTTCACGCAAGACTTCATCAAGCGCACGGGAGCCGACGAGTTGATGGTCACGGCCAACATTCACGAGCATTCGGCCCGGCTGCGGTCTTATGAACTTGCCGCGCAGGTGCGGGACAGTTTGACGGGTGCCTGAGCCATGGCCCTTGTCGCTGCAACCGAGCTCGACCCAGGCCTTTGCCCCCTGTGCCAGAACACCAACCGCTGCGCCATAGAGGTCGAAAAAGCCAGCGGGGAGATGCAGCCGCCCTGCTGGTGCACGCCGTTGACGTTCGATGCCGAATTGCTGGCCCGCGTGCCGCCGCAAAGCCGCAATCTGGCCTGCATCTGCCAGCGTTGCGCCCGTTTTTAGTCGCCATGACTGCTCTACAATTAATAGCTATACAATTAGTACCCACGGGGACATACAGCACTTTTGTCTCTGACAAACAGTTTTAACCTGCTTTCAGAGATGCCCAACACCCTCGCTGAGCTGCAAGCCCATTACGGCCCGAAATTCCGCTGGAAATTCCTGTTTGCCGTGATGACCGGCTCTATGGCGGCCATCATGTCGTCCACCATCGTCAACGTGGCCATTCCAGACATGAGTCGCCATTTCGTCATGACGCAGGACCGAGCCCAATGGGTCACGTCGGGCTTCATGGTGGCAATGACGGTGTCGATGCTGACCACGCCCTGGCTACTGTCCCGCTTTGGCTACCGGCGCACCTATGTTGCGATGATGTTGTTGCTGATGGCCGGCGGCCTGGCGGGTGGCTTGTCCAATAATTTTGACTTGGTGCTGCTCGCCCGGGTGGTAGAGGGCCTGGCGGCGGGGGCCGTGCAGCCGATTCCGGCCATCATCATCCTGCGCGCCTTCGAGCCCCACGAACAGGGCCGCGCCAATGGCATTTTTGGCATGTGTGTGGTGCTGGCGCCGGCCCTGGGGCCCAGCATTGGCGGCATCTTGATCGACCTGTTTGGCTGGCGCTCGATCTTCTTCATGGTGGTGCCGTTTTGCCTGATCGGCCTGTGGATGGCGCAGCGTTATGTGCCCGTTACCGGGCCCGGCGGGGTGGTGGCCGGTCGGGACAGCGCCACGCTGGACTGGCGCGGCCTGCTGTTGGCGGCGTTCACTACGCTGGCGCTACTCAATGGCCTGGTGGCCTGGCACAACGGCGCAGGCCGGCAGGCGCTGGCGCTGTTGGCAACGGCGGCCGTGTTGCTGCTGGCGTTTGTGCTGTGGCAGCGGCGCCTGGGCAAGTTGTGGCGGCCCGGTGCCAGCACGCAGGACGGCCCTTTGATCCACCTGCCGCTGTTTCGCCACCGGCCTTACGCCATGGGCAGCATCGTGGCCTTCATCTACGGTGCGGCGCTGTTCGGTTCGACCTACCTGTTTCCGGTCTACATGCAGATGGGCCTGGGGCTGTCGCCGTCTTTCGTGGGTACCCTGCTGCTGCCGGCCGGCCTGGTGCTGGCCGCCACCATTGCCATGGTGGGCCGCCTGGCAGACCGCCAACCGGCTTATTTGCTGGTCAGCATTGGCCTGTTTTTTCTGGCGTCGAGTTTTGCGCTGATGGTCACGGTGGGCATGGCGACCTCGCTCTGGGTGATAGCGCTGTGGTCCATCGTGGGGCGCATCGGCCTGGGTTTTGTGCTGCCTTCCTTGAGCCTGGGTTCCCTGCGCGGCGTCGACAAAAATTTGATTGCCCAGGGTGCCAGCACCATCAGTTTTTTCCGCATGGTCGGGGGCGCATGTGGCGTGAGCCTGTGCGCCATTGCGCTCGAATGGCGCTTGGCCGTGCATGGGCAGTCACTGGCCGAGGTGGCCCCCAATGCGGCGCGGCTGGCGGCGTTCAATGAGGCGTTCCTCATGCTGGCCGCCGTCTGCGCCCTCGCGATTGCGGCGGCATGGCGCATGAAGACGCCTGCGGCCCGGCAAACGCCCTAGTGTAGTGTTGCATATATATTGAACTATTGTCAGTTGTCCTGATCTTACCCTGAACATTGCAGTTTCGAGGAGTATCCGAATGAACAGTCGCAGGGTAGTAGTCGAATTTGGCCAGGATGACCTGGAGACTTTGCTTC
>JANYCG010000087.1 GCA_025360385.1 Burkholderiales bacterium | reverse complement strand
GAAGCAAAGTCTCCAGGTCATCCTGGCCAAATTCGACTACTACCCTGCGACTGTTCATTCGGATACTCCTCGAAACTGCAATGTTCAGGGTAAGATCAGGACAACTGACAATAGTTCAATATATATGCAACACTACACTAGTACGGACTTGCCCCTGGCATAAATCACGATTTCATCGTTCATAGAGTTTTCCTTCAAGAACGCGACCGAGTCTTCAGCGCCCGCGAGCCATGCCGCGGCTCCGTTTGATGGCAACTCTGATAACGCTTGCAGCGTGGACAATTGAAACCGTTTTAAGATGGGCGCTCCAGTTTATTTGCGAGTATTTTTCAAAGCACGTCGGGAATATCGAGTCCAGTTTTTTGCCCTCAACTTTCAACCCACTCAAACTGTTTTGGTCCGGGTTGAAGGGGATCAAAGCATCATTTCTACCTTTCCCCCAGCGCCTCAAACCCGCTCAATCACCACCGCAATCCCCTGCCCCACGCCAATACACATGGTGCATAGCGCGTAGCGCCCACCTGTCTTGTGCAGCTGGCTGGTCGCCGTGGTGACAAGACGCGCCCCCGAAGCCCCCAGCGGATGCCCCAGCGCAATCGCGCCGCCATTGGGGTTGACGCGCGGGTCGTCGTCTTGCACGCCCAGCATGCGCAGCACGGCCAGGCCTTGGGCGGCGAAGGCTTCGTTGAGTTCGATCACGTCCATCAGGGCGATGGTCAAACCGGTGAGGGCCAGCACTTTTTGCGTTGCGGGCGCGGGGCCTATGCCCATGATGCGCGGGGGCACGCCGGCGGTGGCCATGCCGACGATGCGGGCGCGCGGGGTGAGGCCGTTGGCTTTGGCTGCCGCCTCGTTGGCAATCAGCATGGCGCAGGCGCCGTCGTTCACGCCGCTGGCGTTGCCGGCCGTCACGCTGCCTTCGGGTTTGACCACCCCTTTGAGCTTGGCCAGGGTTTCGAGGCTGGTTTCACGCGGGTGTTCGTCTTTGCTGACGACTTGTGGCTCACCCTTCTTTTGGGGGATGGTGACGGGGGTCAGCTCCGCGTCAAAAAAACCGGCTTTTTGCGCCGCAACCGCCTTCATTTGTGAGGCCAGGGCCATTTTGTCTTGGTCGTCGCGGCTGATCTTGTGTTCGACCGCCACGTTTTCGGCGGTTTCGGGCATGGCGTCCACACCGTATTTTTCCTTCATCAGCCTGTTGACGAAGCGCCAGCCAATGGTGGTGTCAAAAATCTGCGCATTGCGGCTGAAGGCGCTTTCGGCCTTGCCCATCACAAACGGGGCGCGGCTCATGCTTTCGACCCCGCCGGCGATCATCAGCGTGGCCTCGCCCGCCTTGATGGCGCGCGCCGCCGTGCCCACCGCGTCCATGCCTGAGCCGCACAGGCGGTTCATGGTGGTGCCGGGCACTTCCAGTGGCAGACCCGCCAGCAAGCTGGCCATGCGCGCCACATTGCGGTTGTCTTCGCCCGCCTGGTTGACACAGCCGTAGATCACATCGGTGACGGCCAGCCAATCGACCTTCGGGTTGCGCGCCATCAAGGCTTTGAGTGGCACTGCGCCCAGGTCGTCTGCACGCACGCTGCTGAGTGCGCCGCCATAACGGCCAAAGGGGGTGCGAATGGCATCGCAGATGAAAGCTTGGGGGGTCATGGTTGATTCCTTGATGGGTGCGCATTGAGCCTGTCGAAATGCTCGCGAAGTGGGTCGGCAATGGGCTTCGACAGGCTCAGCCCGAACGGTTATTGCGTGGGTTCAAACGGAAAGCAGGGCGCTAAACGGCAATGGGCAAGCCGATCAGGGCTTCAAGCTCGGCATGGCCCAGTCCGTCTACCTTGTCTACCAGTTTAAGCCCCTGCGGCGTGCAGTCCAGCGTGGCCAGCTCGGAATAGATGCGTTTGACGCAACCAATGCCGGTCAGCGGATAAGTACAGGTCTTGACGACTTTGCTCTCGCCTTTTTTGGTCAGCAAATCCATCATGACCCAGGTTTGTTTGGCACCAATGGCCAGATCCATGGCACCCCCCACGGCGGGGATTGAACCCGGCTCGCCCGTGCTCCAGTTGGCCAAATCACCCGCGGCCGACACCTGGAATGCGCCCAGCACGCAAATGTCCAGGTGGCCACCCCGCATCATGGCAAAACTGTCGGCATGGTGAAAAAACGCGCCACCTTTTTGCAGGGTGACAGGCTGTTTGCCGGCGTTGATGAGGTCGTAGTCTTCCTGCCCCGGTGCAGGCGCGGGGCCCATGCCCAGAATACCGTTCTCACTGTGCAACAAAACTTCGAGGCCTGACCCCATGTGGTTGGCCACCAGCGTCGGCATACCGATGCCCAGGTTGACCGTGGCACCCTCGGGGATGTCTTGGGCGACGCGTTGGGCCAATTCTTTTTTGCTTCTTTTTTGATAGCTAATCATTTAATACCCATGAGGACTTGAGCCCTATTGATCTCTGAACAAGCGGCTTTCGTCGTCACGCCAGCGCTTTGAAGCCGCCGGCCTGCGTCGCGATCCGTTCAATCTTGACAATGTGCTGGACAAAAATACCAGGTGTCACGATGTGTTCGGGGTTCATCTCACCCAGTTCGGCAATCTCGTGCACTGTGGCCACGGTCTTCTTGCAGGCCGTGGCCATCACCGGGCCAAAGTTGCGCGCGGCCATGCGGTACATCAAGTTGCCCCAGCGGTCGCCCCGCTCGGCTTTGATCAGGGCCACGTCGCCGTAGATGGGGTGCTCCAACACGTAGTTTTTGCCGTTGATCTGACGCGTTTCTTTGGGCGAACCATCCGGGCTGTTGGCCAGCTCGGTGCCAAAACCCGTCGGCGTAAAAAACGCCCCAATACCCGCCCCGGCTGCGCGGATGCGCTCGGCCAGATTGCCTTGCGGCACCAGCTCCAGCTCAAGCTTGCCACTGCGGTACAAATCGTCAAACACATAAGAGTCGGCCTGACGCGGAAAGCTGCAAATGATCTTGCGCACGCGCCCGGCCTTGAGCAAGGCGGCCAGGCCCGCGTCGCCATTGCCCGCGTTGTTGTTGACGACGGTGAGGTCTTTGGCCCCCTGGGCAATTAGGCCGTCAATCAGCTCGTCGGGGATGCCAGCCGTGCCAAAGCCGCCAATCATGACGGTGGCGCCGTCGGGCGTGCCCTGAAGCGCGTCAGCAACGGACGCTGCTATTTTGTTGATCATGGAAATAAACGGGAGGTCTGGGTTCAATCGTCAAGGCCAGAGGCAGAGCTTACCGCAGCGCGTGCGAAGTTGCTTGACGCAAAATTTCCCTGCGAACCAGTTGGAGGAGGTGATGATGCGAGTCGCGATCAGTGTTACGTGCAGCGATCAAGATCGCAATGAGTTGGAACAACTGAAGCTCGCGAGCTCTGAAGAGAACTCAATGCCGGTGAAATCGTTGCATGATCATTGAGCTTACTTCCAGCCCCTTCATGAAAGCTGCCGCTGCCGGGGCCGCTTCGAACGACGCCATGGACGCGTCGGCGTCCGCTGCAGAGGCCCAATGCACGATCACCAGCCACTCGCCTGGTGGCGCTGAGGCCGATTCCCGCCGCAAAAAGCCTGCTTGTTTGGCCACATGCTCGCGTTCCACGGCTTGGTCCAAGGCCAGAAAGGCCGCTGTGGACACGCCAGGGGCCAATTTGAAACGCACTACTTCGATGACTACTGGCATAGCGCCTCCCTCTTTTGCAAACCTTGATTCCGTGACGGCGACAAGGGCCAAGGCCCCATCGCTTGGGTGAAATGGCGGCGGTCAGAATTTGCCATTTGCGTTTTTCCAGGCTGCGCGCTCAGGGATGGCTTCGATCGTGTCCCAATGTTCTGCGATCTTGCCGTTGTGCACACGAAAGAGGTCAAAAAACGACACGTGCTTGTCTGCGAATTGCCCCTCGCTCATGGTCAGCACAAAGTTGCCTTGACCAAGCACTTTATGGATGTGGTCGTATTTCATCCTCACGCCTTGCTTGGCCATGGCCTGCAACGCTGCACCCAGCCCGGACAAGCCATCGCCGATCTGGGGGTTGTGCTGGATGTAGTTGTCGCCATCGTAATACCCGGCGAGTTTGTCCATGCGCCCGTGAACCAGGATGTCGTCAACGAAGGCGCGCACGAGGGCTTTGTTGTCCACAGTCTTGTCCAGGTCACCTGCCTGGCTCAAACCGTCCAGCATGGTATGCCCGCTGGGATTGGGCACGGTCGGCTTTTCTTGCAGGTTGTCCCAGTGTTCGACGATCTGTCCCGCCTCAAAGCGAAACACATCGAAACCGACTTTTGGACCGAAAAAGTTGTAGTCGGTGTGGGCAAAGACGTGATCTCCGTCCTGAAACACGCGAACGGTGTTGACCCTGGCTGATCCTTTGGGCAGTTGCTGCAGCACCGCCCCAAAACCCGCGAGACCCTCACCAACAGCGAGGTTGTGTTGGATGTATTTACCTGGGTTGATGAAGGCCACGGGGGCGCTGTCACCGGTCTCGATGCTTTTGAGTAAGGCTTTAACGTCGTGGGTGCGGTCAATGGTCATGGCGGAGTCCTTGAGATAAGGGGTTGTAGAAATAACGGACGAGCGGGTGGAGGGAATGGCATCGCTGTTGGCGCAGGCTCCGAGCGCTGCAGTGTTGGCCAGGGCGGCAGCAAGCAGCAGTCGCCGCCGGGTGAGATCAGGAAACATGAACAAAACTCCCTTTTTGATAGAAGTGCCTGAGCACGGGAGCAGGAATTTTGAGGGCGCGCAGCTTGTTTCTCAAGGTAAAAAGGTGCCGCAAAATGGTGCATTGTGGACGCGGCCTGGCATGCATTCCGGCGGAAAATGTCAGCCATGATGGAATCGTCAGCCCCATGATCAAGCGCCAGGGTCCGTGCATTGCGGACGAGGTTCGCCCAGTGGGATACGCCCCGCCGCAGGGCTATACATTGGACGTCGAGGTGTTCACTTTCTCAGAGTTGAGACGACGCGTCAGCTCAGCCCACATGCGCCGACCCCAACGATTGGCTTTCCATTTCATGGCGCTGTTCACCGAAGGTGAGTGCGAGCACATGGTGGACTTTGCTCAGTTGACTTGCAAACCTGGATCGCTGTTGCTCCTGCGCCCCGGGCAGGTGCAACGTTTTGCGGCGAGCGCCCCAGACAGCCGGGGTTACGTGATCATGTTTCGGCCGTCGTTCTTGCAGTCCGAAACCACGCCATTGAGCGTGGGCGAGTTAGTGGCATACCATCACCTCGACAGTTTTCCCACCCACTTTTCCTTGAGCTCAGAAGAGGTCACGGCGGTCGTCGAAGTGGCTGAACGCATGATGTTGGACGCGCAATTGCACGTTGACATGAACGACATGCACCGGCTGCTGCGGCCCCAGGTCCTGACGGTCTTGGCGCGCCTCAGGCTGGTGTTGATGCGGGGCCAGGGCATGCCCTCTGCGCCGCCAACATCGGTACAGCGTTTTCGACGCTACTGCCAACTGGTGGAGCGGGAGTTCACCCGCCTCCACCACGTCTCCGATTACGTCAAGCTGTTGGGCCACTCTGAAAAAAGCCTCAACCGCGCCGCGAAAGAAAGCGCCGACACCAGCGCCAAGGCGTACCTCACGCAGCGCATCACCCTGGAAGCCAAGCGACTGCTGGCCAACACCGACGCGCCGATCATTACCATCGCCTCGAATCTGGGATTTGACGAAGCCACCAACTTCACCAAATTTTTTCGCCGGGAGGCAGGCGTGTTGCCCCGTGCTTTTCGCGTGATGTACCAGGCACGCCAGTAACGTGGTGGGCGTCAGACAGGAGCCCCGCCTTGGCCGGCTGCTCTAGTGCCGAGATGGCCAAGGGCAAAATCACTTATTCCGCTTCTAAATCATCCGTACAGGTCGTCGTGCTTTTTATTGATTCGGCCCAATGAAGTTGTCACTCTTTGGCTTGAATCTCTTGGGTCGTCACTGTCGAAAATTAAAACTTCACCGGGCCGAAGCAATAGCGTTTCTGAGCTGAGAAAATTCCAAAAACGACGATGGCCGCACAAGCGACGTGTTTTTGCACCTCTCCACGGATTTGACAATCTGCGAACAAGGCGGCATTGATCAGCCGGGCGGCATTTGGCAGGCGGTGGAGTTACTGACGGCACGGCTGGTTTTCCTGCACGATGCCCACCGCGCCGCCATGCAATGACCAGGGCAAATTGTGTGGGAGGTGTGTAACGCGTAGCGCGCCCGCGAGGCACCCGATGGTGATGGCTAGATCGCCTGGGTGAAACACTGCGCAAGGTCTTAAAATCCTTGCAAACGGCAGGCCACGCGGGTTGGCCTGCTTCCATCACGTCACCCAGGTCAGCCACGTCACCC
>JANYCG010000010.1 GCA_025360385.1 Burkholderiales bacterium | reverse complement strand
CCCTGGTCGCTGTCCGAAAAATTGACGACAACAGTAACTGAACTGGCCGTCGCATTGGCGTAATAAAAACCTGTAATGGCGCCCGTCGGCTGGTACACGCCCGGTGTCTTGACAATTCCCCCACCGCTGACGCCTTTTGAGATCGGCACGATGGTGACGACGCCACCGGCTGGATTCGGGATTTCAATCTTGGGCGTCAAGCTTCCCAAGGCCACAGAGATGGTATCGACCGGACGGTTGTTGACGGTTGGTACAGGTGGAGAGCCGGTTGGCGCACCCAGCGGAACCCCGGTATTGTGTCCGAACCGAGCCACACCCGCACTGTAGTAAGTGCCCTCTGACTGGGTTTGGTCGGGCGCAAGGCCTCTGAGCCGGGAAAACCGGGACGACAGCTTGGGCGTGGGGTTTCCGTCCGAAACCGTGTCAGACTGGCCGACGAAGACATTTCGGCTACCCAGACCTTCTGCAGTCCATATTGCATCGCTTTCTACACTGACACTCAAGCCTGCGAGGTCATTGCTGGGCAACGCCATTTGCCCGAAATTCGGCGCAGCAGACCAAAAGCTGCCAGGAAGCTGGTCTGAGTCAAAACTGGTCAACGGGTCGGCAATGACCATTTGCACAGGTCGCGAGCAAATAGGGTTGCCATAGGTTGCGCTTTGCAACTTAGATTGGAATGGATTTTGCCAAGCCACCGGACTGGCAAAACCCAAAGTATTGTCCATACCGGTGGCGACACCATTCGTATAAATGCTGGTTGCGGCGCCTTTTCCTGAAAAAAATCGCAAGCCCTCGTACATCATCTCAGCAATCGGCGCGCCCCAAGACTTGCAAGCGCCCTCATTTCGCTGAGCCGTAGTGAGGTAACCGCAATCATAGGTTGTAGAGGTATAACCCTGCACGTTGATTCTGTCGATGGTTTTGGCAATGCCATTGGCATCGGTAAAGGTGCCGTTCGTTTGGCTGACTTCACTTTTAAAACTGGTGATATTGCGACGCACCACGCCGCCAGAGTAATTGTTTTGATACGAACCGGTCAACAATCCGAATTTCAATGCGTCAGTGGTTGAATAATCATGGAGTACACCCGTCGGCTTCCAGACCGTGGGTGAGGCGGTGGGGTAACCTGTGCAGCCAGTTTCTACGGCACCGCCGATTGGCACACAAGCCTCCACCTTCAACACGTAATCCGGCGTACCGGCACTGACGCTCGATCGCCCCCCTCCTTTGGTGAAGTTTGCTGTAGGGTTCCCAATTCCAAACGCAATATCGGCAGAAGCCCATTGCCAAATACGCTCAGTCGTTTGATCTGCATTGGTAATGTAGCGCAGCACAGGTGCAGGGGGACTGGCAAAACCAGCCGAAGTATTTGCGGTGAAGTTTGGACTCAGAACCACAAACAAATGTTGCTTTCCAACAGTGGGGGTCGGAAGGTTTGTATATTGAGTGATGTTGTAGGCATCGCGTAATGGGCGAAATTCCTTGCCCCACACGTGACTGTCCCGCGGAATCGTGGCACCTTGCAGGACGGTTGAAGTAAAGTAAGGCGACCCCAATGTGGTGGTGTTGTCATAGACACGGTAACCCCCATACAACACGCGGCGCAAAGCATCCATTCGTGACGTGGTTGCCCAATTTAACCAGTTGCCATGCCACCGTTGGGTCGCGCCTACCGTGCAGCCAGCAGGTGTTGCCAGGGCTTTCGGCCGAAAGAGCGGCTGGTTTGTGCCGCTGGTAATGTAGTCATAACAACGATCAGAGACAAAATTGCCATAGTAGGTAATCGTTGGTTTGAATCCCACATCCACAACGCCATCACCGTCAATATCACTGCTATCGTTGTAAGCCGCATAGAAAAGACGGTGATCGCGACTCATCGTCAACATCACCAAACCCGGAGCACTTTTCAGGGCAAGCAGGGGGATTTGGGCTATTGCCACCGTCGTTTGCGCAATAGCACTTGTAGACAACACCATTGGAATTGCCATCATTAAAGCAGCCAAAACCGATTTAACGGGTTTGATGCGCGGCGCATTGAAAATGCTGCTACCCATAGTGCGAACCCCTGTGCTGAACAGACTGAATAAATATTTCATGGCAATTTCTCACTCAAAAACTAGGTTTGGCGCTGGTAAATAATTTGCAACACGACGTCAGCATTGCCGGATCCACCGGTGCTTCTCGTTGTTACTCTGTAGGTGGACAATATGCCCGCGCCACTGGCAACAGCGGATAGAAGTTCAACGACATACTGGGCGTTGTTGGCGTTGTTGGCGTATTTGGTTCCCACCGAGGCAGAACAACTTGCCCAGCTAAATGGCGTCGTCGTCGCACAATTTGCGACGCTGACACCGGTTGCGCCGTCGCCCTGAGTCCAGAAATTGGTGGTTCCCCCCGCCGAAAAGGGCGTGGCGAAATAACCGGGCGACACCGCTGCCGCCGTACCGCCGACGATGGCTGACAAGGCTTCTTTGCCGGCGCTTTCGGCAGACTGAAACGATACATTTCGATCGACCGTATTGCCGGTCATCCGTTCTGACATGGTCGTATTGCGAAACCCGATGGTGCCAATCACAGTCAGCATCAGCAGCAGGATCAAGCCCACCAGAAGTGTCATGCCGCTTTGTTGCCGGCGGGATGGGAATTTTGCACTACGCATTGATATCGCTTCAAGTTGAACTCTGAATTGGCGTCGTTTATCGCGCAGAAACCCGATTGCGCAAAACCACTGTGGTCGAAAACTCTTTTCTCTGACGGCTGACCGATGCGCCAGTAGGAACCGTATAGCTTTGACCCAGCAAAGTAATGGCGTTGGCTGTCACGTCGCCAAGTGTGTTGTCGTCGGCCCCGAGCATGACCAAGCCAACCCGGATCGCAACGACCCGCGACCAGTCTGTCACGCCAGCAGCCGTTGTCCGCCATACATCCGCCTGAAGATTTGGCGTGCAGGTCGGGCCACCGCCGGAAATAACACAAGGCAAATTTGTCGCTGAGTCAGCGCCGTTCAGGTTTTCACCGTAATTCAATTTCATGGTCTCGACGTTGGAGACGATTTCGGTGGCATTGCTGCGGTTATTGCCGTCGTAAGACACCCGATACAAGCTGGGTGTATCGGCGCCACTGCGGGTTGCCACATAATATAAGTTCCACTCCAAAGGCATAACCAGCGCGTCAGTGCCATACAAAGGACTTGACGGAAATGATGCCGCGTTTTCGCCATTCGAGGTCGCGTGGGTAATTGCCGTCGTGCCAGACAATTGGCCAGCAAACAAGGTGCCTGAATTGCAGTCAGAAACGATCATGTTCCAGACTTTGTACGAACCCGTTGCCGCATCAGTTGTATGCCAACCAAAGGGATCAGCTGCTATTGTCAGGTTGCTGGTTGCAGACCCCATTGCCGCGCCCACAGACACCGAATTGCTGCTGCCACCGACAAAATACAGAGCGTCCGTCGTGCCCGCAGCTGGTACCGAACCTGACGCAAACATGGCACTTGGAACGCTGTCAAAACCCCGGACGAAATTTGTCGGCATCATCGGTTGGGTCGTGATGGCCAGATTGGCCGCAAAAACAGCCGCCAATGGATTGGGCCCGCTAATCGCGGTTGGCGCTGCCGCCAATGACATTGTTGGAGAATAAGTCGTAACGCCAGACACCGTCACCGCGTCCACGCCACGGCAGCCAGCGAACCCTGCCATGCGCAAACCCCGCGCCAAGGTTTCCAATGCGAAAACGCCGTCCTCCTGCAATCGACCCGCATTTTCCTGAAACCGAAATGACTGCTTCGCTGCAATGTAGACCGAAGAAACACCAATCAGGATGGCAAGACTCAAGGCAAGCGAAACCAACAGTTCAACCAGCGTAACGCCCGATTGTTTTGGATACGCTGAATTTCCCTTCAAATTGGATTTCATAACCGCAACTCAAAGTTAAAAGTTCGAAAGGCTGCGGACGAATCACCTGAGCTTCCACAGGAAGTGTTGTCCGCGTTGCTGAGCGTGGTGCCCAGGCATTTTGACCACCGCACGGTGATATTGACTGTCCTTGCACCACCCGCCACCATGTTGGTAATTTGACCCGCGCCTTGAGGCAGTTGCGCAGCCAATGCGGTCATCCACGCTTGTTTGTCCTGGAGCGCCACCGTGGCTGGATTGGTCGGGATTGAATCAGAATAGGCGGTGAGATATTCACTGGATGCTGACAACGCGATGGCAGGATTTGCCCGCATTCGGTCTGCCATGTCAGCCGTCAGTTGGCTTGCTTTTGACAAGGCTTCTGAGGCCGCTGCGTTCGACACGCCTTTGACGAGCAGGCCTGCCACGCCAAGCAAGCCAAACGTCAGGATCAAAATTGTGACCAGCACTTCAATCAGGCTGAAGCCGGATTGACGCCGGGCCACGATGCTCAACGATGTCACTTGTCGATACCTCCGAAGTAAAAAGCTTTGATCAATTGGTTGGACAAGCTGCCGCGCTTGCTGCCCGCGCCGTGCGAACCCGGCCTGAGCTGCTGATAATCACGCAATACTTATCGGTTCCAGTCCCGGAAAACCAGACGACCCGATTGGCTATTGCACCGGATGACGTGACAATTCCACCCTGACCGTTGTAACTAAAATAGTTGAGGGTATCTGTTGCGCCCTGAGAATAAGTGACCGCTGGCGCAAGCGCGTCGGCGATTTCCAGGCGCGTCCCATGGGTGTCATCAGCAGGGCCGACACCAGAATTTGCATCACGACCAGTGTCCACGAATACAACCCATCCATTGCTCCAGCTACCCGCCGTTGTAAGTGCGGCCACCGTGACCAGGGAGTTAGACCCTCGGCGCACTGCTTCAGCCCTAGCGAGATTCAACGAAACCTGAAGCGCAGAAGAAGCGGCAGTCAAACGGCTGGCCGCTATCATGTCAAACAAGGCGGGGCCTCCCACGGCAGCCAAGACGGCAGCAATCGCAACCACCACCATCAGTTCAACCAAGCTGAACCCCCGACTTGCGTGCCTGGATATTGTGTGCCTAGATATCGCGTGCCTGAATATTGCGGGACGACAATGCGGCAACGGTCCGCACGCCGCTGGCGAAAACGTATCATGGCAATGGCTTTTAAGCATATGCAAATCTTAGCCCGTCACCCCCGCATTCACAATTGAATGACGACGAACGGCAAATACAAACTTCCAAGCGGTAAACCGTGCTCTCAATTCCCCCAAAACTTGAAACGCCGGAACTGGGGCGAAACCCCATGGCCCTGGCGCTGCATCTGGCCCAAACCAACCGAAACTTGCCGCCGCCCAATCCAAGCGTAGGGTGCGTCATCGTGTCAGCGGGCATGCAGGTGCTCGGTCAGGGCCAAACGCAGGTCGCAGGCGGGTTCCACGCCGAAATTGTGGCCCTGAACGACGCGCTGGCCCGTGGCAACTCCGTCGCCGGTGCTACCGCCTATGTCACGCTGGAGCCCTGCTCGCACCATGGCCGCACCGGGCCGTGTTGCGACGCCCTGGTGGCCGCCGGCATCAAAAAGGTCGTGGCATCCCTGGCTGACCCGAATCCGCTGGTGGCAGGCCAGGGCTTTGCGCGTTTGCGGGCAGCCGGCGTCGAGGTCGAAGTCGGCCCAGGCGCAGAAGAATCTCGCGAACTCAACATCGGGTTTTTCAGCCGCATGATCCGCAAAACTCCCTGGGTGCGGATGAAAATTGCCGCGTCGCTGGACGGCAAAACGGCGCTCAACAACGGCCTAAGCCAGTGGATCACCTCAGAACCAGCCCGCCAAGACGGCCACACCTGGCGGGCACGCGCCTGTGCGGTGTTGACCGGCATCGGCACCGTGCTGGAGGACAATCCCAGGCTCGACGTGCGTGGGGTGGACACGCCCCGCCAGCCCCAATTGGTGGTGGTCGACAGCCGGCTCGAAACACCGCTGGATGCCAAGCTTTTTATGGCTGGCCGCGCTTTAACCATATTCGCGGCGGTCGTAGCGCCATCCAAACAGGCACAACTGGAGGCCTTGGGCGCGAAGGTGATCCATTTGCCAGGAATAACACCGTCAACCGACGGCAAAGTAGACTTGGCCGCCATGCTGCGCGATGTGGCGCTGCGCGACATCAACGAGTTGCACGTTGAAGCCGGGCACCGCCTCAACGGCTCGCTGATCCGTGAAGGCCTGGTGGATGAATTTTTGATCTACCTCGCACCCAAGTTATTGGGCCAGGGCCGCGACATGGCCAGTTTTGGGCCTTTGACTGAACTGGACAAATCCGTCGGTCTTGACTTCAAATCCACAACGATGATCGGGCCAGATGTGCGGCTGATTGCCCGAACCCAGGGGCGAGGGGGTTTTTAAAAAGCTACACTTTTAGTAGCTGCCCGTTCAATGCCCAATGGAACAAGCGCCGATTTTTCCAATTAAGCAAGCCGCCACGGCTGAAACTGCGGGAATTCCTGCGAAAATACCGCCATGTTCACAGGAATCATCAACGGCGTGGGGCGCATCGCTGCCATTCACGGTTTAGGCAGCTCATCCGCTTTCGGCCTGCGGCTCACCGTCGCCTGCCCGCCCGCCTACCTGGATGATGTCGGCTTGGGCGACAGCATTGCGCTGAACGGGGCTTGCATGACGGTGACGTCAAAGCTGGCTGAAAACCAGTTCACCGCGGATGTTTCAGCTGAATCGCTGGAAAAAACAGCTGGCCTAGCCGAGCTTGGGCCCATCAACCTTGAAAAAGCCCTGCGGGCAAATGACCGCCTGGGGGGGCACATTGTGTCCGGCCATGTGGACGGCGTTGGCCGCGTGGCGCATTTCGCCCAGGTCGGCGAGAGTTGGGAGTTGCGCGTCCTTGCGCCGCTTGATCTCGCCAAATTTCTGGCTTACAAAGGTTCCATCACCGTGAACGGCGTCAGCTTGACCGTGAACAAGGTGCTGGACGGAACCGATGCCTGCGAACTTTCAATCAACCTGATTCCGCACACTGTGCAAAACACCGCGCTGGGCACCTTGGCTGTGGGGTCGCGGGTGAATCTTGAAATTGACCTCATCGCGCGTTATGTGGAACGCATGCTGAAACACCAATGACATCCACCGCGATAACCCAAAACCCATCCCCCAAGGCAGGCGGCCCGGCGTTGGCCTCAGGGCTTGGCGCCATGCCCCGCGCGGCCATCTCCAGCGTCGAAGACATCATGGCTGACATGCGGGCTGGCCGCATCGTGATTCTGGTGGACGAAGAAGACCGTGAAAACGAAGGCGACCTGGTGTTGGCAGCCGACCACGTCACGCCAGAGGCCATCAACTTCATGGCGCGTTTTGGCCGCGGCCTGATCTGCCTGACCCTGACGCGCGAACGTTGCGAACACCTTCAACTACCGCCAATGACGGCTCGCAACGGTGACAAAAAAGGCACGGCGTTCACAGTGTCGATCGAAGCCGCAGAAGGCGTCACCACGGGCATCTCAGCCGCAGACCGGGCCCGTACGGTACAGGCGGCGGTTGCCCGCCATGCCAAGGTGGACGACCTGGTACAGCCGGGCCACATTTTCCCGCTGCAGGCCGTCGACGGCGGCGTGCTGATGCGCGCTGGCCATACCGAGGCAGGTTGCGACCTTGCCGCCATGGCGGGCTGCACACCCGCGTCCGTGATTTGCGAAATCATGAAAGACGACGGCACGATGGCGCGCCTGCCTGATTTGCAGCTGTTTGCGGCAGAACATGGCCTCAAAATTGGCACCATTGCAGACTTGATCAGCCACCGCAGCCGGGTTGAGTCATTGATCGAAAAATTGGGTACCCGCCGCATTCAGACTGCATTTGGCCAGTTCACGGCGCACGCCTTCCGGGACAAGCCATCACAGGGAATCCACCTGGCCTTGGTCAAAGGCCAATGGGTGCCTGACGACATCGTCACGGCCCGTGTGCACGAGCCGCTGTCGGTGCTGGATGCGCTGGAAATCAGCCGCACCATGCACTCCTGGAGCCTGGATGCCAGCCTGGCCCGAATTGAAAGCGAAGGCAAAGGGGTGGTCGTGCTGCTCAATTGTGGTGAATCGGCCGCGCAGCTACTTGCCCAGTTTGAAGGCAAGGCGCGGGCCAGCCACGGGCCCCAGCAGGGGCGCATGGATTTGCGTACCTATGGCATCGGCGCCCAGATTTTGAAGGCCTGCCAGGTGCACCGCATGAACCTTTTGGGTGCCGAACGACGCAGTCCCGGCATGACCGGATATGGGCTCGAAATCGTGGGCTACATTGCCAAGTGAACCGGCTCCAATCCAACCCCATTGAATAAAAAGGTCTTTGACATGTTTGGCGCAGACAAGGGAATCCCAGCATTGGGTGACGACCGAATGAACGGCAAAAAACTCAAGCTGGGTATCGTTCAGGCCCGTTTCAACGAAGCCATCACCAATGCTCTGGCGCAGGCCTGCAAAGCCGAATTGTTGAGCCTGGGCGTGCTGGAAAAACACATTGACCATGTCACCGTGCCCGGTGCCCTTGAAGTCCCGCTGGCGCTGCAAGCCATGGCCGAAAAGTCCAAATACGATGCGCTCATCGCCCTGGGTTGCATCATTCGCGGCGAAACTTACCATTTTGAGTTGGTTGCCAATGAATCGGGCGCCGGTGTCAGCCGCATCTCGCTGGACTACCAACTGCCAATTGCCAATGCCATCCTGACGACCGAAACGCTTGATCAGGCATTGGCCCGCCAAATTGACAAAGGCCGCGACGCCGCCCGCGTGGCGGTTGAAATGGCCAAACTCATGGAAGAAATTTAATGTCCGAATCCAGCCCGTCAGCGCCGTCGAACCCGAGCTTGCGACCGCCCCGCCAGCCACGCAAAGGCCTGACCGCCACCGGTGCCCGCAAAGCCGCCAGCAAGCAGCCCCGGAGCCGTTCGCGTGAATTTGCCTTGCAAGCGCTTTACCAGCATTTGATCGGCAAAAACCCGGTCGGTGACATCGATGCATTTACCCGCGATTTGGCGGGTTTCAACAAATGCGACGCGGCTCATTTTGAGACGCTGCTGCACGGCTGTGTGGATGGGGCAGCCGCGCTGGATGCGCTGATCGCACCGCTGCTGGACCGTAAATTTGTCGAAATATCTCCGGTCGAACACGCGGTGATGTGGATCGGTGCCTACGAGTTCAAGCATTGCCTGGACGTGCCCTGGCGCGTCGTGCTCAATGAAAGCATTGAGCTGGCCAAAGAATTTGGCGGCACTGACGGGCACAAATACGTCAATGCCGTTCTCAATGGCCTGGCACCCTCACTCAGAGCGGCAGAAGTCAACGCAGACCGAGGCCAAGGCAAGCGCCACGCTTCAGCCTGACGGTAACAATGGCGCTTGTTTCGCCTCAGTTTTGACTATTTTTGGCCGGTGTTTTGGCATGTGTTTTGGCCCCGCAAGACCCTCCGGGAAAACTCTGCCGCTCAACTTTTTGTCGAAAAATGGCGGCTGACTTTTTGCCGAATTGGCAATTCAAAAAAGTGGAACGACAGTGCCGCCAAAATTACCGTCAACCCGATGTGAACGACAAATCCAACTGCGCTCTGGCCAGCAAACATTTGCGCCATGCCAGGCACATCAATTTTGGCAAAATTGGCCGCCAAGGCGTTGGTCAGCATGTGGTACAAATAAATCCCGTAGCTGATTTTTCCGAGGTAGACCAGACTGGGGCTGCCCATCAATTGGCCCACCAGGCCACGGAAACTGTTTTTTGCCTGCCGCAGCAAAGCGACGCACAACAATGCAATCGCCAGGGGCGAAAGGGCTTCTTTGGTCGTGGCCGCCCAATCCAAGCCAATCAAAATAGCCACAATGGCCAGCAAAAAACCCAGCCCCCATGGCCTCAGCCGCGAAGGCAAGCTAAAACCGCGCATCTCCTGAACACAAAGCAAGGCGCCGATCGCCAGCGCATCCAGATTGGACCACGGCATATATTGACCAAATGGATTTGCCTGGACTGCATAGACATAGCGACAAACGGGCCCGAGAATGAGCATGGCCGCCAGAACAAACACCAGCCGATGCCTGGACGCCAGCGTCACGACAAAAAACCAGACAAAATAAAATTGTTCCTCGACCGCCAGAGACCAGCTCGCAGTCATCGCGATCCAATGCTGCCGTGTCTCAAGCAAAAAATTGGAGCCATACAGCAAATACCACCAAAAATCCGAGCGCATCTGGCTGGACACGAGCGACCAAATGCAGACCAACAAGTAATACGCGGGCAAGAGGCGAGCGGTGCGGCGGGCAAAAAACTGAAAAGCCAAATGGGCCAATGGCAAATTCTGGCTCTGAAGCCTTTGGATATTTCCGGTGATCAAATAGCCGCTGACCACAAAAAACAGAATCACGCCCCAACGTCCAACTGGCAATGCCGTGTCAAACCAATGCTGTACCAAAACCAGAAAAACTGCGATTGCCCGGAGACTGTCAATATGCGGTTTGTAGAGATCGGTTTGGGTAAATCGCATTGACATAATTGGGGTTGGAACCAAGTGGCTCAGCTTGCTAAATTATCCATGGGAAGCAAGCAGAAATGTTCAACTCATGCGGCTGCGCAATCCATCAAAATCTCAAGCTAAATTTTGACCCATATGTCGCGCCTTGAACCAAGGCGGCACAATGCGTTTCCAAAGTGCAATTAAATTCACGGAACCCTTTCAATGAACCAAGACTTGTCCATCCTTCATTTGGTGCTGAACGCCAGCGTGGTGGTGCAGGCCGTCATGCTGCTGCTGGTGGTGGTGTCGATTTCAAGCTGGGCAGCGATTTTTCGCAAGCTGTTTTCGCTGAAGCGCGTCAAAGACCTCAACGACGTGTTTGAACGCGAGTTCTGGTCGGGCACCAGCATGAACGACCTGTTTGCCGCCGCCGCCAAAAACGCTCGCAGCTCTGGCCCGATGGAGCGCATTTTTGCCAGCGGCATGCGCGAGTTCCAAAAATTGCGCGAGCGGCGCATCACCGACAGCGCCACCCTGATGGACGGCGCACGCCGTGCCATGCGGGCGAGTTTCCAGCGCGAGATGGATGTAGTTGAAGCCAATCTGTCATTTTTGGCTTCGGTCGGTTCCGTGTCGCCCTATGTGGGTTTGTTTGGCACGGTCTGGGGCATCATGCACTCGTTCACGGGCCTGGCGGGTTTGCAGCAAGTCACGCTGGCCACCGTGGCGCCGGGCATTGCAGAGGCGCTGGTTTCCACCGCCATTGGCCTGTTCGCGGCCATTCCGGCTGTCGTCGCCTACAACCGTTTTGCGCGCGACATTGACCGCGTCGCGATCAAGCTGGAGACCTTCATGGAAGAATTCTCCAACATCCTCCAGCGCAACCTGGGCGCACAGTCGGCCTCGGGCCACTGAAGGCGCAAGAACATGGCCGCCACAATGAGCCGGGGCCGGGGACGGCGCACCATCAGCGAAATCAACATGGTGCCCTTCATCGACGTCATGCTGGTGTTGCTCATCATCTTCATGGTCACCGCACCCTTGATTGCGCCCAGCGTGATCGACCTGCCCAGCGTCGGAAAAGCTGCCAAACAGCCTGACGTGGTGCTGCAAATCATCATTGGCAAAGACGAATCGCTCACGCTCAAACAGCAAGACCAGTCCACGCCTGTGACGCTGCAAGACCTGGTTCGCGCCGTCAAAAGCGCCGGTGCCACGATGCTTGGACCCACGGCCGGCAAGGCCCCAAACTCAGGTGCAGGTGCGGGTGCAAATGCGGCTGCGGGAGCGGGTGCGGGTGCCAAAGCGTTGGTGCCTGCCAATAACAACACGGCCGTGGTCATCAGCGCCGACAAATCGGTCAAATACGAAGTCGTGGTCAAAGTCATGGACGTATTGCAACGCGCTGGTGTCCAACGCGTCGGGCTGTCGGTGCAACTGGCCAATTGATTGACTTTTTGATTGGCCAATTGATTGACTTATGGGCATTTTCACCATACATGGCGCAGGTCTTCACCGAAAAGCGGGCGGTCTCGCATGATGCCAATCAAATCAGGGATGTCGTTTGAACATGGATGCCGCCGCCAGCCGCTTTGAATTTGCCCCGCCGCCATCACCGGGCATCTTGCGGGCGCTGGGGCTGGCGCTGGTGGCCCATGCCTTCTTGATGGCCGCCTTGACCTGGGGGGTGAGCTGGCGCCATCAGGCCACGCCTCTGTTGGCCGAGGCCGAGTTATGGTCCGCCGTGCCAGAGCAGGCGTCACCAAAATTGGAGGCGCTGCCGGCGCCGGCCGAGCCGATTGCGCCACCGCCTGTGCCCGTCCCTGAGCCAGAGCTAAAAACGCCGCCGCCCGACATCATCACTGAGCAAGACAAGCTACGGCTGTTGCAAGAAAAAAGAGCCAAAGATGAACAAGTTAAAGACGACTTGAAAAAAGCCGAGCAGAAGAAACAAGAGGCCAAACAAACCGCGTTGAAACAGGCCGACGCCGCCAAACGCGCAGCGGCCCAAAAAGCGCTGGACGAAGAAAACCGGCTTGCCGTGCAACGCCAGGAGAACATCAAACGCATGGCGGGCTTGGCCGGTGCGACGGGTGCGCCGGCCGCAACGGGCACGGCGCTTCAGTCAACCGGGCCATCGCCCAGCTACGCAGGCCGAATCCGCGCGCGCATCAAACCGAATATTGTTTTTGGTGATGACATTGCTGGCAACCCTACGGCAACCGTTGAAGTGAAAACATCGCCCGACGGCACCATCATCAGCAGCAAGCTGCTCAAGTCCAGCGGCGTGCCCGCCTGGGACGAGGCCGTGCTCAAGGCCATTGTCAAAACCGAGGTGTTTCCGCGCGACACCGATGGCCGGGTTCCCCCGACGCTAGAAATTGGCTTTCGACCCAAAGACCAGTGATCCCATCAACCCTGTAGTGCTTCATTTTTAATAGCTACTCACGCACTATTCACGGGAACATTTGGCTGTTTTCACTCGTAGACGATGTTTGAAACCCCCAAATGGGCTTGGGAGCGCCAGCCAGCCAGCGCCGCATCCGTCGGGTAAAAACGGGCGGACTCACCCAGTAGAAGTTCTGCGCATGCGCCAGCTGGCTCGCTGCCGCTGCCGGGTGCATCCACCCGGCGTTGCACGGTCAGCCGCACCGGCAACCCGCGCCACAAGTCACCCTGGTCCGTCGTCTCCCGCTTGGCAGGAAAAGCCTTGAGCAGGCCCGCCACATCCGGGGTTTTGCCGTTCACCGCCACCCGCAGGAATTTGCCAAACCGGCAACGCGCCTGTTCCAGGTTCCAGACCTGGTTCACGGTCAGTTGCATCCCGCCCGAAAAACGGTCCGGCTGGAGTTTGCCCATGACGATGATGAGCTCGTCGTCCTTGAACAGGTGTTTGTTGGCGTTCCAGACCGCTTCGTCTGCACGCGCGTCGATCATGTCGGATTTGTCATCCAGCTTGAACAGCGCCAGCTTGCCGCGCTGCCCGTTGATGACCCTGAAATCGCTGACGATCCCCGCCAGAAGCTGCGGCTCCCGCGTGTCAATCAGCTCATCAATTTGCCGTTTGGCGAAACGACGCACTTCCAGCGCCACTTCGTCAAACAGGTGGCCCGAGAGGTAAAAACCGACGGCTGTTTTCTCCAGCGTCAAGCGTTCTTTGACGCCCCAGGGCAAGGCATCGACCAAGGCGGGTTCCTGCGTGCTGGAGCCGTGGTCGTCCCCGCCGCCCATGTCAAACAAGCCACCCTGATTGGCATTGGCTTGTGCTGCATTGGCAAAGTCGAAAGCACGGTCCACCGAGGCCACCAGGGCGGCACGGTTCAGTTGCAGGGTGTCAAAGGCACCGGCCTTGATCAGTGCCTCAACACAGCGTTTGTTGAAGCGGCTGCGGTCGACCCGCACGCAAAAGTCGAACAGGCTGGTGAAGGGCCCGCCCGCTTGCCTGGCCGCGACAATCGCGTCGATCGCCTGCTGCCCGGTGCCTTTGATGGCCCCCAGGCCGTATCGGATTTCCTTGTCAGAGATCGGCTCGAACCGGTACAGGCCGCGGTTGATGTTGGGCGCCTCAAACGCCAGCCCCATTTTTTGCGCATCTTCAAACAGGAGTTTGAGTTTGTCGGTGTTGTCCATCTCCACCGTCATGTTGGCGCAGAAAAACTCTGCCGTGTAATGCACCTTGAGCCAGGCGGTCTGGTAGGCCAGCAGCGAATAGGCCGCGGCGTGGGACTTGTTGAAGCCATAACCCGCAAACTTCTCCATCAGGTCAAAGACCTCGTCGGCCTTGTCTTCGTTGATGTTGTTTTTGGCTGCGCCCGCACGGAAAATGCTGCGGTGCTCGGCCATTTCCTCGGCCTTCTTTTTGCCCATGGCGCGGCGCAACATGTCGGCGCCGCCAAGTGAATACCCCCCCAAAATCTGAGCCGCCTGCATCACCTGCTCCTGGTAGACCATGATGCCGTAGGTCTCGGCCATCACAGGTTCCAGCAGGGGGTGCGGAAACGTCACTGGTGCACGGCCATTTTTGCGCGCGCAAAAATCGGGGATGTTTTCCATCGGGCCGGGGCGGAACATGGCGTTCAGCGCAAACAAATCTTCAAGCCGCGTGGGTTTAGCGTCCATCAGCATGGCCTGCATGCCCCGGCTTTCAAACTGGAACACGGCTTCGGTCTTGGCCTCCTGAAAAAGCCGGTAGGTCGCCCCGTCATCCAGGGCGATGTTTTCAAAGGCGAAGTTTTCCTGGCCCGGATGGCGGCGGACGATGAAATCTTTGGCAATCTCGAGGATGGTGAGTGTGGCCAAGCCCAAAAAGTCGAACTTGACCAGGCCGACGGCCTCGACATCGTCCTTGTCGTACTGGCTCACGGCCGAATCGCTGCCGGGCTGCTGGTACAGCGGGCAAAAATCGGTCAGCTTGCCCGGCGCAATCAAGACGCCGCCCGCGTGCATGCCCACGTTACGCGTCAGGCCCTCAAGCCTTTGCGCCAGCGCCAGCAGAGTTTTGACGTCATCCTCTTTGGCCAAGCGCTCGGCCAGGAGCGGCTCCGCCTTGATGGCGCCGTCAATCGTGATGTGCACGCCCGGCTTGTTTGGAATCAGCTTGCTGATGCTGTCACAAAAGGTGTAGCTCATGTCCAGCACGCGGCCCACGTCGCGGATCGCCGCGCGCGCGGCCATGGTGCCAAAGGTGACGATCTGGCTGACCGCCTCTTTGCCGTATTTGAGCTTCACGTAGTCAATCACGCGATCCCGGTTGGCCTGGCAAAAGTCAATGTCGAAGTCGGGCATGGACACGCGCTCGGGGTTCAAAAACCGCTCGAACAGAAGTTTGTATTCGAGCGGGTCCAGGTCGGTGATCTTGAGCGAATACGCCACCAGCGACCCGGCCCCGGAGCCCCGGCCGGGTCCCACCGGGCAGCCATTGTTTTTGGCCCAGTTGATGAAGTCGCCCACGATCAGAAAATAACCCGGAAAGCCCATCTTCAGAATGGTGGCGATCTCAAATTCAAGCCGTTCCAGATACTGTGGCCGCTGCGCCTCACGCCGCGCTTCGTCTGGGTACAGGTGCAGCAGCCGCTGCTTGAGCCCTTCATGCGAAGCGTAGCGAAAGTAGGCCTCGGGTGACATGCGTTCGCCGTTCACTTCGGGCGTTGGGAATTCGGGCAAACTGGGCTTGCCCAGCACCAGTGTGAGGTTGCAGCGTTTGGCGATTTCAAGCGAATTGGCCAGGGCAGATGGCACGTCGGCAAACAGAACCTGCATTTGCGCCGCCGACTTGAAGCACTGCTCCCGGGTGAACTTGCGCACCCGTTTTGGGTTGCCCAGAATTTCGCCCTCCGAGATGCAGACCCGGGCCTCATGGGCTTCGTAGTCATCGGGCGTGGCGAACTGAACGGGGTGGGTTGCAACGACGGGCAGCTTCAGAGAGGCCGCCAGTTGAACCGTACTGGCGACGTGTTGTTCATCATCCACGCGCCCGGCCCTTTGCAGCTCCAGGTAAAAGCGATGCACAAACATGCTGGACAGGGTGTGCGCCGCCTCGCGCGCACGGGCACTGTCGGCCTGCACCAAGGCCTGTCCAACCGGCCCCGCCTGCGCGCCTGACAGCGCAATCAGCCCGGCGTTGAGCTCTTGCAACCACGCAAGCCTGACCACCGGCTGCGCCTTGCCGGCATTCTTGGTGTAGGTCCGCGCCAGCAACTCGGACAGGTTGAGGTAACCCTGCGTGTTTTGCACCAGCAACACGATGCGCGACAGCTGGCTCAAATCTTTGCCCAGGCCTTCCAGAAAAACTTCAGCCCCAATCAAGGGCTTGACACCTTTGCTGCGCGCTTCTTTGTAAAACTTAACGGCGCCGAACAGGTTGGATAAATCCGTGATCGCCATCGCAGGCTGGCCGTCGCTGGCTGCAGCTTTGACAATGTCATCAATGCGGTTGGTGCCGTCAACGACGGAAAATTCAGTGTGGAGGCGAAGGTGGACAAACATGCCCCGCATTGTAGGAAACCGGCGATCCGCAGGGTGAGTTTGAAATCAGCCCGCCGGGTTTTCCCTCAGGGATTGGGTGGCTGAAAAGGGCTGCACTCTTCTGGAGTTCCAATTTGGAACCCTGGCCACTGCGGCCGGCACAAGAGCGACGCAAGGCATTTCAGATTTTCCGGTCGCAATTTCCAGGTCACACAACCGGGAGATTTGCCTGCGTCGTCTTGAATTAACGGCGGAATTTCGCAGTCACGTCGGCCACCCGCTGGCCAAACAATCGCGCTGTGTCCAGATCACCTGGGCTCATTTCCGCGGGTGATGCGTCGGCCGGCGACTGGGCCATGGCACCGCTGTAGGACACCAGATGGTTGACGTCGTTGCGCGTGGACGCCTTCTTGTTGGCTGGCATCAGGCCTTGACTGACCCAGAGCATGGAATGCTGCATGGCCAGCGCGTACAAGGTGTTCAGCGTCAATTGTTTGTCGCCATTCAAGCCAGCGCTGTTGGTGAACCCGGCGGCGAACTTGTCTTTCCAGGCCTGCACAAACCAGGGTTTGCTGGAGGCTTCGGCAAACTTCTTGAACTGCCAGCTCACGCTGCCCATGTAGGTGGGCGAGCCAAAAATTATGGCGTCCGCCTGCGCCAGAGTGTCCCAGCCGCCTGCAGGTAAATTGCCATCCGCGTCAATCGCCAGCAATTCGGCGCCGGCGCCCTGCGCCACCGCTTGCGCCATGCGCTGGGTATGGCCGTAGCCCGAATGAAAAACGACAACAATTTTTGACATGGGTGCGCCAGTTTCAGGTGCCGCGTTTGGCATCCATGCTCCAGGCGCCGGCGCCGTGGGCTGCCAAGACCAGCAGGCCGCCAATCACCGCAATATTCTTGAAAAACATGGTTTGCTGCAACATCACCATGTCAGCGGGCACACCCCAGAAGGCATGGAAGATCGGCGTGATCACCAGGGTGAAGCCAGCCAAAATCAGCGCCGCCCAACGTGTCCCGAAACCCGCGATCAAGGCCAGGCCACCCCCCACCTCCACCAGCACGGCAATTGCTGCCGCCGCTGCAGCCATGGGCACGCCTTGGGCCGCGATATATCCCACGGTGCCCGCAAAACCGCCAATTTTGCTTAGGCCAGCCGGTAAAAACAAAAAAGCCATCAAGATGCGACCCGCCAGGGCCAGCGGGTTTTGAAGTGAAGTCAACATGAAAAATCCTTAAAAATGAAAATAGAAAAATAACTTTGGCAGTCCTGCAATCTTGCACAGCACCGAGCGCAGGACGCCGGGGCCGCAAAAACTCAAGCGGTCAAATCAAATACCAACACTTCGGCGTGGTCGCCCTGGCTCAACACCAACTGGCTTTCGTCGCAGAGCAAGGCAGCATCACCGGTTGCCAGCACTTGTCCATTGACGGCCAGCGCCCCGCGCACCAAATGCACATAACACTTTCGCTTTGAATTGAGCGGCAACGTCAGGCTTTGAGCGCCATCCAACAAACCCGCATACAAACGCGCGTCCGCATGGATCGTGACCGAGCCCAGGGCACCGTCGGGGGAGGCCACCAGGCGCAAGGTGCCTTGTTTCTCGGCATCGGCAAAAGTTTTTTGCTCGTAACTTGGCGCAATGCCCGTCACATTGGGCTCGATCCAGATCTGGAAAAAATGCGTGGTTTCGTTGGGTGCGTGGTTGAACTCGCTGTGCTGAACGCCGGTGCCTGCGCTCATGCGCTGCACGTCGCCAGGGGGAATGCCTTTGACATTGCCCAGCGTGTCTTTGTGGGCAATGTTGCCGCTGAGCACGTAACTGATGATTTCCATGTCGCGGTGGCCATGGGTGCCAAAGCCGGTGCCGGGCGCAATGCGGTCTTCATTGATGACACGCAGGTTGCCAAAACCCATGTGTTGGGGGTCGTGGTAACCCGCGAACGAAAAACTGTGAAATGACTTGAGCCAGCCGTGGTCGGCATAGCCGCGTTCCTGTGATTTGCGCAAGGTCAACATGGAGAGAGATCCTTGGTTGGGGTGGGTTCGGTTGGGTTGGGCCGGTTTTTGCAATCTTGCATTTGGCACTTGTTTTGCCTGACCGCAACTTTATCCCGCCGCCGACCGGGCTCCCGGCTGGCGGTTTGATCGCATAATTCAAATTATTTGAACGATACAGCCAATTAAATGCAAAATTCTCGCGATGTTCTGACGCCCGATGCGCTGCAAATGCTGCACACCATTGACACCGAAGGCAGCTTTGCCGCCGCCGCGCGCCAGATGGACATGGTGCCCAGCGCCCTGACCTACCGCGTGCGACAGATTGAAGACGCGCTGGACGTGCTGCTGTTTGACCGCAGTTCGCGCCAGGCCGTGGCCACTGAAGCCGGGGCTGAACTGCTGCGTGAAGCCAGCCGCCTGCTGGCTGACGTCGACGCGGTGGCCAACCGCGTGAAGCGCGTGGCCACGGGCTGGGAGCCGCAACTCACCGTGGCAGTCGACGGCATTGTGTCCCGCGCCGTCATGATGGAGTTATGCGAGGCTTTTTTTGCCCTGCAAGCCCCGACGCGCCTGCGCCTGCGGGATGAATCCGTCTCAGGCACGCTGGCCGCCTTGACGACAGGCCAGGTGGACTTGGCCATTGGTGTCGGGCTTGACCAATCCATGGCGGCCGGCATTCAGGGCAAGGTACTGGGGCCGGTGCACTTTGTGTTCGCAGTGGCACCGCACCACCCGCTGGCTGCGGTGCCCGAGCCGCTCAAGGATGAACTCATCCGCCAGCACCGGGCCGTGGCCGTGGCGGACTCGGTTCAGCGTGGCGGCGGCTTGACCTTGGGCCTGCTGCACGGGCAGGATGTGTTCACGGTACCCACCATGCATGCCAAGCTGGACGCCCAATTGCGCGGGCTCGCCTGTGGCTTTGTGCCCGAGTGCATGGCCCACGGCTTCATTGAAACGGGCCGGCTGGTGGTCAAGCGGGTGGAGCGCCCAGACCGCGTGGTGCGCCCTGGTTACGCCTGGCGCAGCAGAGGCAAAACCGGCGCTGGCAGACCCGAGGGCGGCGCAGACCCCGGCAAAGGCCTGCAATGGTGGCTCCAACAGCTTGAAAGCCCTGCGACGCGGCTGGCACTGTTGACGCACCATCGAGGCGTGTAAAGTGCAAGGGAAGCGCTGAACAAATCCGTGTGGATGCATGGCACTTGAATCGTGATGGGCTGCAAGGCAGATTTTGCCGCGAGTCACACGGCTATTGGCAAGAAATTCAAGGTCGCAGAGGACCCCATCCAAGTGAGCTTGTGCCGCAGGGATTTGTTCAGTGCTTCCCATGCCCTACCCAAAAACTGGAGAACTCAAAAATGCCTGCCAAAAAGCCCGCCAAACCCTCCAAACGCCCTCGAACCAGCGCGGTTGAGAAGCCGGTTGCCGCACCCCGCCACTATGCGGTTGTGGGCGCAGGCATGGCGGGCCTGGCCTGCGCCCGAACACTGGCGCAGGCGGGGCATCGCGTCTCTTTGTTTGACAAAAGCGCCACGCCGGGAGGCCGCATGGCCACCCGTGCGAGCGACTTCGGTTCGTTTGACCACGGCGCGCAATACTTCACCGTGCGGGATTCCCGTTTTGCGCTGGCCCTGCAAACCACGCCTGCGCTGTGCAAACCCTGGAGCGCCAACACCGTGCGGGTGCTGGACGAACTGGGCCGTGTGGCCGCTGCGGGCTTGCCCGCGCGTGAGCCGCACTGGGTTCCTGTGCCTGGCATGAATGCGCTGCTGCGCGAATGGACGGCAGCTTTGGCCAACCAGGCCGGCGCCCAGGTTGAACTGCAAACCCGTGTCGTCAAAATTGAGGCCGACAGCCTCAACCCACAACGCTGGCAGCTGCGCACTGAAGGCGCGGCAGAATCGCAACACGTCTACTCCGGTTTTGACGGTGTCCTGCTTGCCTTGCCCGCACCGCAAGCCCATGAATTGCTGCAAAGTTCAAATCAATTGCCGTCACTTCGCGGCGCATTGACCCAGGTCGGCATCGCGCCATGCTGGACTTTGATGCTGGCGTTTCCGCAAGCCATGCAGCCCAACCTGTCGGCCCTGGGGCCGCAATGGAACGCGGCACGCAGCACCCACCACCGCATTGCCTGGCTGGCCCGCGAGTCCAGCAAACCGGGGCGCAGCGCGGTGGAGCGCTGGACCGTGCAAGCCAGTGCCGCGTGGTCGCAGGAGCATTTGCACGACGACGCAGCACGCGTGCAGGCCAAACTGATCAAGGCGTTTTCCGAAGTGACCGGCATTCGCGCAGCGCCGACCCACGCCGACACGCAACGCTGGGCTTACGCGCAGACCACCGTGCCCCTGGGCAAAAGCCATCTGTGGGACGCCAAGGCCAACATCGGCACCTGCGGCGACTGGTGCATTGGCCACCGGGTGGAAGACGCATTCGTGTCCGGGCTGGAACTGGCGTTGGCTGTCCTCTAAAAAGTGGCATGGCGCAAGCGCAATTCTTGGCTTCGCCGCGCTTCGAGAACGAGGTGCCGCCCCTCGAAAAATTAGCCCCCACCGGCACTGGGGGGGCAAGCTACATCGGCCGGTTCGCCCCCTCCCCCACCGGCCCGCTGCACGCGGGCTCCTTGGTGGCCGCGCTGGCGAGCTGGCTGGATGCCAAAGCTCACGGCGGCCTGTGGCTAGTGCGTATTGAAGATGTGGACGCACCGCGTTGCATCCCCAACATTGACCAAGTCATGCTGGACCAGTTGCAGGCCTTTGGCCTGATCCCCGATGCACCGCCCTGGTTTCAATCGCAACGCAGGGCCGTCTACCAAAGCGCCCTGGACGACCTGATCGGCCGGGGGCAGGCCTACCCCTGCACCTGCACCCGCAAAGGGCTTGCGCAAGCCCTGGCGGCCCTTGGCCTGGCGCAGCAACGGCATGGCGAACTGGTCTACCCCGGCACCTGCCGCCGTCGGCTGGGGCAGGCACAGTCTGACAACCGGCTTGAAAACGCCTCCTGGCGCCTTCAAACCGGCTGCTCAGTAGAAAAAAGGCCAAATGTTCCCGTGGTTGTTGAAGAGTTAGATACAGTAACGATAGCAGGCAAAATGACCGACAACTTTCTCCACTGGCAAGATCGCCGCCTGGGAAAACAGCAACAGGACGTTGAAAACACAGTCGGTGACTTCGTGCTCAAACGCGCCGACGGCTGCTTCACCTACCAATTGGCCGTGGTGGTGGACGATGCCGCGCAAGGCATCACCCACGTGGTGCGCGGCGAAGACCTGGCCGACAACACGGCGCGGCAAATCCTGCTGCAACACGCGCTCGGGCTTGCCACGCCGGTTTACCTGCACACGCCCCTGGTGCTGGGCACGAACGGCGAGAAACTGTCCAAACAAAACGGCGCCCAGGCGCTGGACGCCACCCAGCCGCTGGTGGCGTTGAACACCGCCGCCCGGGCGCTGCGCTTGCAGGCTTGCAACGACGGCCCACAAGGCGGGGGGGCCGCCAGCTTGGGCGACGCCTTGTTGGCCTGGGTTGCGCAATGGCGCGGGCGTTATGCCGCGCTCGCGTCTTGAACCGGGCGGTGCAAGGCCCGCGCGAAGGCACCGCCAATAGGCCAACCCAGCCCAGCCATCGTCCCCCATTTCATCCGGCCCAAGCCATCGTCGCAAACCTACAATCCACCGCGTGAACACCGCTCTTTTTGACCCTGCCCAAAACCCCGGTCTTGACGCCAACGACCGCATTGGCCTCGACCCCCGCATTCAACATCCCAAACTCATCAAAAGTTTTGTCCGCCGAGCCGGGCGCACCACGTCGGGCCAGACCAAGGCTCTGGCGGACCTGGGGCCGCGGTACCTGCTGCCATACCCACCGCGCCAAGCCAGCGTCCAGCCCGCGAACCCGCTGCCGGTCACTTCAAATATTGAAGCAAACTATGCATACCCCATAGGGACTTTGGCCATATTTGAGCATCCAGACCGCCCCTTGGTGCTGGAAATCGGCTTTGGCATGGGTGAAGCCACGGCGGCCATTGCGGCCACCCTGCCCGGCACCAACTTTTTGTGTTGCGAGGTGCATGAGCCCGGTGTGGGTGCTTTGCTCAAACGCATTGGCGAGCAGAACCTGGACAACATCCGCATCATTGCGCACGACGCCGTGGAGGTCATCGACACACTGTTGCCAGCCTGGCGCGCCGAAACAGCCCACCTGGGCCTGGACGGCATTCACATTTTCTTCCCTGACCCGTGGCACAAAAAACGCCACAACAAACGCCGGCTGATCCAGGCACCGCTGGTGGCCAAATTGGCCCAGCGACTCAAACCCGGCGGCTATCTGCACTGCGCCACCGACTGGCAGCCCTATGCCGAGCAGATTTTGGACGTTTTAAGCCACGAGCCGTTGCTGGCCAACACGGTGGCCAGGGATGCGTCGGAACAAGGCGAACACGGCGGCTACGCGCCCAAGCCGCATTACCGGCCCCTGACCAAGTTTGAAAACCGGGGCATCAAACTCGGGCATGGTGTGTGGGACATTGTGTTCAAGCGGGTTTGACGTGGTTTGCCCGGGTCGGTGAATCCAGCCTATGGCATTGTTCAGGCCCAACCCGCCACCGGACCGCAGCGGTGTCAGCCCCAGTTGCGTTGTCACCCAAGCTGGCCCTTGGGGCACGCTGGCTGAGTTCCTGATCCACCGCTTCCCCGGTGTGCCGGACACACTTTGGCAGCAGCGCCTGGCCGCTGGCGACGTGATCGACGACGCGGGCCAGCGCGTGTCCGCCACGCAAGCCTTTGAAGCCGGGCGCAGGCTCTACTACTTCCGCGCCGTGCAAGCCGAGCCGCCCATTCCGTTTGAAGCCGTCGTGTTATGGCAAGACGCGCACTTGCTGGTAGTGGACAAACCGCATTTTTTGCCAGTGCTGCCCTCGGGCAAATACGTGCAAGAGACGGTGCTGGTGCGGCTCAAAAACCGGCTTGGCCTGCCCGAGCTGTCGCCGATCCACCGGATTGACCGCGACACGGCTGGCCTTGTGCTGTTCTGCGCACGCCAAGCCAGCCGCGATGCCTACCAGGCCCTGTTTCGGCAGCGGCAAGTGGACAAGACCTACCACGCCATTGCGTTTTGGAACCCCGATTTGCCGTGGCCCATCACCCGCGCCAGCCGCATCGCGCCGCCAACGGCAGGCCACTTCATGCAACAGACCGAAGTGCCAGGCGCACCGAATTCCCTCACCCACATCCGCCCGATCGAAGTACACGGCAAGTTGGCCAAATACGAACTCAAACCCGTCACGGGCCTGCGCCACCAACTGCGCGTGCACATGAATGCGCTGGGCCTGCCCATTCTGAATGACGGCATTTACCCCGTGCTCACGCCCGAAGGCACGGCTGATTTCACAAAACCCCTGCAACTGTTGGCGCAATCCATCCGCTTCACCGACCCCATCAGCCAGCGAGCCGTTCGTTTTGAAAGCCCGCAAAGCCTGGCCCTGCCGCCTTGAGGCCCACCGCAGCTTTCTTCCCAAGCCGTCAGCTTAAACAGTCAGTGCAAGCGTTTCAACATCTGCCATAGACATAAAATTGACGAATTGTCCCTTTGAATACTCAATAGCTTGATACATTTATCATAGCAAATAAAAATCACCAACCCTTTGGAAAGACCCACCATGTACACCCTTGAAGCCATGCAAGCCCACATCAAAAACTACCTGCCCGATCTGTTGGGAGTGGCATTCACGGTATTGGAACCAGACCGCGTCGTCGCCACCCTGAAAGTGCGCAAAGAGCTGTGCACCCCCGGCGACATCCTGCATGGCGGGGCCTACATGGCCTTTGCCGACACGCTGGGCGCCGTGGGTACGGTGATGAATTTGGCGCCGGAAAAACGCACCACCACCACCGACTCCAGCACCAAGTTCATCGCTGGGGCCAAGCTCGGCACTGTGGTGACTGGCGAAAGCATCGCCTTGCACCGCGGCCGCACCACCCACGTCTGGCAAACCGCCATCCGCAATGAACAAGGCAAACTCTGCGCCGTGGTCACGCAGACGCAGTTGATTTTGGGCTGACGCGGGTGCTGGGCCGCAAAGCGCCCAGTAAATTCCAACACAAAAGAGGCTGGATCAATGATCCAGCAACGAAGCCAACAACGCCGCCACATGCACCGCTTCGCGCTGCGCGCCATCGCGGATTTGATGGCGGCAACTGGTGCCGTCGGCGACGACAATGGCGTCGGGGGCTTGGCGGATGGCCGGCAGCAGGCTCAGTTCGGCCATTTGCATGGACACCGCGTGGTGGTTGGCCTCGTAGCCAAAACTGCCGGCCATGCCGCAGCAGCTGGATTCAATCAGTTGGGGGTTGGCACCCGGAATCAGCTTCAACACCTCGAGGATGGGGCTGACGGCACCGAAGGCCTTTTGGTGGCAGTGGCCGTGCAGCAAGATCGGCTTGCCAGCAGCTTGCAGGCGGGCCTTGAGCGCTTCGAGCTGCCCGGCAGCGGCCTCTTTGGCCAAAAATTCTTCAAACAGCATGGCGTGTTCACTCACCAGTTTGGCAGCACCTTGCAGGCCGTCGATGTCGTCCAGGCCCAGCACCAGCGCCTCGTCGCGCAGGGTCAGCAGGCAGGACGGCTCCAGCCCGACGATGGGGATGCCCTGCTTGGCAAACGGCAACAGCGCCCCCAGCAGTTCGGCCAATTTGGCGCGGGCCTGATCGACCATGCCGCTGGCCAAAAACGTGCGGCCACAACACAGGGCGGCACCGGAGCGATTTTCATCTGCTTCGTTTTTGCTAGCTACATACGTAGTGTATCCGGGGATTTGAAGCACTTTCAAAGCTGCAACGACATTGCTGGACTCAAAATAGCCGCTGAAGGTGTCGACAAACAACACGACCGGTTTGGCGGCGGCCAGCACCTCGTCGCGGGTGGCGCTTTGAACCCGATTGCCTCGGTGCCAGAAGGTCTTGCGCTGCCATTGCGGCAAACTTCGTTGAGCCGACAAACCCAGCAGCTTTTCACTCAAGCCCGCCAGACCCGGCACTTTGTCGCGCAGGTTCAAGAGCGGGGCCAAGCGGCTCGCCCAGGGCGCGTAGTCGGGCAAGTGGGCGATGAGTTTGTCCTTGAATGAATAACCGTGCCGGGCCTTGTAGTGGTGCAAAAACTCGATCTTCATTCTGGCCATGTCCACACCGGTCGGGCAGTCGCGTTTGCAGCCCTTGCAACCGACACACAGGTCCATGGCCTCCAACACGGCGTCGCTGGTGAAGGCATCGCCACCTGGCAGGCCCTCCAACTGCCCGCTCAGCGCCAGCCGCAAGGTGTTGGCCCGTCCCCGCGTGAGGTGTTTCTCGTCCCGCGTGACACGGTAGCTGGGGCACATGGTGCCAGCGTCAAACTGGCGACAGTGGCCGTTGTTGTTGCACATCTCCACGGCTTTGGCAAAACCTTGTGCGGCATCACCGCCGGTGCCGGGGTCGGTGGTGCGTTCGGTCAGCGGGTTGTTCTGCACGTTCCAGGCGCTCCAGTCCAGCGCGGTTTTTAGCGGGATCACTTTGTAGCTGGGCGGGAAACGCATCAAGGCCTGGTCGTCCATTTTGGGCGGGTTGACCATGCGCTGGGGGCAGAGCAAACCCAACGGGTCCATCAAGGTTTTGATCTGGCCAAAGGCCTGCGTGAGCGCCTTGCCAAACTGCCATTCAATCCATTCGCCCCGGCACAGGCCGTCACCGTGTTCGCCGCTGTAGGCGCCCTTGTACTGGCGCACCAAAGCACTGGCTTCTTCGGCAATGGCGCGCATTTTGCTGGCACCGCCCCGGCGCATGTCCAGGATCGGGCGCACATGCAGCGTGCCGACCGAGGCATGCGCGTACCAGGTGCCGCGCGAGCCGTGCTTTTTGAACACCTGGCTCAACGCGTCGGTGTATTCGGCCAGGTGGTGCAGCGGCACGGCGCAGTCTTCAATGAAGCTGACCGGCTTGCCGTCGCCCTTCAGGCTCATCATGATGTTGAGGCCGGCCTTGCGCACTTCCCATAGTTTTTTTTGCGGCGCGTCATGGATCATTTCGACCACGCTGCCGGGCAATCCCAAGTCGCCCATCAAGGCCACCAGTTGCTTGATTTTTGGGATGAGCTCTGCTGGGTTGTTGCCAGAAAATTCCACCAGCAAAATCGCGTCGGGCTCGCCGATCAAGGCGTTGCGTACCGTGGGCGCAAAGGCCGGGTTTTGCAGGGCAAGCTCGATCATGGTGCGGTCCACCAGCTCAACCGCCGTCAGGCCCTGCCCTGCGCCCATCTTGACGATATGCTGGGCCGAATCCATCGCCTGGTAGAAGCGCGGGAAGTTGACGACGCCCAGCACTTTGTGCTGCGGCAGTTCGCTCAAACGCAAGCTGAGCGACTGCGTCAGGGCCAGTGTGCCCTCAGACCCCACCAGCAAATGCGCCAGATTGACGGCACCATTTTTGGCTTGAGCGTCTTGGCCCGCCGGGTCGATGTAGGGCCGCTCGCTCATGGGGTGAAAAATGTCGAGGTTGTAGCCCCCCACGCGGCGCAACACGGTGGGCCAGTTTGCCTCGATCTCGCTCCGGTGTTGCTCGCACAAGGTGCGCACCGCATGGCCGATGTCCAGCGCCCTGCCCTGTGCGGCATCAAACCGGGCCATGTCGATCAAGCTGCCGTCAGACAACCAGGCTTTGGCCCCCAGCACGTTGTGCACCATGTTGCCGTAGGCGATGCTGCGGCTGCCGCAACTGTTGTTGCCCGCCATGCCGCCCAGTGTGGCCTGGGCGCTGGTGGACACATCCACCGGGTACCACAGGCCATGGGGTTTGAGAGCGGCGTTCAGGTGGTCCAGCACGAGACCGGGCTCGACCTCGGCGACACGGTTTTCGGCGTCCACGTTCAGGATGCGGCGCAGGTATTTGCTGTGGTCAATGACCAGGCCCGCGCCGACGGTTTGCCCGCACTGACTGGTGCCGCCACCCCGCGGGACGATGGGCACCTTCAGGTCGCGGCAAATGTCCAGCGCGAGCCTCACGTCGCCCTGTGTGCGCGGCACAAACGCAGCGACGGGCATTTGCTGGTAGATCGACGCGTCGGTGGCGTAGCGGCCACGGTCAGCGGGGCTGACGAGCACCTCGCCCTGGGTTTCTTGCGCCAAACGCGACGCCAGCAAGCCGGCCACGTCGTTGTAGCGGCTGGCGACCTGGTCATAAACCGTTTGATGTGACGCAGCCAGTGGCGTTTGATGTGCGGCGTTTGAGCCCGTGCTCTGCCCGGTGTTTTGCCGCGCGTTCATGGGCTTGTCCCCGGGGTTTTCAGCTGTCCTTTTACTTGTCCTTGCCCCTGCCCCTGCCCTTGCCGCAACAAGGCCAGCACCGTGTCGCGCTTGTGCAGCAAATGCGCATGCAGGATGGCGGCCAGGCCGACACTGTCGCGCCGCGCCAGCGCCAGCAACATTTGCTCATGCTCCTGCACCGCTGACTGCCATTTTTCTTCGTCCTGGTTGGACCGAAAACGCAGCGCCTGCAAACGCGCGTTGACCTGGGCGTAAGTCGCTGCCAGCACCGGGTTTTTGGCCGCCAGGTTGATGGCGGCATGGATTTGCGCATTCAAACGGTAGTAGCCGGGCAGGTCGCGCCGGGTGTAGGCCGCCAGCATCTCAAAATGTTTGGCCTTGACCTCATTGAGTTCTGCGTCAGTGATGCGTTGCGCGGCCAGGCTGCCCGACAGGCTCTCCAGGCCGGCCATCACCTCAAAGGTGTTGAACACGTCATTCTCGGACAATGAGACCGCCACGGCGCCCCGGTTGGGCAACAAATCAACCAGGCCTTCTGCCGCCAGCATTTTGATGGCCTCGCGCAGTGGCGTGCGCGACACCTTCAACAAGGCGCACAACTCGCGCTCATTGAGTTTGGCACCCGGCGCGATTCGGTTCTCGACCAGCATCTGGCGCAACTGCTGCGCCACTTGCGCGTGCAGGGTCAGCCCGGCGGACGCCGTGGCATGGATGGCATTGAGGGGGATGATGTCGGCGGTCATAGGCAGTGCGGTGAGCGGTGGGCGGAACAGATCAGAAAACAGGTGGCAATCAAGCATTCCAACAGCGGCTCAATCACGCAATTCAGAAATTTGTATGCAAAATAGCTCTGATGTTTGAGCCATCTTCTTGAATGATAGGCATAAACCGCCCGTAAATTTCCTTGCCAGTAAAAATTTGTATGCAAAAATCAGCTTAATTTTTGATACCACCATTTCACCGGGAACCCCACCATGCAACGCAGACTTTTATTGACAGCCAGCACCGCCGCTGTGGCCACTCTGGCCGCGCCGATGCTCCGGGCCCAAACCTTGCCCGCAGGGCCGGTGCGCATCATCGTCGGCTTTCCGCCCGGTGGCGGCACGGACGCGCTGGCGCGTGTGGTCGGGCAAAAACTTTCGGTGATGTGGAACACCTCGGTGGTGATTGAAAACAAGGCCGGCGCGGCCGGCGTGATTGCGGCCGACTACGTGGCCAAGCAGCCCGGCGATGGCAACACATTGTTGATGGCGCACATCAACAGCCATGCGCTGGCGCCCGCCCTGGGTTTGAAGCTGGCCTACAACCCGCAAACTGATTTTGTGCCGATCAGCATGGTCGGCGTCACGCCCAACATCTTGATCTGCAATGAGCACCAAGCCGCCAAAACCGTGGCCGACGTGGTGGCGCTGTGCCGGGCCAAACCGGGGCAGATTAGTTTTGCGTCGGCAGGCGGCGGCTCGGCGCAGCACTTTGCCCTGGAGATGTTCAAACTACAAGCCAAGGTGTTTGCGCTTCACATCCCCTACCGTGGCTCTGGCCCCGCGCTGGTGGACCTGATCGGCGGCCAGGTCAACTATTGTTTTGAATCCATGACCTCGGCCACGCCCCACATCAAAAGCGGCAAAGCCATTGCCATTGCGCAAACCCGTCTGAAACGCGCCAAAGGCCACCCCACAGTGCCCACCATGGACGAATCAGGCTTTAAAGGTTTTGACGCCACCATCTGGTACGGCTTGATGGGGCCCGGCAAAATGCCGCCCGCCATGCAGGCCCGCATGAACGACGACGTGAACAAGGTGCTGGCCATGCCCGACGTGCAGGAAAAAATGGACCAGTACGGTGCCGAAGACGGTGGCGGCAGCGTGCAGAAGTTTGCCGATTTCATCAAGGCCGAGCAGGTGAAATGGGCCGAGGTGGCCAAGGCCGCCGCCGTCAAGGCCGACGCCTGAGTTTTGTGGCCCGGCCGGTCAGGCCTGCTTGCCGGGCACGACCGGGTGTGAACTGCTCAAGCCGCCATCCACGGCGATAACCTGCCCATTGACATACGAGGCGTCGTCGCTGGCCAGAAACAGCGCCGCCTGCGCAATCTCGTCTGGCACGCCGTAACGGCGCAAAGGGTTGAGCTGGCCAAGCTTCCTTTCAGAGCCGCGCGGGCGGGCGGCGTCAAACATGGGCGCTGTCATGTCGGTTTCGATCAAGCCCGGGCAGATCGCGTTGATGCGGAAGCCGGTGCCGGCGAACTGGTTGACACTGGTCTGCACCAGACTGATCACGCCAGCCTTGCTGGCGCTGTAAGGCGGGCCGCCCGCGCCCGAACGCAGCCCGGCCACCAATGCGGTGCAAATTATGGACCCATGGCCCTGGGGGACCATGACGCGCGCGGCGTACTTGATGGCCAGGAAAGGGCCGATCAGGTTGACCTGCAGGATGCGCATCCAGTCGGCCGCCGTGAGGTCGTCGTACAGGCGCAGGCCGCCGCTGATGCTGGCGTTGGCAAAGACGATGTCGAGCCCGCCAAAATGTCTCACCGTGTGCTGGATGTAGTCTTCCACCTCGGTTTCACTGGAGGCGTCTTTCATCAGCGAAATGGCACGCCCGCCCGCGTTGTTGATGGCGTCTGCCGTGGTGTGCACTAGTGTAGTGTTGCATATATATTGAACTATTGTTAGTTGTCCTGATCTTACCCTGAACATTGCAGTTTCGAGGAGTATCCGAATGAACAGTCGCAGGGTAGTAGTCGAATTTGGCCAGGATGACCTGGAGACTTTGCTTCGCTGGAGTACATCAAGCCTAGCAAGCGTTCGTTGCGCGGTGCGCGCCAATATGATTTTGATGGCGGCCACGGGGTATTCCGACCTTGTGATTGCACAGGAGCTCGGTGTGAGCGCGCCACGGGCGCGTCGCTGGGTGGCACGCTACGTCAAACTGGGCCTTGCGGGGTTGGAGAAAGA
>JANYCG010000002.1 GCA_025360385.1 Burkholderiales bacterium | reverse complement strand
GGTCCGGCCAAACCCAAATTCAAACTGCCCGACGGCGCGGTCGATGCGCATTGCCACGTGTTTGGGCCCGGCAGCGAATTTCCCTACGCGCCCGAGCGCAAGTACACGCCCTGTGACGCATCCAAACAGCAGCTTTACGCGTTGCGCGATCACCTTGGTTTTGCCAAAAACGTGGTGGTACAAGCTACCTGCCACGGTGCCGACAACAGCGCCATGGTCGATGCGCTGAAAAACTCAAACGGCAAGGCGCGCGGCGTGGCGACGGTCAAACGCAGCGTGAGTGATGCAGAAATCCAGGCCATGCACGACGCCGGTGTGCGTGGCGTGCGTTTCAATTTTGTCAAGCGTCTGGTCGACTTCACGCCCAAGGACGAGTTGCTTGAAATTGCCACACGCATCAAGAAATGGAACTGGCATGTGGTCATTTACTTTGAAGCGGTTGACCTGCCTGAATTGTGGGACTTCTTCACCGCGCTGCCCACCACGGTGGTGGTAGACCACATGGGCCGCCCAGACCTGAACAAGCCGGTGGACGGCCCCGAGTTCGCGCTGTTCGTCAAGTTCATGCAGCAGCACCCCAATGTGTGGAGCAAGGTGAGCTGCCCCGAGCGCCTGTCCGTCACCGGCCCCAAGGCCTTGAATGGTGAGCAAAATGCCTACAAAGACGTGATTCCTTTCGCCCGCAAAATCGTCGAAAGTTTCCCCGACCGCGTCTTGTGGGGCACCGACTGGCCGCATCCAAATTTGAAAGACCACATGCCCGATGACGGCCTGTTGGTCGATTTCATCCCGCACATTGCGGTGACGAAAGAATTGCAGCAGAAGCTGCTGGTGGACAATCCAAATCGCCTTTATTGGGCAGACTGATAGTCACGTTTTTTGAACAACAATTTGAGGAGACAAGCATGAGCTTCAAACGGGCTGGGGTATCGTTGGCCGCTTTGTTTTTGGCAGGCTGTAGCAGCATGGGGCCCAGTGCGCCTTCTGGCCCGATTGCGCTTGGCGCCAATGGGTCCATGGCCTGTGCGGCCCTGGTGTCGGGCATCGACGCGGCGTCCATCGGCCTGCCCACCAAAGGCGCGACGATAGACTCTGCCGCCATCATCGAGGCAAGTGCTGTCAGTGTGGCGGCACAAGGCGGTACGCCTGCGAGCCGCGTCAACCCCCAAACACCTGCCAACTGCAAGGTGCTGGGCCGCATATTGCCGATGGATGCCAGCGCGCCACCGATTCTGTTTCAAGTCAATTTGCCCCTGAACTGGAACGGCCGCTCCCTGCAGTACGGCGGTGGCGGTTTCAACGGCAGCGTGACCAGCGCCACCGGGCTGATGGTCGCGGGCCGTTATGACCAGCCGTCACCGCTGGCACAGGGCTACGTGACCTATGGCACAGATTCAGGCCATCAAAACAAACCGGGCGAGGCACCGCAGGCCTTTGCCGCCAACGACGAAGCCTTTGTCAATTTCGCCCATGCGTCCTACAAAAAAGTACGCGACGTGGCGGTGGCGCTGACGCAGCGCGCCTATGGCCGGGCACCTTACAAAATGTATTTCGCCGGCAGCTCGGAAGGCGGGCGCGAGGCGTTGACCATGGCCCAGCGTTACCCGAATGACTTTGACGGCATCTTCAGCCGTGTGCCGGTCATCAACTGGACCGGCCTGATGCATGTCAGCAACCGCGCCGGCCTGACCACCATGGGCGACGCCTGGCTGCCTCGCGCCAAGGTCGAACTGGTGCACAACGCCGTACTGGCTGCGTGTGACGAAATGGACGGCGTCAAGGATGGCCTGGTGGCCAACCCCGTGGCCTGCAAGGCGCGTTTTGATGTCAGCAAACTGCAATGCACCGGGGCCGACGCGGCCAATTGCCTCACCGGGCCGCAGGTCAAGGCCGTGCAGTCTTATTACGCCAGCTACAAGTTTCCGTTTGCGCTGGCCAACGGCGTGACTGAATACCCCGGCTGGGGTGTCTCCGGCGAAGGCACGCCCGCAGCAGGACCCACCGGCGGCTGGAGCGCCTGGTACGTGGGCAACAGCGTGCCCAGCCAGCCCGCCAAGCCCGACAACGGCATTTCCTGGTTCTTCGGCAGTGGGGCCATGCGCCACATCTTTGTGCGCGAACCCAACTTTGACGTGACGAAATACGCGCCTGATCTGTACCACACCCGGGTGCTGGAAATCTCGGCCTTGATGGACTCGACCAACCCTGACTTGAGCGTCTTCAATGCCCGTGGCGGCAAGCTGATGATGCTGGAAAACATGGCCGACTACGCACAGAGTCCGTATGCCGGCATCGGCTACTACGAATCTGTTGTGCAGAAGATGGGTCGTGAAACGGCAGACAAATTCTTCCGGCTCTACACAGCTCCGGGGGTTGACCATGTCGGCAGCGGCGCGCCGGGCAATGTGGACGTGTTGTCGGCCTTGAGCAACTGGGTCGAACGCGGCCAGGCCCCGTCCGGCCTCATCGCGGTTGATCAGGAACTCAAGCTGCCGTTTGCCAGCCTGCGCGAATTGCCGCTGTGCGAGTGGCCAACCTGGCCGCGTTACCGCAGCGGTAACGTCAATGCCGCGTCATCCTTTGAATGTGTGAAATAGGAAACCCGTATGTCCCTCGACAAACCCTACCTCGACGTGCCCGGCACGACGATTTTTGACGCAGAGCAAAGCCGCAAGGGCTACTTTTTGAACCAGTTCTGCATGTCGCTCATGAAGGCCGAAAACCGCGAGCGTTTCAAGGCCGACCAGCGCAAGTACCTCGACGAGTGGCCGATGACCGAAGACCAGAAACAGGCCGTGCTCAACGCCGACCTGAACCGCGCCATTTCATTGGGCGGCAATATCTATTTCTTGGCCAAGCTTGGCGCCACCCACGGCAAGAGCTTCCAGCAGATGGCCGGCAGCATGACCGGCATGACCGAGATCGAATACCGCGACATGATGATCGCTGGTGGCCGCTCGGTTGAGGGCAACCGCGTCACCGGCGAAGATGGCTCGGCACAGCCGCAGCACCAGCCGCAGGGGCATGGCAACGGCAAACTGCTTTAAGGAACACCATGGCTCGCATCACCGCATCGGTCTACACCTCCCACGTCCCCGCCATTGGTGCGGCGCTTGACTTGGGCAAAGACCACGAACCCTACTGGCAACCGCTTTTTGCGGGCTACAAAAAATCCAAACAGTGGATGAAGGACAACACGCCCGACGTAATCTTCCTGGTCTACAACGACCACGCCACCGCCTTCAGCCTGGAGATGATCCCCACATTCGCCATTGGCACGGCGGCGAAGTTCGAACCGGCTGACGAGGGCTGGGGCCCGCGCCCGGTGCCTACCGTCATTGGCCACCCGGACCTGGCCTCGCACATTGCGCAGTCCGTGATCCAGCAGGACTTTGACCTGACCATCGTCAACAAGATGGACGTAGACCACGGCCTCACCGTGCCCTTGAACCTGCTGTGTGGCCAGCCACCCAAAAGCAACTTCAGCTGGCCCTGCCCGGTGATTCCGTTTGCAGTC
>JANYCG010000315.1 GCA_025360385.1 Burkholderiales bacterium | reverse complement strand
GGGGCTGCCGTTGGCGAGGGCCACGTCATTGGCCAGGCGCAGGCCGCTGGCCAGGGTGGGCAGGGCCTGGCCGCTCTTGACGGCACCAATCAATGAGGTGACGTCGCTGAAGACGCTGGCAGTGGCGCCGAGCTGCTCCAGGCTGGGGCCGGCGGGGGCCAAGGTAACGGGCTCGGAAGAGATCAAGCTGTTGGTGCTGGTGTCGTAAACATTGCGCAACGTGCCCGATGCGGTGGTGACGGTGTCGGTGCGGTAGCTGCCAAAGGGGTCGTCGAAGTAGCTGCTTTGGGTGCTTGATTGGAGGATGGGCTGGCCGTTGGCGTAGGTGTAGCTCTGGCTCAGGCTGGTGTTGTTGGTGCCGGGGGTGGTGACCAGCTGGCTGTAGGGTTGATTGTCAATGTCTCTGGCAAAAACTTGCGAGCTTCCGTTGGCCTGTTGGGTGGTCAATTGGCTTGACCCGTCATCAAACACCCGGAAGTAATCCGTTTTGACCAGTCCGCCCTGGCCATTCCGTGTGGTGGTCAGCAAGACTCCGTCGCTTTGGCGCTCGGTCAACGCAGAAGTCACTATGGTTGCGCCGTCTTTTTGGTAGGTGACGACCAATTGGTGCGTCATGACCCCGCTGGCGTCCACAGTGACGCTGTCAAAGGTGCGCCCCAGCGACGTCACGCCGTCACGCGCGAGCAAGGTCGAATCGCGGGTGGCGGTTTGCCCGCCGCCGGGCTCAAAGCTGGTCTGCGTGCTGTCGTCCCGGCTGAAGCCCACCAGTTTGTACTTGCCAAAATCCAGTTGGTACACAGGCGAGATGGGTACGCCGCTGTTCACCATGTCTTGCACCGCCATGCTGCCGACGCCGCCGCCTTCGTAGTAGCGCTTGCCTTCGGTGAAGCTCCACACCACGTTGGCAAAATTGTCCAGCCCCGAGTTGTGCAAACGCATTTCGCCCAAGTTGGGCTGGAGGTTGGCAGGAACGGCGGCAATCGATGCGCCCGCCTGCGATTGGTATGCCTGGGCCATCTGAAGGGTGATGGCGGAAATCCCCTGGGGATTGAAACTGCCACCGCCATCCGCGTGCGCTCCTGGCACACCGTACACCAGCGCATCGGCACCCACGGGCATGGCCTGCATGATGTTGCGCCCCTCGTTCATGGCCACCAGCACCAGCGCGGGGTTGCGCAGGTTGGTAGGCCAGCGCACATCCAGGGCGCCGCCGGTTTGGTTGACGGGATCGAACAGCACCATACTTTGGATGGGCACGCCGCCGGGCGGGTACAAGCCAGGGATGCCCCGTTCGTTCACCAGGTTGGCAAAGGCCACGGCCTCGGCGGCACCGCGGCTGAAGCCAGCCAGATTGAGGGCGATTTGGGCGTTGGGGTTGTCGGCGAGGATGGATTCAACTCTTCCTACGAGGTCGAAATAAGCGTCGGTGATGATTTGATTGGCTTTTTCACCGGCTGTCCAAGGCAAGGATTCGAGGTTGCTGGGGCTGCTGCCGGGTGCCGGGTTGCCATTGGCGTCCAGGGTGCCCGTTGGGACGGTTTGGGCACCGACACCAGATTTGTAGATAACGTTCTCGAACGCACCACCAGAAACCTGTAAATCGAACAAGTTGCCAATATTGGTTTGGCTTTAGCCACCAATGGGTACAAAATCCTTGTTGTTCTTCGTCCCGTCAAAGTTGATGTTCAAGTGGATCGTGCCGCCGGACGTGCCCGTGACTTGCCCGTTGAAGTTGGTGCCCGCCAAAGACTGCAAGGTGGCAAGCTGCTCAGCAGTAGCAATTCTGTACGGCGTACCGGCTGTCGAGCCGACGTAGCCTTGTTGAACCAAAACTGGGGCGAGGTAGTCGGTCATTTGCGGGCTCCTTGATTGTCAAAAAATTCCATGCGGGTGTTGAAGTCGATGCCGGTGGCGGGGGCTCCGGGAATGGTGGCGACCATAAGTTCTGTTCTGGAAATATCCCAACGGGTAGCTGCTCCGTTCGCTAAAAAGCGTTGCTCAAGCGGCGTATTGTTTTTTCTGACAATCCATTTGATGACAACGGAGTCATTTTTTACCTCATGGGCCAACAATGGCACTGGATCAGTTCCTTTGGGGTCTCTGGGGCGCCCCTCTTCTTGCCAAGGCAACCGAATCGTGTTGGTCTTGAAATACTCCCGCATCACAGCGGCGGTGTCGATGTTCTCCAGAATGAATTCACGGCCGTCTTTGAGCTTCCAGCGCACGGAGAATGGGAGGTATTGCCCAAGGTCGATGAGTGTCGCACTCGGCGCGTTGGTAGGCGCAATCAATCCCCATGCTCTTTGGGTCTTCGACAGGCCAAATGCCGTCTGCGCCACTTCAACATTCTCAAAGTTCTCTTTCGATTGGCCTGTACCCCAAGCGTAGCTAGGGTAATTGCCAGGAAAGATGTCGGTCCGCACCTGCGGCGGCCCGCTCATCGCGTAGGTCACGCCTTGCTCGGCGCAGCCCGCCAGAGCCAGGCCAACGAACAGCGCCGCGCAACTCGTCAGCAGACGTTCAAGAATGCGTTTCATGCGAATTTTCTCCAATGTCCTTCATTCCCAGCTGATGTATCGAGCCATTTAGGTCGCGTTTCCTTATGGAACTTGCGCAGACAGCTATTGTATTTGTAGCGATCCGCATTCCGCCATCCCAGCGGATCACGCCCATCGCCATTGGCATCCCACGCGGCCAGGCTGCTGGTGCTGATGGAATTGCTCCCATCCAAGTCCAGCGCCACCGCCATGAAGCCGCCCAGGCGCTTGTTTGCGGCCTGCAGGCCTGCTTGCGCGCGCTTGGTGCCAAAGGCTTCGCCCGTGGCCGCCACCTGCACAGCAGTGTTATTGAAGCCTTCGCAATGGGTGACCATGGCCAGGTTGGCGCACTACGGCAGCCAACCCGCCCGCCCCTGCCGCAACCTAAAGAGGCAAAACATAGTTCTCCCCAATCTTGCTATATCCCATGCGACTGGCGAACTTGCCCACCCGCTCAAAGTCGCCTCCGCTGTTGACGCCCAAGTTGATTTCAATCGCCTTGCGGTTCCTGGCCCATTGCTCAAAT
>JANYCG010000332.1 GCA_025360385.1 Burkholderiales bacterium | reverse complement strand
TGAAAAAAGGCGCCGCGCTGTTTGACGTGAATCGGTGAGGCATCCCGGCCAGCGCCCTTGACTGGTCAAAAAACGACCCCCTCGCAGCGTCAGCGACGGTCGGGCATGGCACAAGCAATTCCCTGCCAGATCCACTATGGGACCGGCATATCAAGACTGAAGAAGTCGCCTCAGTGGACGGCCAGGTCGGCCATCTCTACCGCCCGAATCAGCCGCGTCTCCTGCGCTGTGATCAGATGCGCCGAGGCTTGCAGGTAGGCAGGGAAATCGGGGTGGGCATCACGCGCCTTGCAGCGGCGTTCGTAGTCGGCCAAGTCGTCGTAAGCCCACAGGTGGATGAACTGGTTTTGCGGGCCGACCAGGCTGGTGTAAAAGCCCAGAGGGTGGCCCAAAGTCTCGCGCAGAATCGGCATGGCCAGGCGGTTGAACACCTCCAGAAACTCGGGCATTTTGCGCAGGGCAATGGTGTAGGTGCGGTGGTCTACCAATGCTTTGGTCATGTGACTCATGGTAATTTCCTTTGAATGTTCCCGTAATTACTTGATAGTTAGCTATTGATATAGAAGCATTCAAGTGGGCGGAAATTTTTGAGCCATCACCTTGTCTGCAATCGTGTTGGCAGTCAAAAATGCAAATGCCATGTTCGGCCCGTGCGTGATGCCCGCGCCGGGGTAGTTGCCGCCCATGATGCTGGCGCGGTCATTGCCCGCAGCGTAAAGGCCTTCAATGGCGCTGCCGTCACGCCTCAGCACCTCGCCGGCTACACCGGTCTTGAGGCCGTCAAAAGTACCCAGGTCACCCATCAACAATTTGAGCGCGTAATAGGGCCCTTTCAAAATCGGCGCCACGCAGGGGTTGGGCTTGTTCTCGGGGTCGGCCAGGTAGCGGTTGAAGGCGGTGCTGCCTCGTTTGAATGCCGGGTCTTCGCCCTGGGCTGCGCCAAGGTTGTAGTCGCGCACAGTTTGCGCCAGGCCGGCCGGGTCTATGCCGGCTTGGGCCGCCAGTTCTTCCAGCGTGCCGCCCTTGAGTAGGTAGCCGCTGCGGATGTGGCCGCCCAGGGGCATGGGGGCCGGCTTGGCGAAACCCAGGCCGTATTTGGCGATGGTGGGCTGGTCACACACCAGCCACATGGCTGTGTCTTTTTGGCCTGCACAGGCACGCGTCAAGGCCGCGCCCACGTCATGGTAAGAATTGGATTCGTTGGTGAAGCGCTGGCCGCTTTTCAGCACGCCGATGATGCCGGGCTTGTAGCGGTCTAGCAGGTGCGGGAACACGCCGAATTCGCTATTTTTGTAAGGCACGCGTGACACCGGCATCCAGGCGGCCGGGTCTTTGAGCCGGATGTCGACGCGGCCACCCGCCGCCTCTGCTATGGCCACGCCGTCCCCTGTGTTGCTGACAGGTGTGGGTGACAAATGCTCGCCGCCGCGGGCCACGTGCGGGTAGGCCTGGGCGACGCGCTTCAGGTCATGCGGGAAGCCGCCACAGGCCAGCACCACGCCGTGGCGGGCCGTGAATTTGACCCCGGCATCTGCGTCCTTGCCTGCGCTGCCGACCATCACGCCCAAGGCCCGGCCATTTTCCATCACCAACGTCTTGACGGGGCTGCTGGTCAGAATGGGAATACCCAAATCCAGTGCCGATTTGGCCAGGCGGGCCGTCAGCGCATTGCCGCTGGTGACGTTGATGCCCTTGCCGTACAGCAGCAGTTCCTTCACGTGAGTCAACAGGCGCTTGGCCACGAAGATGAAGGACGTCAAGGACTTGGTGGCCAGAAAGAAATGCTTCAAATCGGCGTTGGACGAATTGAACATCATGCCGATGAAGGTGATGGTTTTGAGCGGCGGTTTGAGCCGCGCCATGTCTTTGCCCAGGCCGCGAATGTCATACGCGGCCGCCAGGATCGAGCGGCCAATGGCAGCGCCGCCGGGTGCGTCCGGATGGTAGTCGGGGTAAAGCGTGGGCACAAAGCGCATCTCGGTCTCGCGCTCAAAAAACTCGACCATCCGGGGGCCCTGCTCGATGAAGGCTGTCACTGCCGCCTCGTCGTAGAACGGGCCGGCCTCACTCACCATGAAGCGTCGCACTTCGTCCACATTGTCCGCCGGGTTCTGCCGACGGCCATGCAGGTTCAGGGGGATCCACAACACCCCGCCCGACAGCGCCGTGGTGCCGCCGAACACGGGTTCTTTCTCGAGCACAACCACGCTCAGACCGCGTCTTTTGGCGGTGATGGCGGCGGTCAAACCGGCTGCGCCGGAGCCGACCACGATGACATCAAATTCAGTTTGCTTGATCATTTTTTAATAGCAGTTGATGCGGTTTCTAAACCGATATCGGCAATTTTTGGCTTCGCCGCTCTTCGAGAACACTGGGCCGCCCCTCGAAAAATTAGCCCCCTTTGGGGGGCAGCGAAGCACCCGAAGCGACGGGCGTGGCGGCCAGATTAAACCCGGGACGCGGCACCCTATCCATCAGCATTGACGACATGCCGCCGTCCACCAAAATTTCAGCGCCGTTGACATAAGCGGAGCGTGGGCTGGCCAAAAACAGCGCCACATCGGCAATGTCCTGCGGCTCGCCCACGCGGCGGCTGGCCGTGACCAGCGCACGCTTGGCCTCAAAGCCAGGTTCTTCATAGAACTTGGCTGACAAGGGCGTGCGGATCATGCCGGGGCAAATGGAATTGCTGCGAACGCCTTGCGGGCCCCACTCCACTGCCAACTGCCGCGACAGCAGCAACACGCCCGCCTTGCTGGC
>JANYCG010000322.1 GCA_025360385.1 Burkholderiales bacterium | reverse complement strand
TTTGAACACCAGTTCACTGGCTGCCTTGTACGCCGCTGAGCCAGCAAAATTGCCCGCCATGTTCTTGTACAACGGGTCACCCGCGTTCTGTTTGTCCACCACGGCGGCCATGCGTTCAAAGGTGGCTCTGACTTGGTCAGGCGTCACCACGCCGTGCAACAGCCAGTTGGCCATGTGCTGGCTGCTGATGCGCAGGGTGGCGCGGTCTTCCATCAGGCCGATGTTGTGGATGTCGGGCACTTTGCTGCAACCCACGCCCTGGTCGATCCAGCGCACCACGTAGCCCAGGATGCCCTGGGCGTTGTTGTCCAGTTCTTGCTGCTTTTGCTCAGGTGTCCAGGCGGGCGTGGCCAGCATGTCCTCGCCGATCTGGGCTTTGCCGCGCAAGCCGCATTGCAGGCCCACAACGACGGTGTTTGTTCCTAGGCGGCTCTCCACTTGCAACTGGATAGGTGCTCCCTGCATCGCGCCGCCTTGAATCCCTTTCCGTGAAGGCACAATGAGCCATTCGGGGAAACAGGACTTAGATCAAACAATGGCTCGCATATTTGACAACATTGACCAGGACTTGCTAGCCGCGCTGCGTGCCACCCTGCAGGTCTCCAAGCGGTCAGACTTTTGCGTGGGGTATCTCAACCTTAGGGGCTGGCAGGCGATTGATGATTTGATCGTGCCGTGGGATCCAACGGCAGGCCAGGTCTGCCGCGTGTTGGTCGGCATGCAGCGCCCACCCCATGACGAAATTCGTGAGCTATACCGGCAGTCTGAAGGCGCTGGCTTGATCGACATCGCCACGGCCAGCCGCCTCAAAACCCAGTTTGCAGCCCATTTGCGTGAGCAGATCACACTGGGCATTCCCACAGGGCACGACGAGGCCGGTTTGCGGCGGCTGGCCCGCCAGCTGCGCGCCGGGCAGGTCGTGGTGAAGCTGTTTCTGCCCTACCCTTTGCATGCCAAGCTCTACCTGCTGTTTCGCGACGATGTGAACAATCCCATCACCGGCTTTGTGGGCAGCAGCAATTTGACCGTGTCAGGGCTGTCGCGACAGGGCGAACTGAACGTGGACGTGCTGGATCATCTTGGCACCGAAAAGCTTTCCAAATGGTTCGATGCGCGCTGGGGCGAGCGCTGGGCGCTGGATGTCTCGGCTGACCTGGCCGCCATCATTGAGACCAGTTGGGCGCGTGAAGAGGCAATTCCGCCCCACCACATTTACCTGAACATTGCCTACCACCTCAGCACCGAGGCGCGTGCAGGCCTGAGCCAGTTCCGTCTGCCCGGTCGATTTGAGCAAGAGTTATTTGAATTTCAAAAAAGTGCCGTCAAAATCGCCGCCCGCCATTTGCACCGCCGTGGCGGCGTGATGATTGGCGACGTGGTGGGCTTGGGCAAGACCATCATGGCCACCGCGCTGGCGCGCATGTTTGAGGATGACCTGGGGTACGAGACCCTCATTATTTGCCCCAAAAACCTTGAGCCCATGTGGGAGCGGTACCGAACCGAATATGGTCTGCGCGGCATGGTGTTGCCCGTGTCACAAGTGACCAAAAAACTGCCAGACCTCAAGCGCTACCGCCTGGTTTTGATTGATGAGAGCCACAACCTGCGCAACCGCGAAGGCCGCCGCTATAAAGCCATTGCCGACTACATCAAAAGCTGCGATGCCAAGGTGATCCTGCTCACCGCCACGCCCTACAACAAAACCAAGTCAGACCTGTCGTCCCAACTGCGTTTGTTCATAGACGAGAAGGCCAATATTGGCATTCGCCCCGAGCATCACATGCGCAAGATGGGGCTGGGTGAGGCCGAGTTTGAGCGTAAACACCAGTGCCGCGTCAACTCGATTCTGGCGATTGAGAAAAGCGAAGAATTTGATGACTGGCGTGAGTTGATTCGCCTGTACATGGTGCGCCGTACGCGCAGCTTCATCATTGCGCACTACACCGAGGCCGACCAACAAGGCCGTCGCTTCATCGCCGGTAAAGATGGTGAAAAGCGCTATTTCCCCGTACGAAAACCCGTGTCACTTCAGTTCACGGTGGATGAAGCAGACCCCGCTGACCGCTATGCCCGGCTCTACTCCCCCGCTGTGGTGGACCAAATCAACGCGCTGCACGTGCCGCGCTACGGCCTGGGTCTTTATGTGGACCCGCTGGCTGAAAAAACGGCCACCGGCCCAGAACACAAAATCATCGACAACCTGGGCCGCGCCGGCAAACGCCTGATGGGCTTTTGCCGCACCAATTTGTTCAAGCGGCTGGAGTCCAACGGCTACTCGTTCCTGCAATCCATCGACCGGCACATCCTGCGCAACCAGATTTACCTCTACGCCATAGAGCATGGGCTTGATTTGCCCATCGGTGTACTGGACGCAGGCTTGCTGGACCTGGAGCGTGTGGATGAAGATGCCGACGGCGTTGAGGGCGACCCAGAAGATTTGCTGGACGGTTTGGTTGAAGTAGCAACAACTGCCGACGGCATCGTCGATGACATGGGGCGAGCCAAGGCCGTTTATGAGCAGTACGCCACACAATACAAAAAGCGCTTCAAGTGGATTCGCCCCAGCCTGTTCAAGCCCACGCTGGCCGCCAACTTGGCAGACGACACTCAATCCCTCACTGAACTCTTGAACGCGCAAGGCCAATGGGACCCGGCGCACGACCAAAAGCTGCTGGCTTTGCGCCACCTCATCACGCAAACCCACGCCAAAGCCAAAGTGCTGGTCTTCACCCAGTTTGCCGACACCGCGCGCTATTTGGCGCGCGAGGTGCGCCTGGCAGGTGTCAGCCATGTTGAGGTGGCCACCGGTGCCAGCGCCGACCCGTATTCACTGGCGTGCCGCTTCAGCCCCAAGTCCAATAACAAAGCCGTTTCCAAAGCTGACGAGGTGCGCGTATTGATTTGTACTGACGTGCTCTCAGAAGGGCAAAACCTGCAGGACAGCAACGTCGTTGTTAACTTTGACTTGCCTTGGGCCATCATTCGCCTCATCCAGCGGGCTGGCCGGGTAGACCGCATTGGCCAGCGCGCTGAAGAAATATATTGCTATTCGTTTCTGCCTGCTGATGGCGTGGAGCAGCTCATTCAATTGCGCTCACGCATACGCCAGCGCCTGCAAGAAAACGCCGAAGTGGTGGGCACCGACGAAGCCTTCTTTGAAGACGAAGAAGCCAACACCATCCGCAACCTGTACACCGAGCAGCAGGGCATCCTGGACGACAACGATGACGAGGTAGACCTGGCCTCTTACGCCTGGCAAATCTGGAAGCAAGCCACGCAAGACGACCCCGACCTTGCCCGCACGGTAGAAGCCTTGCCCCCCGTTGTGTACTCTGCCAAGGCCTTCACGCTGGATGAAGCGCGCTTCCCCATGCTGGGTGCAGACGCAATGCAAGGCGGCGCGTTGGTCTACGTTAAATCCCCCGAAGGTAATGACCATCTGGCGTGGGTGGGTGCGAACGGCAAAACCATCACCGAGTCGCAGTTCACCGTGTTGCGCGCTGCCGAATGTGTGCCCGCTACCCCCGCCATGCCCCGCCTGGAGAATCACCACGCCCTGGTCGCCCATGGCCTGCAACTGGCGGTAAGCCAGGACAAAGCCGTCGGCGGTGGCCTGGGCCGCCCCAGCAGTCCACGTCGCCGTGCGTATGACCGGCTCAAGCCCTATGCCACCGAGCAAATGAAAACATTGTTTCGAGACGGCGAACTGGAGCGCGCGCTGAACGAGATGCACCAGCGCCCCCTGCTGGAAACTGCGGCTGACCTGCTCAACCGCCTGATGCGCAGCGGCGTGAATGAAGAAGAACTGGCCGGTGCCGTCAAATCCCTGCGTGAAGAAGGGCGGCTCACTTATGCCGAAGACGACGTCACGCTACGAGAACCGCGTGTGGTGTGCTCCATGGGCCTTGTGGCTACCAAAACTTGATAAATCGCATGCCCAATTTCAACCAAGACCACATCAAACACTTTCGCTTTAAAGAGCTGTTCAACGAGCTGGGCTGGGACTTGCCCCAGCAACAACAGCCCTACAGCGTGGTGGTGGGCGATGACACCTGGCTGCTGAAAATGGTCGCAGTCAAAAAGGGCGTGCAGATACTTCATTGCCAACCAAGCCCAGCAGGCTTATTGCCGAGCTACGCCACGCGCCAAAAGATTGAGCGCAAAGTCACTCCCGAAGTGCGTGAACACTTGATTGTGTTTACCGATGCGGCCAAAACCAGCCAGGTGTGGCAATGGGTGGCCCGCATCCAGGGGAAAACGGCGCAGTACCGCGAAGTGCATTTCCGTGGCGGCGAAGCCCCTGAGCTGCTGACGCAAAAACTCAGCCGCCTCAAATTCACGCTGGACGAAGAAGAATTGCTGGCCGTGTTGGGCGTTACCGCCCGCATGGACGACGCCGCCCCGCGCGACAAGGTCACTAAAAAGTTTTACAACGAATTTGAAAAACAGCGCAATGCCTTTGCCGAATTCATCGACGGCATACCGGGTGTAGATGAGCACTTGCGCTGGTACACAGCGGTATTGATCGACCGGCTCATGTTCCTGTGGTTTTTGCAGGAGAAAGGTTTTTTGGACAACAACAGAACCTACCTGCAAGCCCGGCTGGAAAAGCATTTGGCGGCAGACAGCAGCAGCACCTATTACAAAAGCTTTTTGTGCCCCCTGTTCTTCCGTGGTTTTGCAGAAGAACGCACCGCTGCCAATCGCGGTTCAATCGCCGCCGAGTTTGGCAATGTGCCGTACCTCAATGGCGGCCTGTTTGCCCAGCACGAACTGGAGCAAGCCTATGGCGAAGCGCTGGACGTGAGCGACGCGGCCTTCAGCAAACTTTTCGCCTTCTTTGACGAATGGGAATGGCACTTGGATGAGCGCACCCTGAAAAGTGGCAAAGAAATCAACCCCGACGTGCTGGGCTACATCTTCGAGAAGTTTGTCAAC
>JANYCG010000270.1 GCA_025360385.1 Burkholderiales bacterium | reverse complement strand
CAATCGGGGCTGTCAGCCAGCCAACGGGTGGCCAGAGCTTGCTCACTAGCTGGCCAGCCAGCGGCGGCTGGCAAAACTCAGTCCATCCACCAGCGCCACCAAAAATAGCATGGCGATCAGGATGCTGCTAGTTTCTCCCATCTGGAACAGCCCCATGTGGAACGCCAGCATCTGGCCCAAACCGCCAGCGCCAACCACCCCCAGCACGGTCGCGGCGCGGATGTTATTTTCCCAACGGTAGAGGGTGTAACTCATGAGTTGAGGCAACACTTGCGGAATCGTTGCGTATAAAAAAATACGGCCTTCCCCAATGCCCCGTGTGCGCAAGGCAAAACCTGGCCCAGGGGGCGCGTTTTCAAAACTCTCGGCAAACAGGCGGCCCAGCACGCCTGTCGTGTGCAGGCCCAGCGCCAGCGTGCCTGCAAACGGGCCCAAGCCCGCGGCAATCAGCAACAGCGCCGCCCACACCAGCTCAGGCGTGCTGCGCAGGGCGTTTAACAGCAGGCGCGTGGGGGCGCGCCAGCGGGCTTTGTCGTCAGCGTGGGTCTTGCTGGCAGGCAGAGCCAGCATCAGACCCAAAATGGCCGCCAGCAAGGTGCCCAAAGCTGACATGGCCAGCGTCTCCAGGGCCGCCATCAGCACTTTGCGCAGAAAGCCGCCACCAAGCTCTGGCTTGAGCAGTTCGGCCAAAAACTTGCCCATTCGGGCAAACGCATCGACCGAGAGAAATTGCGCCCATTTCAAATCCAGCGATACGAAACTGGCCACTACCAACCCTAGCACCGCCATCCCAAACCAGCAGGCTTTGCAGCGGGCATCAAACAGCTTGGGCGGTAACTTGAAGGTGTCGTTTGCAGCGTGTGGAGCGGCGAGTGGATTCATGGGGTTACACAGTCTTGAAACATCAGGCCAGCCCACGCCTGAGCCAGCCGCTAACGCGGTCCGCCAACCAGACCAAGGCCATGAACACCAGCAAAATCGTCGCCACCTCGCTGCCATTGAACATCTTCATGGAAGAGTCCATTTGTTGTCCCAGGCCCCCTGCGCCGACAAAACCCAGCACGGCCGACGAGCGTACTGCGCACTCCCAGCGGTAAACGGTGTAACTGGTCAGCTCGGCCCCGTTTTGCGGCAACAGGCCATAAAAGAAGGCCTGCAAACGGCCCGAGCCGTTGCGCATCAGGCTGCTGGCAGCATGGGCATCGCCGCTCTCCAGAATGTCGCCGTAAACCTTGCCCAACATGCCACCATAGGTCAGCGCAATGGCCAGTACGCCAGAGGTGGGCCCCAAACCCACCACCCTCACAAACACCAGCGCCCACACCAGTTCGGGGACGCTGCGCAAGACCATCAACAGCCAACGCACGGCCTGGCGCAGCGCGGCCGGCCCTACCGCCATGCGCCCGGTCAATGCAGACAGCGACAAAACCCGTACCGACAGCAGTGCCAGTGGCACCGCCAGCACCAGGGCCAGCGTCAAGCCCGCCGTGGCGATGGCCACGGTGCGCCAGGTTTCCTTCGCAATCAGCAGCAAAAATGGCACATCGGCTTGAGGCGGGAAAAAACCGCCGAGAAACCGCAGCGTGGGTTTGAGCGAACCCGGCTCCAGCAGAACCCAGGGTTTGAACTCGCTCAAAACAAGCATCGGCCACAACACCACCAAGCCGGCCATCGCCCAAAAAACACGGGAATGCCAGGCCGGGTCGCGCAGAGGCGGGCGTCTTGGAGAGATCAGGGCTGGCGTCATTCAATGCCCCACTAGCGGCAGTTCATCACCACCGGCGGGACGGGGGCGATGTCGAAGTTGGGCCCGCTGATCGCGGGGCCGCTGAGTTCATGCAGGTTTTGCGCATACAAATCATGCAGGCGTTGGGGTGTCACCTGGTCTGCTGGCAAATCAAACGCCAACTCCCCCGCCCGAAGCCCGACAATGCGCGGGAAATTTGCCAAGGCCATTTCAACATGGTGCAGGCTCGCCACCAAGGTCGCGCCCCGCTCTCTGGCCACACTGGTCAGGGTCTCAATCGCCTGCTTAGAGCGGGCGGGGTCCAATGCCGACAGTGGCTCATCCACCAGCAACAAACGGGCGCTTGAGGCAATGGCGCGGGCCAGACCCACCCGTTGACGTTCGCCACCCGACAGGCGGTCTACCCTGGCAAACAACTTGTCGCTCAAGTCAAACCGGGCCAGTGCCCGGTCAGCCAGCGCTATGTCGACGGGATAAAACAGGCTTCTCAAGCTGGCACTCAAGGATTCGTGCGGCAGCCTTCCAGCCAGAACCGAAATCACCACGCGTTGGCGGGGCGGCAAAGGCGGCACCTGCGGCGCCAGAAAAAGTTGTCCGCGCAGGCGCTGCAACTGAGCCCGTGTCAGCGCCCAAGGGTCACTGTCGCCCAGTTGCAGCGACCCGGCCGACGGCTTCAGGGCGCAGGCCACCAAATGCAGAAAGGTGGTTTTGCCCGCGCCGGACGGGCCGATCACCGCGAGCTGCTCGCCAGCCACAACTTCCAGGCTGACCCGGCGCAACGCCGCTGGCGCAGAGGCACTGGCGGCCGGATGGCGGCCTGAAATGCCATTGAACACGAATTTCATAGATGAAAGCGCCTATTGTCCCTGTCAATCATGAATAGTTTGCTACTTTAATAGGAGCAATCAGCCTTCTTGCGTTCGCCTACTTTAACAAGCCGGCATTGCGCGCCGCGCTTTCAATGCCCTTGTAATTGTCGGCTTTGGTGGCAATGAAACGTGTGGCCCGCTGCAAGTCAAGAATCTCTTTGCCTTCTGGCGTGCTGGGGTTCAAGTCCAGGAATGCTTTGGTGATTTTTTCCCGCAGGGCAGCTGGCGTGTCGGCGTGCACAGTCCAGTTGTAGTCGAAATAACCGGGCGTGGTGAAGACCACCCTCACTTTGCCCGTGTCCACCTTGCCGTCCGCCACAAACTTTTCCCACACGGAAATGTTCAGGGCACCGCCCTCCACTTTGCCTGCGGCAACAGCGGCAATGGTGGCATCGTGTGCGCCAGAATAGGCGACGCGTTTGAAGTCTTTGTCCGGGTCAATGTTGGCCTGCAGCAAAAAGCTGCGCGGCATCAGGTGGCCGGAGGTGCTGCTTTGCGAGCCAAAACTGAAATTTTTGCCTTTGAAATCTGCCAGCGCCTTAACGGCCGGATCGCTGGTGATGAACACCGAGCGAAATTTTTCATCTTCTACGCGTTGCACCAGCGGCACTGCCTTGCCGCCCGAACGGATGTTGGCCTGCACAAAGGTGAAGCCGCCATACCAGGCCATGTCAATCTGCTTGTTGGCCAGCGCCTCAACCGAAGCGGCGTAATCGGTCACTGGGGTAAATTCAACCTTCATTCCCAAAGTCTTCTCCAGGTATTTCACCAAAGGGGCAGCCTTGCGCGCCAGCTCGGTGGGCGATTCGTCGGGGATGGCGGTGACTTTGAAAACCTGTTGTGCGTGGCATAAACCGCCAAACAGCACGACGGCGCAGGTCATGAGGGCGCGGAAGGTGCGCGATGGGGAAAAGCTGATCATGGTGAAACTCCAAAAAGTTGAGGGGTGAACCCAGCCGGGGCCTGCGTGAACTTTCACGTTCGCGCAAACCGTAGCGGGTTTCAGATTAGACTCGAATCAGCGCACTTTTTCAGCGCTGGGGTCTTGGTGAAATCACCGGTAAGGGTCGTGCCACCTATTCGACCTACCCTGCTTTGCCTGACCCATTCACTTTTTCATGCCACTGCCCCGAGTTCTCATCGTTACGCCCGCCCTGGCCAGTGCCAACAATGGCAATTGGCAAACGGCCTGGCGCTGGCAACGCATGTTGCGGTCGCATTTTGATGTCAGCATTGACCAGCAGTGGAACGGGCAAACGGTTGACGTCTTGCTGGCTCTGCACGCGCGCCGATCGGCCCCGTCAATTGAAGCCTGGGCACAGGCGCGCGGCGCAAGCCACGCGGCGCAGGGCCTGGGCGTGGTGTTGACGGGCACTGACCTTTACCGCGATGTCGCCGTTGATGCCAGTGCAAAAAGATCGCTGAAACTGGCCAAACACCTGGTCGTCCTGCAAGAGTGCGGCCCCGACGGGCTGGCCCCGTCCCAGCAGGCCAAGACCCGTGTGATTTTTCAGTCCACCTCGACCCGCCAGACCCTGCATAAAACCCAGGCCCATTTGCGGGTGCTGATGGTTGGGCACTTACGGGATGAAAAATCACCCCAAACGCTGTTTGAAGCGGCCCGCCTGTTGCGTGACAGCCCTGACATTTTCATTGACCACATTGGCGAGCCGATCGATGCCGCGTTGGGCCAACAAGCCAGTGAGACCCAGGCGCTTTGCCCCAACTACCGCTACTTCGGCGGCCTCGCGCACGAGGCGACTCGCCGGCACATCCAGCGTGCCCACCTGCTGGTCCATGCCAGCAAGATGGAGGGTGGTGCCCATGTCGTGATGGAAGCGGTTTGCAGCGGCACGCCCGTGCTGGCCTCCCGCATAGCGGGCAATGTGGGGATGTTGGGGGCAAGTTACCCCGGCTATTTTGCGCATGGCAACACGCGGCAACTGGCTGAATTGCTGCGGCGGTGCCGCCCGGCGCCAATCGGCCTGTCAGACACGCCAGGCACATCAGGCAAGTTTGGCGTCAACCTGATCTCGGAACTGACCCGACACTGCCAAGCCAGGGCACCCCTGTTTGCGCCTGAGAAAGAACAGGCCGCTTTGATTCAACTTGTCACTGACTTGTTGACATAAAACCGATTGACCCCATTTTGAATAGGCCAACACACCATGCAAACGTCTGAGCAACCGACCCTCAGAGACATCGTTCTGGTCGGCGGCGGCCACAGCCACGTCATTGTGCTCAAGCGATTTGGCATGAAGCCCATCCCCGGCGTGCGGCTCACCCTCATTTGCACCGACATGCACACGCCCTACTCCGGCATGTTGCCTGGGTATGTGGCCGGGCATTACGACTATGACGAGGTGCACATTGACTTGAGCCGCCTGTGCGTGTTTGCGGGGGCGCGTCTGTACCGCGATGAGGTCGTTGGCCTGGACCGCGCCAATCAAAAGGTGTTGTGCCGCAACCGCCCACCCGTGCCGTACGACCAACTGTCCATCAACATCGGTTCCACGCCGCAGTTGGATGGTGTGCCTGGTGCCGATGAATTTGCCGTGCCGGTCAAACCGATCCAGCGCTTCAACGAGCGCTGGCTGGCGCTGCTGGCACGGGTACAGCAACATGCTGGCAAAACCACCATCGCCGTGGTGGGCGCAGGCGCTGGCGGTGTCGAATTGCTGCTGGCCATGCAGTGGCGTCTGCGCCAAGAACTCGCCACCTTGGGGCGCAAGCCGGATGAACTAGTGTTTCACCTCTTCACCAGCAGCGCCACCATAATGCCCACCCACAACCCCGGCGTGCGCCTGCGTTTTGACCAGGTGCTGGCACGACGCCAGGTGCAGGTGCACTGCAATGCACAGGTCAGGCAAGTCTCGCAGGGCAGTTTGCAAACAGCTTCGGGCGATTCATTCAAAGCGGATGAAATCGTCTGGGTCACCCGCGCAGGCGGCGCGCCGTGGCTGCGTGGCACCGGCTTGGCGCTGGACGCCGAAGGCTTCATCAAGGTGAAGGACAGCTTGCAGACCGTGACGGATCCACTGGTTTTTGCCGCAGGCGACATCGCCAGCATGGTCAACGCAAGCCTCGAGAAAGCCGGTGTATTTGCAGTCCGCCAGGGACCGCCTTTAAGCGACAACCTGCGCCACGCGGTTGAAGGCACGGCGCTGCAAGACTATCGGCCCCAAAAAACCTGGCTCGCCCTGATCAGCACCGGGGACAAATTTGCGGTGGCCTCGCGCGGCTGGCTCGGGTTTGCAGGCGACTGGGTGTGGCACTGGAAAGACTGGATCGACCGCCGCTTCATGGCCAAATTTCAGGATTTTGCGGAGATGGACCCCAACGCGAAACCAGCCAAGTCAGCGCTGCAAAATAGCGTCAAACTGAGCCAGGAAGAATCGCTGCAAGCCATCTCCGCCATTGCCATGCGCTGCGGCGGCTGCGGTGCCAAGGTGGGTGCCTCGGTGCTGTCACGTGCCTTGGGCAACTTGCATCCAGTGGACCGGGCCGAGGTGGTGGTCGGCCTAAAAGACCCCGATGATGCGGCCGTGGTGCGGGTGCCACCGGGCAAAGCCATGGTGCATTCGGTGGATTTTTTCCGCGCCTTCATTGACGACCCCTACATTTTTGGCAAGGTCGCCGCCAACCATGCCCTGGGCGACATTTGGGCTATGGGTGGCGAGGCGCAGTCCGCCACCGCCGTGGTCACCGTGCCGCCTGGCCTGGAGTCCAAAACCGAAGACGTGTTGTTCCAGATGATGACAGGCGCTATGGACGTTTTGAACGAAGCCAACTGCGCCCTGGTTGGCGGCCACACGGGTGAAGGCAAGGAACTGGCGCTGGGGTTTGCCATCAACGGCCTGATTGACGATGATCCAGCCGCCATTTTGCGCAAAGGCGGAATGAAGCCGGGCGACGTGCTGATTTTGACCAAACCCATCGGCACCGGCACCCTGTTTGCCGCCCATGCCCGGCTGGCGGCGAAGGGTCGCTGGATTGATGCGGCCTTGAAGTCGATGGTGGTGTCCAACCGTCTGGGCGCCAGGTGCCTGCGGGAGCATGGCGCCACGGCTTGCACCGACCTGACCGGCTTTGGCCTGCTGGGGCATTTGGTCGAGATGACGCGCCCGTCTGAAGTGGATGCCGAACTCTTCATGTCCAGGCTGCCGTTGCTTGATGGCGCAGAAGAATGTGTGGCCGACGGCATTGTCAGTTCACTGCAGAGCGCCAATGTACGCCTGCGTAGAGCGCTACACAATCAAGCACAATGGGTGAACCACCCGCGTTACCCGCTGATTTTTGATCCCCAAACCGCAGGCGGCCTGCTGGCCAGTGTTCCAGCCGATCGGGCCGAGGCCTGCATCGCCGCCTTGCGGGCTTTGGGTTACACCCGCACGGTGGCGATTGGGCGGATATTGCCGCAAGGCGATGCGCTGGAGCCCATCACGCTGTCAGCGTGAGGGCGTCCTGTCTCAGGGTTTGCCGGCAGCGGGCGCGTTGCCCGCCGAGGGCAGCGCTGCCGCTGCGGCGGCCGTCGCGGTACCGGCTGCTGCAGCGGACGCAGCCGCGGACATCGGCGTCAAGGTGATATCACCCATATAGGCCAGGCTGGTACTTTGGGTGTTGTCAGCGTCAGCGCCCACGGCAATGCCAATCAGGGGTGGCATGACGTCGGTTTCATGGCCAAACGCCTGCACAAAATCTGCAGCCAGATCGCGCTCATGGCCAATCCACTGCCCAAGCTGTTTTTCACCGGAGTCCATCACGATGAAGCGCAGCCGGTTGGTGAAGGCGTTGGCCAGACGCGCACCTGCGGGCAACAGGTGGTCCCAGACATAACACAAGGTAGCAGCAGGCACTGGGTCTGTCGTGCGGCCCCGCGCCATGCTCAGCATGGCCCGGTCCATCATCCCGACCTTTTCAAGGCCCATGTCAAACATGGCGCAAAGCTTGACGGGCGCATCATCACCTTCGCGGCGCTTGAGGTCCGTCAGCAGCAGGGGCTGCTCCAGCCGCCAGCGCCAGCGCAACTTGCTGCCTGGGCCGAGCACAAGCGGCGTGATTTCATGCAATGCCGAGCCATAAGATTTGTCGTTGGCGACTTTGAGTCCACGCTCAGCACCAATGGCTTCGATGCTGAATTTGGTCACCGGTTTGGAGCCGCCCGGGAACGCCACCACGCGCCACGGGGCTGGCAAGGCATCACCTGCCGGCGCCGTCGAAAACAGGCTGAGTTTTTGCGCCTGGGCGCTACCGCAGGCGAGCCACAAAACACAAGCCATTGAAGCCGCCAACTGGGTGGGCGACCTGAATCCAAAAACCGAATCAGCGCCCTGCATCATTGAGAGACCAGTCATAGTCAAGATTTGAAATTGAAACACCTTTGGCTTTCAATTTATCACGGTCGGCTGGCACATGGGTCAATTGATCGGCATATTTGGCAAAAACATCCTCAATTTTGCCGAAGCCCTTGTTGCCCTTTTCAAAGTCTTCCTTGAACCATTTGAAGATTTGGCTCACTTCAAGTTTGCCGTCTGCGTAGCGGTTGCGGGTGTGATCCCCCAGAAACCTCAGCATGCCGTCTTCCAGCATCGGCTCCAGCCGGGCGGCTGTGAAGGCCTCAGGGAACAAGGCCGGGCAACCAATGCTGGCGCAGTTGACGGCCACATGCAGGCGGGGCTCTGCGTATCGGGGTCGCAACTGTTCGTGCTCAATCCAGTCGAGGTTGCGCTCTTCGCCCAGCAGCGTGAAAAATTTCTTTTTCCAGGGTGGCGAAATGAAAGAGCCCAAATCCTTGATGGACTTCAGATCCGGGTACTTGGTCAAGATCAGCTCCACCGTGAAGGCGTTGTAGGTGTTGATCAAAAACACCATCTGCTGCTCGCGCGACCATTTGTCAAAATCGGCTTTGGGCACGGCGCTGAAACCGTCAAGCACCTTCTTCAGCTCGCCACGGTCTGCCGCAAAACCCTTGTAATTGGAACGGGACTGCTTGTTGTCAGGCAGCCATTTGACATGTTTTTTCAGCAATGCGTCCCAGCCGGTGTAAGCTGGATCAAAAACGGCATTTTGCTGAGAAAAAGCACTGAAAGTCCTTGTAAATAGTGAATAGCTAGCTATATATTTAATAACATCCCTGCGTCTTGTCAAATTTGATTCCATGGTTCAACCCCTTTTCCAAGTGTGAAATTTCGCAACCCATTGCAGCAGCTTTTTAGGCTGGTGCGCCCGCTTCCATTCACCCGCCGCATATTTGTTGGCCTCTGACAGCGTTGGGTAGGTATGGATGGTTCCCAATATCTTGTTCATGCCCAGGCCCTGCTTCATCGCCAGCACGTACTCAGCCAACAGGTCACCTGCATGGGTACCGACAATCGTGACCCCCAATATTTTGTCTTTGCCCGGCACTGTGAGAACCTTGACGAAGCCGTGGGTTTCGCTGTCCGCGATGGCACGGTCCAGGTCGTCCAAGGGGTACGTCACCAGTTCGTAAGTGATGCCCTTCTCTTTGGCTTCTTGTTCATTCAGGCCGACGCGGGCAACCTCCGGGTCAATAAAGGTCGCCCAGGGGATCACCGAATAATCAACCTTGAATTTTTTGAAGTCGCCAAATAGCCCGTTGACCGCTGCATACCAAGCCTGGTGCGCGGCCGTGTGAGTGAACTGGAACGGCCCCGCCACGTCGCCTGCGGCAAAAATATTTGGGTAAATGGTCTCCAAGTAGTCGTTAGTGGTGACTGTGCGGTTGACCGGAATGCCAATGTCCTCCAGCCCATACCCTTTGAGCCGCGCGACCCGGCCCACGGCGCACACCAAGGCGTCAAATTCGATGCGAAGCTCCTGGCCCTGGTGCTCCACCACCAGCACCCCGCCCATGGGTTTGCCGCCCCGGTCTGTAGTTGACGATGGCACGGCTTCAAGACGCTGCGCTTTGTGGTGGGTCAACACCTGAACACCGTCGCTTTCGAGCGATTTTTTTGCCAGCGCAGACACTTCTTCGTCTTCTCGGATCATGATGCGCGGGGCCATTTCCACTTGGGTTACCTGCGCGCCCAGGCGCTGAAAACTTTGTGCCAGCTCACAGCCAATCGGACCGCCACCAAGCACCACCAGGCGCTTGGGAATTGCATCGAGGTTCAAGAACTCATCCCACAACGTGTCGCTGGTGACGTAGCCCACGTCATCGATACCCGGCAGGGGCGGCACAAAGGGCTGGGCGCCTGCGGCGATGACGATCGACCGGGTTGTCAGCGTCTGGGTGGAGCCGTCATTCAAGGCAATTTCAACCGTCCAGGGGTTGACGATTTTGGCGTACCCCTGCAACACCTCGACCCCTAGTCCGGTGTAACGCGCCACGCTGTCATGCGGCTCAATCGCGGCGACGACCGCATGGATGCGCTGCATCACGGTTTTGAAGCTGAACACCGCCGCGGTGTCCGCCAATCCATACTTCGAGCCATGTTTCATCTGATTGGCCAGTTTGGCGCTTTTGATCAAGGCCTTGCTTGGCACACAACCGTAATTGAGGCAGTCGCCGCCCATTTTGTGGGCTTCCACCAGGGTCACCTTGGCCTTGACGGCCGCTGCAATGTAGGCCGACACCAAACCACCCGCCCCGCCGCCAATCACCACCATGTTGCGATCAAAGGTGACGGGCTTCACGGGGTTCCACCGCGCATAGACCTGTCGGGCTTTCACGGCATCGACTATTTTTTTGGCGATCAATGGGAAGATGCCCAACAGCACGAAGGAGCCAATCAGCCCCGGTGACAGAATGCCTTTGAGCGAGTCGATTTTGGCCAGCTGCGTGCCGGCGTTCACGTAGACCGCCGTGCCCAGCAACATGCCAAGCTGGCTGACCCAGTAATAAGTCAGCGTTTTCATTTTGGTCAAGCCCATCACGAGGTTGATGACAAAAAACGGCACCAGGGGCACCAGACGCAAGGTGAAGAGGTAGAAGGCACCTTCTTTGTCAATGCCTTTGTTGATCTCAACCAGCCGACTGGCAAACTTATTCTGCACCGACTCGCCCAGCACAAACCGGGCAGCCAAAAAAGCCAATGTGGCACCAACGCTGGCCGCAAATGACACGATGACGGTGCCCACTGCCAGGCCAAAAATGGCACCGGCGGCCAAGGTCATGATGGCTGCGCCTGGCAACGACAGGGCCGTCACCGCCACATAGATGGCGAAATACGCCGCGATCACCAGGCTCGGCTTTTGCGCATAGAGCTCTTGTAATCCAGCCTGCTGCGACTTGATGAAAGCCAGGTTGAAAAACCGGCCCAGATCAAACGCGAAGAACAGGACGACCAGCAAAAAGAGTCCAATCAACAGCAGGGATTTTTTGTTTTTCATGGATTTCTTTGAAGGATTTTCAGGCCTGACTGTAATCCTCTCAGTCAGCCAGCGGCAGGCTTTCTTACCTTGACGCTTCTGAATATTCATCGGTTTCTCACTTGCGGGGGCTGCAATTTGATAGAGTCAGGCCTTATTGATGCAGGATGCCCCTCAGGAACCAATAACTTGGAACTACCCCATGCCTACCCCCCTGTCTCTTCCAGACAAGTTCAATTTCGCCGCCCATGTGCTTGAGGTGAATGCCCATCGGTCAGGCAAAACAGCTTACATCGACGACATCGGCAGCTTGACTTATGGCGAACTGAACAAGCGGATCCACCGTTTTGCCGCTGCGCTGCGGGCCATTGGCCTGCGCCGGGAGGAACGGGTTTTGCTCTTGATGCAAGACACCCAGGACTGGCCCGTCGCATTCCTGGGTTGCCTGTACTGCGGTGTGGTGCCGGTCGCGGTCAACACCTTGCTCACGGCCCAAGACTACGCCTTCATGCTGGTGGACAGCCGAGCACAAGTCGCTTTGGTATCGGGGTCCTTGCTGCCAGTTTTAAAGGAGGCCATGCAACTGGCTGGCAAAAACCACGAAGTCCATGCCACAGTGGTCAGCCGCCCGACCGGGCCGCTGGAAGAGATCGAACAGGACATGTCAACTTTGCTGTTTGCCCATGCCACAGAGACCACTGCCGCGACCACCTTCGCCCATGAGATTGCTTTCTGGCTGTATTCATCAGGCTCGACCGGACAGCCCAAAGGTACGGTGCATACCCATGGCAGCCTTTGGTGGACGGCTGAGCTTTATGGCAAGCAGATTTTGGCCTTGCGTGAAGATGACGTGTTGTTTTCTGCAGCCAAACTATTTTTTGCCTATGGACTTGGCAATGCCTTGACCTTTCCGCTGCTGGCGGGCGCGACTGTGGTGCTGTTCCCGGGCCGGGCGACACCCTCCGAGGTGTTCCGGCTGTGGGGCGCTTATGGTGTAACGGTGTTCTTTGGCGCCCCCACCGGATACGCCGGCATATTGGCAGCCCCGGACTTGCCAGCGCAGGCGGCGGTGCGCCTGCGCATGTGTTCCTCTGCCGGCGAGGCGCTGCCGCGTGAAATTGGCGAAAAATTCAAGCACCAGCTCGGTTGCGACATCATTGACGGCATCGGTTCCACTGAAATGCTGCATGTGTTTCTGTCCAACCGGCCGGGTGACGTCTCTTACGGCACCACCGGGCGGCCGGTGCCGGGGTACGAGCTCAAGCTGACAGGGGAAGACGGTCGTGATGTGGCGGCAGGCGAAATTGGCGACCTTTACATCAAGGGGCCCACGGCCGCGCTGATGTACTGGGGACAACGTGAAAAATCGCGGACGACATTTCAGGGTGAGTGGACCAAAAGCGGCGACAAATATTCGGTCGATGAAAGCGGCTGTTATGTCTACGCTGGGCGCAGCGACGACATGCTCAAAGTCAGCGGCATTTACGTTTCGCCCTTTGAGGTCGAAGGCACTTTGATGCAGCACCCCTCGGTGCTGGAGTCAGCCGTAGTGGGCCATGAAGATGCCGACGGACTGACCAAGGCCAAGGCCTTTGTGGTGTTGAAATCCGGCGCCAGCGCCACGGCCGATGAGCTCAGGGCCTTCGTCAAGGAAAGGCTCGCCCCTTACAAATACCCCCGCGTGATTGAATTCGTGGCCGACCTGCCCAAAACGGCCACCGGAAAAATTCAACGCTTCAAATTGAGGGGCCTTTGAGGATGCCAGTTATGGTTCAGGAATCTGCGTCTGAGTCCAACGCTCACTGGACGGGTTCTGGCAGCAGCCGCATTCCCTACTGGGCCTACACCGATGATGCGGTGTACCAACAGGAACTGGAGCGGTTTTTTTACACTGGCCATTGGTGTTACGTCGGGCTTGAAGCGGAAATTCCCCACGCGGGTGATTTCAGACGCACTCGAATTGGGGAGCGCTCAGTCATCTTGATTCGCGACAAGGATGGCAGCATCAACGTCGTGGAAAACCGCTGCGCCCATCGAGGGGTGGCGTTTTGCCGCGAGCGCCAGGGCAATAAAACTGAACTGGTTTGCCCCTACCACCAGTGGAACTACAAGCTCAATGGCGATTTGCAGGGCGTACCGTTCAGGCGCGGCTTGAAGCAGGATGGCCGCACCTTGGGTGGCATGCCGGCCGATTTCGACCTGAAGCAACACGGATTGACCAAGCTCAAAGTTGCCGTGCGCGGGGGTGTAGTTTTTGCCAGTTTCGACCATGGCGTGCAATCTTTGGAGGATTTCCTTGGCCCACGCATTTGCCGCTATGTCGACCGGGTGTTCGATGGCCGCAAACTGGTGCTGCTGGGCTACAACCGCCAGCGCATTCCTGGCAACTGGAAGCTGATGCAGGAGAACATCAAGGACCCTTACCACCCCGGCCTGCTGCATGCCTGGTTTGTCACGTTTGGGCTTTGGCGTTCCGACAACAAAGCCCAGCTTTTGATGGACGACAGACTCCGGCACGCCGCGATGGTGTCCACGCGAGGCAACGCAGGCCAGGCCGGAGCGGCGACCAGCGGCGTGACCAGCTTCAAAGCCGCCATGGCGCTCAACGATGATCGTTTCTTGGACGTTGTGCACGAGGACTGGTGGGGTGAACCCACGGCCGTGATGACCACCGTATTTCCTAGCCTGATCATCCAGCAGCAGGTGAATTCGCTCTCCACCCGGCAGATCATTCCCAACGGTGTCGGCAGTTTTGATTTTGTCTGGACGCACTTTGGATTGGCGTCCGACAAGCCCGAGATGACGCGCCGCCGCTTGCGTCAGGCCAATCTGTTCGGTCCGGCCGGTTTTGTCTCGGCTGACGACGGCGAGGTGATCGAGTTCAGCCAGGACAGTTTTGCGTCCAACCAGGGCAATGGCCGAAGCACGGTTGTGGAACTGGGCGGCACAAGCGCCGAGGACGCGGATCACATGGTGACCGAAACATTGATCCGCGGCATGTACACCTATTGGCGCGAGGTGATGGGGCGATGAGCGCGGCCCTTAAAACCGCTCTGCCGGCCGGCGACTACATCAGCCTGATGCTGTTTTACCAGGCTTATGCTGAAACCATTGACAACGGTGACCTGAGCGACTGGCCTGCCCTTTTCACGCAGGACTGTATTTATAAAATCCAGTCGCGTGAAAATTTTGACCGCAAGCTGCCCCTGGCCACAATGTCGTTTGAGAGCCAGGGCATGCTCAAAGACCGGGTGTATTGCATTCGCGAAACCTTGTATTACGAGGCCTACCTTCAGCGCCACGTGGTGGCTGCGCCGTTGGTGACCGGTGTAGACGGCGACATTGTCCAGGCCCATGCCAGCTACGCGGTGTTCCGCACCAAACCCGACGATGTCACCCATGTTTACAATGTCGGGCGCTACGAAGATATTTTGACTAAAAGTCCTGAGGCCCGGCATGGCTGGCTGCTAAAAAGCCGCATCTGCGTGTTTGACAGCGACCTCATCCTCAACTCTATGATCTATCCGATTTAAAGACCTCGTCGTGCCATGTTCAAACATTCGAACAAATATGCACTTAAATGCATATTTTTAGAATTTTTAAATGAACACGCCATTTAAGTGCATTATAATTCCTGAAAACAATTTCAATTTGGAGACATCATGACCTCACGCCGCCTCGTCCTGACCCGAAGCGCCGCCCTTTTTGGCGCGGCTTCCACTGCTCTGCTGCTACCGGAAATTGCCCGCGCCCAATCTGGCAAAGTACGGGTGGGTCTAATGTTGCCTTACACCGGCACGTTTGCCCAATTGGGTGTCGCCATTGAAAACGGCTTTCGCCTGGCGATTGCCGAGCAAGGCGGCAAGCTCGGCGGTCGTGACATCGAATATTTCAAAGTCGATGACGAGTCCGAACCCTCCAAGGGCATTGAGAACGCCAACAAACTGGTGCAGCGTGACAAAGTGGATGTGCTGGTGGGCACCGTCCATTCCGGCGTGCAAATGGGCATCCATAAAGTCGCGCGTGATTCAGGCGTGCTCAGCCTGATCCCCAATGCCGGCGTGCATGCAGCCACGCGCAGCCAGTGCGCACCCAACGTGTTTCGCACCAGTTTCACCAATTCACAACCGACCCGTGCGCTGGGCCAGGCCATGATCGCCAAGGGTCACAAAAAAGCCGTCTGGATCACCTGGAAATACGCGGCGGGGGATGAGGCCTTTGAAGGCTTCAAAGAGAGTTATACCGCTGCCGGCGGCACCATCATCAAAGAACTCGGGCTGCCTTTCCCCAACGTGGAATTCCAGGCGCTGCTGACTGAAATTGCCTCGCTCAAACCCGATGCAGTTGCCTGTTTCTTTGCGGGTGGCGGTGCTGCCAAATTCATGAAGGACTACGCCGCTGCAGGGCTGCAGGGCAAAATCCCGCTGTACGGGTCGGGCTTTTTGACCGAAGGCGTGCTTGACGCAGCTGGCCCCGCCGCCGATGGTGTGATGACCACGCTGCATTACAGCGACTCTTTGAACACGCCGCGCAACCAGGCATTTCGCCTGGCCTATGCCAAGATGTTCCGCCTGCAACCCGACGTGTATGCCGTGCAGGGGTACGACACCGGCCTGTTGCTGGCCCAGGGTGCCAATGCCGTCAAAGGCGACCTGGCCAACAAGGCTGCGCTGTACAAGGCGCTGGAGTCCGCCACCATTGACAGCCCGCGCGGCAAGTGGAGCATGAGCAAGTCGCACAACCCGGTGCAGGACATCTATCTGCGGGTCGTTGAAAACAAGGAAAACAAAGTGCTGGGTGTGGCTGCCAAAGCGCTGGCAGACTCGGGTGCCGGCTGCAAGATGGCATAAACTAAAACTGACTGTTCAAGGGGGGCATGTCCTCCCTTTTTTTATCCTTTTTTCCCACACCGCCTGTCAATTTTCTGCCGTTTTGTGGATTTTCCGACCTTTCTCATCCAGCTTCTGAACAGCGTTCAGTATGGCTTGCTGCTGTTCATGCTGGCAGCAGGCCTGACCTTGATTTTTGGGATCATGGGGGTAGTCAACCTCGCGCACGGTAGCTTCTACATGCTGGGGGCCTACCTGGCCTATGCGCTCAGCGGTTTTTTTGGCAACCTCATGCTGGCGATATTGACGGGCACGGTGCTGGCGGTTCTGTTTGGTCTGGCGCTTGAATGGCTGCTGTTCCGGCATTTTTACCAGCGCGAGCACCTCGATCAGGTGTTACTGACCTTTGGTCTGATTTACATCTTTGAAGAGCTTCGCTCGATGCTTTGGGGTGACGATGTCCACGGGGTGGCGGTGCCGCAACTGTTGAGCGCCTCCATCGCCCTGAACGAAAACCAGTCATACCCGGTCTACCGGCTCTTCATGGCTGGTGTCTGCATCCTGCTGGCGATTGGCTTGTACCTGCTGATCTCCAAAACAAAACTGGGCATGAAGATCCGCGCCGGGGCCTTCAACCACGACATGGCAGGTGCCCTGGGCATCAACATCAAGCTGATCCATGCGGTGGTATTTGCCATGGGTGTCGGGCTGGCGTCGGTGGCGGGCATGTTGGCCGCGCCGATCTCCAGCGTCTACCCGAACATGGGCTCGCAGGTGCTGATCATGTGTTTTGTGGTGGTGGTGATCGGCGGCATTGGTTCCGTGCGGGGCGCCCTGATTTCAGCGCTGCTGGTCGGACTGGTCGACACCTTTGGCAAGGTGCTGCTGCCCTCGGTGTCCGGCATGCTGGTGTACATGCTGATGGCCGGCGTCTTGCTCTGGAAACCTGAAGGTCTGTTCAAAGCATGACAGCTGTGACCCCCACGCTGCGCCGCTGCGCGGGTCTCGCCGCCACGGGAGGGCTAATTTATAGGGGCGGTTCGTCCAAAAAAATTGCACTTGCACGCCAGCGGATTGGTCGATGACGAACGCAAATCTTGAAGTACTACCGCGTAGCGTCCAGGTCTGTCTGGGCCTGGGCCTGGTGGCGCTGCTGGTTTTTCCGCTGGTGGGCAACGAGTTTTATACCCAAATGGTGGCGCGCATGCTGATCATGGCGCTGTTTGCCATGAGCCTGGATTTGCTGCAAGGCGTCGCCGGCCTAGTGTCGCTGGGGCACGCCGCATATTTTGGACTGGCCGGCTATGCACTGGCTTTTTTAACGCCGCAAGACGCGCCAGTCAGCCTGTGGTGGACCCTGCCTGTGGCCGTGATGGCCTCGGGTTTGGCTGCTCTGGCAATCGGTTTTCTGGTGGTCCGCACCCACGGCATCTATTTCATCATGGTCACCATGGCGTTCGCCCAGATGGTGTTTTTCCTGTTTTTTGACAACAAGTTTTTGGGCGGCTCAGACGGCCTGTACATCAACACCAAACCCGATCTCGCGCTGTTTGGCTGGAAGCCCTTTGCCTGGTGGGATCTGGACAACAAGATCACTTTTTATTACTTCACGCTGATCGTGGTGTTGGCGGTGTACGGTGGGCTGCGCCGCCTGCTCTGGAGCCCGTTTGGCCGTGCGCTGGCGGGCATTCGCGTCAACCAACACCGCATGAAGGCCATTGGCTTTGGCAGCTTTGGCTACAAGCTCACGGCCTTCACGCTGGCGGGTTCTTTGGCCGGCTTGGCCGGCTACTTGTGGGGTGCGCAGTCCGGCTTCATGAACCCTGACTTGATGGGTTTTCACATGAGCGCCCACGCCATCATGATGGTGATTTTGGGCGGCATGGGTAATTTTGCGGGCGCCATCGTCGGTGCGTTTGCGTTTGAAATAGTGCTGGATGTCTTCAAAAGTCTGCCCATTGTCGGCAGCTTCAATCTGGGCAAACACTGGCAACTTTGGATGGGCAGTTTCATCGTGCTGTTGGTCGTATTTGCACCACGCGGCATTTTGGGTTTGATGGCGCAATTTGCTGCCAAGACCAAGACCGCCAAGGCAACCGATGCAACGCAGAAAGACAGCGGCCATGGCTGAAGTCTTGCTCAGCGCACGGGCCCTGACCAAACGATTTGGCGGCTTGGCCGCCGTCAACGACGTGTCGGTCGATCTGTGGCGGGGCCACATCCACGCCGTGATCGGCCCCAACGGCGCAGGCAAATCGACCCTGACCAATTTGCTCAGCGGCGACCTGCCGCCCACCAGCGGCAAGGTCATGCTGGGCCCGGAGGACGTGACCGGCTGGCCGCCAGAAAAAATGTCGCGCCAGGGCCTCGGGCGAAGTTACCAGAAGACCAATATTTTCCTGCCCTTCACCGTGTGGGAAAACGTGCGGCTGGCAGCCCAATCCCGCCAGCGCCAACGCGCCTGGAATCCGCTCAGCTGGATGCAGGACACACGCCAATACGCTACAAATTCAGTAGCTGAATACGCTTTATGCATGAGGACTATAGAGCTATCTGGTCTGAAGAACAAACTTAACGCCATTGCCGGCACGATCAGCCACGGCGAACAGCGCCAGCTCGAAATTGCCATGACCCTGGCCACAGAACCCAAGGTCTTGTTGCTGGACGAACCGCTGGCCGGCATGGGGGTGGCTGAGGCGCAAGCCATGGTCGAGTTGCTGCTGAAACTCAAAGAAAACCATGCCATGTTGCTGGTCGAACACGACATGGATGCCGTGTTCGCGCTGGCCGACCATCTCACCGTCATGGTGAATGGACAAGTGATTGCCAGCGGCACGCCCGCCCAGGTGCGGTCGGATGCCAAGGTGCAGGCAGCCTACCTTGGTGAGGAGCATTGAGCATGCTGATTGATGCCAAGGCCATCAACACCTTTTATGCGGCAAGCCACATCCTGCGCGACGTGGATTTTGCGGTGGCCCCTGGCGAGACCATTGGCCTGATGGGGCGCAACGGCATGGGCAAAAGCACCTTGCTCAAAAGCATCATGGGCCTGGTCAAACCACGCTCCGGCAGCGTGGTGGTCATGGGCCAGTCCATGACGGGCCGCGCGCCATTTGAGGTCGCACGGCTTGGCATCGCTTACGTGCCCGAAGGCCGGGGCATCTTCGGCAATCTGAGCGTCAAAGAGAACCTCGTGATGGCGGCGCGCGCCGGGTCAACGCAGGCCGCACGCGAACGCGCAAAAAGCGGACTCGATTGGACTTATGCCCGCGTGCTGAACACCTTCCCGCGCCTGACCGAACGCCTGAACCATGGCGGCCAGCAGCTCAGCGGCGGCGAGCAGCAAATGCTGACGATTGGCCGCGCGCTGATGACCAACCCCGATGTGTTGATCCTGGACGAGGCGACGGAAGGTTTGGCACCCTTGATCGCGCGTGAAATCTGGCGCATTTGCGGCCTGATCCGTGAGAGCGGCATCAGCAGTGTGATCGTCGACAAAAACTGGAAACACGTCACCCAGATCAGCACCCGCAATGTGATCCTGGTGAAAGGCCAGGTGGTGTTTGACGGCAGTTCGGCCGAGCTGATCGCCAAGCCAGAATTGCTGGAGCAGCATCTCGGGGTTTAGAGAGTCGGCTGGCCCGCTTACATCAGCGGACGCAGTTCCCGCGCAGCTTCAAACATCAAGGGCAACAAGTCCCGCTGCATGGCCTGGGTTGACAAGCGACTGTGCGAGGCCACCACATTGAGCGCGGCCACCGTCACACCCTTGGTATTGCGCAGCGGCACAGCCAGCGCGTGGACGCCCAGCTCGTGCTCCTCGCTGGCAATACAGAAATCGTCCTGCCTGACTTTGTCGATGAGGGCGCGAAACAGCTTGGCATCGACAGTGGTCAGCGGCGTCAGGCGGTGCAGGTGGCGGCCTTTCATCCAGGCGCTGAAGGCGGTTTTGGTCTTGGCCGCCAGCAGCACCCGCCCAGTGGAGGTGGCATGGGCCGGCAGCCTGGCCCCCATGTGCAGGCCGTAGGCAATCACGCGTCCCCCGCCGGTGGTGGAGGGGTTGCGGTCATTGCCGCTGCGCGCCACGATGACCACCTCGTCCGCGTCCAGCACCACGGCCGAAAACGACTCCTGCGCCTGCACCGCCAGCCGGTTCAGCGTGGGCTGCAAGGCGCGCGGCAGGCGGGCAGAGGCCAGGTAACTTCCCGAAAACCGCAGCACCTTGGCTGACAGCCAGAAGTAGCTGCCATCGGTTTCCAGATAACCCAGGTGCGCCAGCGTCAGCAGGTGCCGTCGCGCAGCAGCGCGTGTCAAACCGGCCCGATCGGCGGTAAGCGTGGCGTTCAGCCGCTGACGCTCGGTGTCAAAACTCTCGAGCACGGCCATGCCCTTGGCCATGCCTTCGATCAGGTCTGCCTTTGCGATGCTGGATTTCATCCTGTTTGCCGGAAAAACAAATGCGCGATGATCGCACATGTCTGCCTATCATCGCGCAAGACCGCAACTTCAGGCTTGGCAGGGCGAGGCCCGGGATTTAAGCTGCACAGCATCCGCATCAACCCACAAAACAGGAGACAGTCCATGAGAACCCAGGTTGCCATCATTGGCGCAGGCCCGTCCGGCCTGCTGCTCGGCGCTTTGCTGCACAAGGCGGGCATTGACAACGTCATCCTTGAGCGCCAGACACCGGACTATGTGTTGGGCCGCATTCGCGCGGGCATTCTGGAGCAAACCACGGTGGACATGCTGGTTGAAGCCGGTGTCGGCGCCGGCGTCAAAAAAGACGGCATCGCGCACCACAGCATTGAGCTGGTGTTTTCTGGCGTGCGCCACCCCATCGACGTGCACGGCCTCACGGGCGGCAAGCTTGTCACCGCCTATGGCCAAACCGAGGTGACGCGCGACTTGATGGATGCGCGCAACTCGGCTGGCCTGCCCACCGTGTATGAAGCTGCCAATGTCAGCGTCCACGATTTTGATGGCGACAGACCGCGCGTCACCTATCAAAAAGACGGCCAGATGCTTGAAGTCAACTGCGATTTCATTGCCGGTTGTGACGGCTTTCACGGCGTGTGTCGCGCCAGCGTGCCTGCGGGTTCCATCACCGAATATGAAAAGGTCTACCCGTTCGGCTGGCTGGGCGTTTTGGCCGACGTCCCGCCGGTGTCACCCCACGCCATTGTTTACGGCAACAGTCCCAAGGGGTTTTCACTGTGCTCCATGCGCAGCATGACACGCAGCCGGTATTACGTGCAGTGCCCGCTGGACGACAAAGTTGAGGCCTGGAGCGACCAGCGTTTTTGGGACGAACTGCGCAGCCGCATTGACCCCGAACTGGCCGCCAACATCGTCACCGGCCCCAGCATCGAAAAAAGCATTGCCCCGCTGCGCAGTTTTGTGGCGGAACCCATGCGTTTTGGCAGCCTGTTTCTGGCTGGCGACGCCTCCCACATCGTGCCGCCCACCGGTGCCAAGGGTTTGAACCTGGCAGCCAGCGATGTCAAGATGTTGTCCAGCGCCTTGGCGCAACATTACGTCGACAAAAGCCCGAATGGCATTGACAACTATTCACAGCGGGCCCTGGCCCGCATCTGGAAAGCCGAGCGCTTCAGTTGGTGGCTGACGTCGCTGATGCACCGCTTTCCGGACAGCGAAGGTTTTGGCCAGAAAATGCAGGAGGCCGAACTGGATTACCTGGTGCACTCCAAGGCGGCGTCGATGGTGTTGGCAGAAAATTACGTGGGCCTGCCACTGGACCAGCACTGACCTGCTCCCCAATGCCGCGCCTGCGTCGGTTTTGAGGATCAATTAGGGCCTAGGACGTCGCCAACTGAGCGTGAAGTGCTATTCAAGCAGATTGCCGACACCCACCTTGCGTCACTGGCCTTGAGCCTGGGCGAGCCCTTTGTGACATTCGATAAAAGCGTCAGGCAGCTCCTGCCGCCTTCGCTGTGGGTGGTCTTGAGCCCTGCTCAACTAAGATAGGGCCATGACACGAATCGTCGGCACGCAAAACCGTTCTGAATTCATTCTGGACCCGGCGCAAGCGCTGCGCCGTGGCGCGCTGTTGGACAGCATGGGCCCCAATGTGCTGCCACCGAGGCCGCGCGGCGTGACCCGGGCCACCCATCGCGCATTCAACGCCCTGGATGACCTTCGCCAGTTGCAGCAGGCCAGGCTGCTGAACGCGTCAAGCCCGTCATAGCCAGTCCTGACGATGAGCCCGCAGACCCTGCTCGACTTGCTGCGCCGCTTTCAGGCGGAAGGCGTCGCCTACGTCCTGGTGGGCGGGCACGCGGTGCGTCTCAATGGCTTTGCCCGCGCCACCGAGGACATTGACATCCTGCTGCCGTCGTCGCTTGAGAATGGCCGCAAAGTGATCCGCGCCTTGTCATTTCTGCCATCCGCCAAAGACCTCGACCCTGAATGGTTCGCTCCCCCACCCGGCGAGCCAGAAAACATCCGGGTTGCCGACGACATGCTGATCGACTTGCTGTTCGCAGCCAATGGGCAAACCTTTGACAGCCTGGCAGGCCACATTCGCACCCTGACAGTAGACGGCGTGGACATCAAAACCCTGGACATTGAGGGCCTGCTCAAAACCAAAACGGATTACCGGGACAAGGACCGGATTGACCGGGAGGCGCTGGAGCGGCTCCAGCGGGATCTTTGACGTTTGCCATCCACCCGTCGTTGACGAATTACTTGTGGCAATTTAAAATAATTCAAACTAACGGGAAGCATCCATGCAAAGCACCATCACCGAACGCGGCCAAACGGTTGTGCCAGCGCAGATTCGCAAAATGTTCCACCTGAGCCCCGCCGACCGGCTGGAGTGGCTGGTGGATGGCGACAGCATCCGCGTGCTGCCCGTGCCGGCGGACCCCGTATTGGCTTTCCGTGGCCAAGGCGCGGGTGGCGCGGTCAAGCGCCTGCTGGCGCAGCGCCGGACGGACGCGAAGCTGGAAAACCGGCGGTGAAACGTTACCTGTTAGACACGTCGGC
>JANYCG010000264.1 GCA_025360385.1 Burkholderiales bacterium | reverse complement strand
CTTGCAAGGCCCCAGGTGGCTGCGGAGCCTGGCGGTTTTTGGGGTGCGGCAAACGGCGTGTAGCCCATCTCGTCGCGGAATTCGCTGGGGCGCCAAACCATGGGCAACATGTCGAACACCGGGGCCAGCGTGAAGTGGGGTCTGGCGATTTGTGCCAGATCATCCACAAAAAAATTCAAATTGCCAAAGTGCATGTCGGTATTGCCAATCAGGCGGCCGAAGTCACGCTGCAGGCGCACCTGATGTTCGTCTTCGCCCGATAGCAGGCCCCGCTGTGCCATCTGTTCACAGCTGGCCACCCAATGTTGCTGCGGGCCGCCGACAAACGGCGCGTGCAGGGCTGATAAGGGCAACACGTGGCGTTTGCCAGAGATGCCCACACGGTCAAAACGGATGGACTCCAGGTAAGTGCGCCGACCGGATTGAACCATGCGCGACTTTGCTGCGTTGACACCGCCTTGTGCTGACTTGCCCTGTTCCAACACCTCTGTTGCAATATGTTCGGCCCACAACAGGTCATGCCAGCGTTCGCCAAAGGGTGTGCCGCGCGGCGGTGAGAACTTAACAACCAGGCGTTGGTAGCCTTCAGGCGCATTGAGGTGGGCCACAAACTTCGGCTGTTCGCCACCTGCGGATGAGCCGGCGGGCAGGGTTTGCGTCACATCGGCAGCGATGGTGTCGTAATGCGCACCACGCAGGTCAGCGTCAAGCGGCGCTTCAGGCAGCAGTTCACCGATTTCTTCGCCCAGTGCGAAGGCCCCTGGCGCGTCATGTTCGTTGGCCAAAATGGCATGCAGAGTTTCCTGCAATGTCCAGGCTTGCGGGTTTGCATTGGCGTAGCCCAATTGCAGGCCTCGCAAACGGCCCAAAAAACCAAGCGGCGGCAGGCTCTGCAAAAACCAGGGCAATTGGCCTTGGCTCAAGGACTCGAAACTTCCAAACGCTGGCTCGGAAACCACACGAACATGGTTGTCACCCAGCAAAAACAGGCTGCCCCAGCGCACGCTGTTGCCCGCGTCATCGACCACAAACAGTGGCTGCCGCCCCGGCCAGCGGCTGAAAATAGTTTGTACCTGGGCATAACGCGTGCTACGGGCTGCGCCAGTGACCAACAAGCCCTGCGAAGCATCGGCGGCAATTTGCGAGAGGGCGCGCGATACCGCAGGCTGACTTTTGCCCGTTGCAGCCCAAATTTGCGCGGCAGTCCACATGCCGCGCGAAGGAAGCAAGTTTTTGATGGATGTGGCAAGTGCATCAAGTGCCATAAATTGAATTGTATTGGAATCTATAAAAAATTTAAAAATTCAAATAAAACAATGAGTTAAATAATTTTAGAATAGATAAATGTTAAATATTTTGGAAAAAATTATGCCTGCCATTGAATTGGGCTTCAGCGCTTGAACGCCCGCCCATCCAGATTTGGTCGGCGGGGCGATCGGCGTAGCTGCAATAAGCAGGGCGCCGAAGGCCGGGTGACAGCCGCGTCGCTGAGCGCGTCGTTGGCTTGATCCTGCAGCATCGGCAATCAAGCGGATGTCATGATTTTAGGAACTCTCGAAAATTCCAAAATGGAAATTCCCGAGTGAAACCGAGCTTCCCAAGTGGTTTGTGCAATCCAAAGGGCGCAGTCAACCCCCCAACACCACCAACTGATCCGCCCGCGCCTGCGGCACGCAAGCCGCTGCAATGCCTTGATCCAGCGTCACAAAACGCGCCTTTTGGGCAACCGCCAGCGCCAGCAGATACACATCGGTGAGCTGTGCAGGGCGCACGGTGTAAGACCAGTTGATGGATTTTGTGGCGGCGGTGTTCACGCTGTCTGGCCAAAACTCATGCAGCGGGTTTTGCATGGCGCTGTGCAAGCCTTCAACGATTTTCTGCATCGGCTGGCGATTGGGGTAGCTCGGCTGCGACAACACGCGGATGCAGCCGTTCAAAGTGATCGGGCAACTGGCCCAACCCGCGCCGCCGGTGGCCTGGAGCCACTTTGCGGTCAGGCGGTGGTGGATGTGGCTGGCGTCTAGCAGCGCGATCAGTATGCTGGTGTCAAGCAAAGAGCGCATGGTCAATAAGGCGCTGGTTTCACGAGCCGATCAATCGCCCAGCTCATCGC
>JANYCG010000263.1 GCA_025360385.1 Burkholderiales bacterium | reverse complement strand
GCGACTTAAAATTTTGGCCAGCGGCCTGATGCCAGGCTATTTTTTCATCTCGTCCTTGGCCATGGCATCTTTCCCCATGGCATCTTTTTTCATGCCGTCCTTGGCCATCGGGTCTTTGTCCATTTTGGCCATCTTGTCCTTGGCCATTGTGTCTTTTTTCATGGCGTCCTTGCCCATGGCGTCCTTCTTCATCCCGTCTTTGGCCATGCCATCCTTGCCCATCGCATCTTTCTTCATGCCATCAGCCGCCATGGCATCTTTGCCCATGGCGTCTTTTTTCATGGCGTCTTGTGCCATGGCGCTGGCGCCGGTGAGAAGCAGGCAGGCAGACAGAAGTGTTGCAGTCAGTTTTTTCATGGTGATTTCCTTTGAATGTGTTGAATAAAAGTCCAATGTTGCAGGGGCCCTGAGCGTGCTCAGCTCCCTCCGAACCAGTTGTAACCCTGGTCTTCCCAGTAACCGCCAGGGTAGGTGTTGGTGACGAAAATCGCCTGAATGTGTTTCGGGTTTTTGTAGCCCAACTTGGTGGGCATACGCAGCTTCATGGGGAAGCCGTATTTGGGCGGCAGGGGCTGTGAATCGTAGGTCAGGGCCAGCAGGGTTTGCGGGTGCAGGGCGGTCGGCATGTCGATGCTGGTGAAATAGTCGTCACCACATTTGAAGCCGACGTATTTGGCAGTCATATCCGCCCCGACACGGCGCAGAAAATCAGCAAACGGCACACCGCCCCATTTGCCGATCGCGCTCCAACCTTCGACGCAAATATGGCGCGTGACCTGGCTGGTTTGCGCCATGGCACGCAGTTCTGGCAGCGCCCACTTTCGTTTGTCAGCGACCAAGCCTGTCACTTCAAGGCGGTAACTGCCTTCGTCAATCTGGCGCACTTCGTCTTCGCTGTAATAGGCGTTGAACGGGAAGGGCCGGGTGATCATGGACTCGGGGTAAGTCGGCGCCAGGCGATTCGGGTCAAACAGCCAGGCTTGCACGTCGTCATTCATGCGGGAGATGCGGGTCAGCGCGGCGTCTACGCTGTCTTCATGGGCCAGCGTGCAGCCGGTCAGCATGGCCAGGCCGCCCAGACTCAACGAGCGGCGCAGAAAGGCGCGCCGGGCAGGCTCAGTGACGCGGCCGACCTGGCTGATGCGGCTGGCGGCTTCGTCCAGCACGGCCTTGCTGTCGAAGTCCAGGCGGGCAGGGGTTTGGATCTTCATGGGGTTCTCCTTAGCGGCCACGCAACATGTAGACCAGGGTGCGCGGCACCAGGGCCACCATCACCAGGTGAACCACGACAAAGGCGGCTAAGGCAGCCATGGCATAAAAATGGATACGGCGGGACAATTCATAACCCCCCAGCATGTCACGCAGCAGCGGGAACTGAACCGATTTCCACAGCACCAAACCCGAGGCCACCAGCAGCACGCTGTCCAGCATGACAAACAGGTAAGCGAGGCGCTGGACCATGTTGTAGTGGCTCGGATCGTCATGGGCCAGTTTGCCCTTGAGGGCCGCCAGCAAATCGGCGAGCAGCCCTTTGGGCGAGAGCGGAAAGAACTTGTTCAGCAGACGGCCACTGGCCAGATTGAATGCCAGATAGAGGATGCCATTGATGCCCAATACCCACATGGCGGCAAAGTGCCACTGCAGGGCACCTCCCAGCCAGCCGCCCAGGGTGATGCCCTCGGGAATGGCGAAATCGAGGAAGGCGGTCGCGTTGTAGATGCGCCAACCGCTCATCATCAGAATGACGACGGCCAGGGCATTGAGCCAATGGGTAGCACGTAACCACACCGGGTGAACTGTTGGCATCTGCGCCCCCTGCAATCATTAACAACAGGCCTGGTTGCCCAGGAACTCCACGGCGATTTCGCTGCGTGTTGGGGGTGAGTCGGGTGATGCGCCAGTTTCTTACAGGTCGTTCAGATTGTTTTCAAAATTATGAAAAGACCACCCCTTGTGCGGTTTGGCGCAAGTGTGTCGTCGCGGCCATTCAACTCAAAGTGGTTTGCGTGGCGCGTTTTGCAACAACTCGACCAGTTGCGGCTTCCAGAATTTCGCCTGCGCGGTGGTGCCGTGCCCAGCGGTTAAATCACTGGCCGGGATCAGGTAATAACGTGCGCCTTTGACGCGTTTGAGTTCGCGCTCCAGAACCCCCGTCTCGGGCGGGTTGCGTTCGTCGTCAGCCGAATTCAGGACCAGTAGCGCGGCCCGGATTTTTTCAAGGCCGCCCGAAGGGTCGTAATCGCGTGAACTGTCCCATTGGTAGAGATGGTCATTGGCATCGCCGGGGAAGGGGCCCGTCAGGCGGCCATCGAGCAACTGGTTGGCTTTCTCGTTGGTGGGTGCCATTTTGGCCAGTGCCTGGTTGCCGCCGTTGGTGGCCAGGTTGTAAAACACGGAAGCGAACTGCCAACTGCGCGGCTGTTTGCTGTAGTTGCCGTTGTTCCACTCGGGGTCGTTCCGGATCGAGTCGACAATCAGGCGGCGCAGCATCCAATTGCGGCTGGCCATGGCCGTGGGTTGTGAGGCCATAGGGACGATGGCGTCCATCGCGTCGGGGTAGCGGGTGCCCCAAATCCAGGTCTGCATGCCACCCATGGAGTTGCCAATGATGAGGCGCAAATGTTTGACGCCCAGGTGTTCCGTGACCAGCCGGTACTGCGCGTCGACCATGTCGTTGTAGTTGTATTTGGGGAACGCCGCTTTCAGTCCATCCGAGGGTTTTGTTGATTTGCCGGTGCCAATTGCGTCGGGCAGGATGATGAAGTATTTGGTCGCGTCCAGCGGCTGGCCCGCGCCAAACAGTTCGCCGCCAAAGGCCGGGTTCAGCATCCCGGTGCCCGAGCCGGTTGTGCCATGCAGCACCAGCACGGGTTCACCTTTGGGGTCGCCCACTGTGGTGTAGTTCAGGCGCAGCTCGGGCAGCACCTCGCCCGTGTGAAATTTGAAATCCTTGACGACCCAACTGCCCTCTATCGGGGCTGGAAAATCCGCTGCTGTCGCAGCAAATGCCACCACAGACAATGCCGCGACGCTGGCAGCACGATAAATCACTTTGCGAAATGTCATGGGAGTCTCCTGGTTTTTAACGCAATACGGCGCTGGCGTTGGCAGCGTCGATCAAGGCCGTGGCATCCACCGGCAGCAAAAAGCCTTCAGCAACAGCACGTGCCGCGGCTCGGGTGACTGCCGCCACGTAACCGTCATGCGAGGCATAACGCTCCTGCAATGAGGGGCGTGGGTCGTTGCTGTTTTTGCGCTCATCGGCGGTGCGCGCAAAGGGGATCATGCCGCCCACGTAGTTGCAGATCTGGTCTTTGTGGAAGGGCCGCTCGCCACCGGCCGTGACGTTCCAGCCCAGGTAGGTGCCCAGCGGGGCGTCGCGCAGTACCACCGGTACACCGCCGACTTCATTGCCGTCGGCATCGACTTTGGGTGCGAGCATCTGCACACTGTTCTTGATACGGGGCACCGCGTTGGACGGGATGCCCGAGCCGTCGGCGAAGTTGAACTGGGGGCCCCAGTCATAGTCGTGCACCGGCATGATGAAATCAGGCTCTGGCACGGTGGCACGCAGCCCGGGCAGGGTGGGGAAACCGATGGTGGCTTTGTGCGCTGGGGCCATCTGGCCTTGTGCCAATGTGGGGTAACGGCTGGGCGGCGGCACTGTGCCGTTCATCACCCAATTGCGAAAATGCACACGCAGCGCATTGACAGTCTGAGTGTGTGGCATCGGGTTGGCCGGCAAAATGCCCTGGCCAAAATTATTGCCAGGGCACATGGCGCCGGCCTTGGGCAGCGCGGCATCGGGCAGGCTGGTGTCAAACCCGCCCACACCACCGCCGTGGGTGCTGCTCGCAATGTAATAGCGTCGCACGTTGTCGGGCAGGGGAAGATCGGTTTTGCCATCGGTGCCGACCCACTCGGGCGTGAGTTTGAGTGCCCAGACCTCGGCAGAACCGAAATGCTCCACGACTTTGGGGCAAGTGCGGGTCGCGCTGCATCGGTCCAGGATGCCAGCCACTGGACCACCGCGAACAACGTCGGCATTGGGCAGCCACCACTGCGGGCCTTCACTGCCGGCCTGGTAGAGCTCCAGCACACCGTCCGGCTGGGCCCAGCGGAAGTTCAGCGCAACGCGCCGCCCGGCAATGATGGGCCACATGCCGTCGTGCACCCTGCTGCCGTCTTCGGCCTGGTTGAACCCCAGGTGCAGCCAGCCGCGCAGGTAGTTGCCGGATTGCGAAATGCCGCGCGTGATGCTGTATTTCATCTTGCCCGAAAGCGGGTTGGGCGTGCCGCCATCGTCGGCGTTGGCGCGTTTGAAGAACGCCGCCACATCGCGCCACGCGGCAAAGCCTATGCCCAGCACGTAAGGGTCGGCCGAGGTGTACACGACCTGGTACAGGAGTTTGGGGTCAAAGCCGCTCTTCAGGCAGATTTCGGTGGGGTCCGGTGTGCCTGGGAAAGGATTGGTGGCGCTGCATTTGGCCCAGGCCCACTCGGATGGTGCAATGACCTTTTCGCCCATCACTTCGCCGCGCTGGTTTTCGCCCTCGCGTGAAACGAGTTTGGTCAGCCGTGTGTCCATGCTGGCGGGTTTGTAGGGCACCGGGTTGGTCTGCACGATCAGCGGTTGCGAGGCAGGACCGGCGCGGTTGACGATGCGCCCCAGGACGTCGCCGGTCACCGGCTTGCCATTGGGGCCACGTGCCACCGGCACCTGCAAAAACTGCCCGCCTGCCACACTTGCAGTGGCCCGCACTGCGGTACGGCCGCTGTTGTCGCCCTGCCAGGCACTGGCCAACATCACGTCGCCCAAGGCCACCTCCTGCGGCGCAAAGGCGTATACGTTGCCCCGGTTGGGCACGTCGTGCCACATCAGGCCGCTGGCTTTGGCCATGTCGACCGGTTTGTAAATGACAAAAGACGTGATGTAGCGCACCTTGCCATCAGCGTCTTTGGCCAGCTCGATGTCCTGGATGATGGCGTTGCCAGGGAGTTTGGGGTCGAGTTCACCAAAGGCCCGGCCAGCGACTTGTTCGTAGGCGATGGCCGGTGGCGTGCTGCCAGCAGCGACCGGCATCGGGATCGATTCGTCAATGACGATTTTTGTAATGTGTGAATGGCTGGCATTGCACAAGGCCATCGCCATGGCGCTGCCAAGCAGCAGTTTGGAAATTGGTTTCAAGTCTGTCTCCTCGTTTTTTGACACTTTACTCCTGTGCCAGCACGCCTGCAGCCAGTATGTTTTCAGGCCCCGGCCTTGAGGAACAGATCCCGGTCCGGCGCAAAGTTGGCGTGCAGCGGCAGCAGTGCGCCACCCAGGGCACGGGCGTCGGAGCCAATGCTGCCCTCCACCACGGTGGCGGGCCAGATGCCTTCCGGGTTGTAGCGCGACAGGTCGGCCTTGACCTGGCTGATCAAAGTGCCCAGCAAGGGGCGACACAAAGAGCCATCGATGACAACCGCATCCAGGTCCAGAAACGCCGTGCCGCTGACCACGCAATGGGCTAGGGCGTTGGCGGCGCTGGCCACCCAGGCACGGGTCTCGTCGGCGTAGGGCGCCAGCAATGCGCGATCGTCATAGGCGGCAGTCGGCTCCAGCCCCAATGCCGTGAAGCGCTGCTCCAGTTCCCACAGCGAAGCCCGGTCAATCATTTGCGCAGGCGGGATGGGGGTGCCGCTCAAGCCGGCGACGTGTAAGGGCAGCGATGCCACGGCCCCGGCATTGCCATGGGCACCACTGTAAAGGTGGGAATGGATGACCAGCCCGCCGCCCACAAACGTGTCCACAAACAGGTACAAAAAACTTTTCAGGTCACGCCCACGCCCGGCCACCAGCTCGGCCACGCAGGCGGCCGAGGTGTCTTTGGCAAAACTCACCGGCAGGTCCGTCATGGCCTGCACTTCGGCGCTCAAGTCGATGTCATTCCAGTGGCTCGATTGGGCCTCAGACAGGCCCAGCATCTTGTGCCAACCGCCCAGCAGGAACGGTGCCGCCACGCCGACGCCCACCAGGCGCGGGCTCATGAGCCCCAGCCCGTCGCGCAAAGCGTTCATGTTGGCGCGCAAGGCCGGCAGCAGGGCGTTGGCGTCAGGGAAGGCATACGGCACGGTTTTACGCTGGCGCACATGGCCCGTGAAGTCCACCAGTAGCCAGTCAGCGCTGCGCCGGCCGATCTTGATGCCGATGGCAAAGGCCCCGTCGGGGTTCAAGGCCATCGGGATCGACGGTTGCCCGATGCGCCCGCGAACGGCGTCATGGCGGATGAGCAGGCCGTCGTCTTCGAGCCGTGTGGTGATCAGGCCAATGGTCTGGGCGGTGAGGCCGGTCAGGCGCGCCAGGTCGGCTTTGGGCAAGCTGCCGTTCTGGCGAATGGCCTGCAAGACCACGCGTTCGTTGAACTGGCGCATGCCCACATGGTTAGAGCCGCGCGGGCGCAGCAGGGGCGCGGGGCGCAGCGGATCAGGCGAGCGCACTGGCAGGTAAATCCTCAACAGCTTTGGCGCCCGTCATCACCGCCACGGTGTCGCTCATGCTGATTTGTCTGGGGTTGACGACGGCGGCGCGTTTGCCCAGACGCGCAATGTGGATGCGGTCTGCCACTTCAAACACATGCGGCATGTTGTGCGAGATGAGCACCACCGGCAGGCCCTTGTCGCGCACTCGGCGGATCAACTCCAGCACCATGTTGCCTTCTTTCACGCCCAGCGCGGCGGTGGGTTCGTCCATGATGACCACGTGCTGGGCAAACGCAGCGGCACGGCCGACTGCCACGCACTGGCGTTGGCCGCCCGACAGCGTTTCCACCGCCTGTGTCATGGAGCGAATGCCGACCTTCAAGTCGTTCATGCGGGAGATGCTTTCTTCCAGCATCTTTTTCTTGTCGATGAATCCGAGCAGGCCCAGCAGACCATGGCGACGAATCTCGCGGCCCAGGAACAGGTTTTCAGCGATGGTCATGGCAGGTGCCACGGCCAGATCTTGGTACACGGTTTCAATGCCGGAGAGGCGGGCGTCAATCGGGCTCTTGAAGTGAATGACCTTGCCGTCGAGCTGAATCTCGCCTTCGTCCGGAATCGTGGCGCCGGAAAGGCATTTGATCAGCGAGGATTTGCCTGCGCCGTTGTCGCCAATCACGGCCAGAATTTCTCCGGCGCGTAGTTCGAAGTCGGCACCGTCCAGCGCAGTGACCTGACCGTAGCGTTTCACCAGGCCCTTGGCCTGCATCACGATTTGATGTTGCGTGGTCATTAACGTGCTCCTTTGCGGGACATCTGGTCAGTGGCCACGGCCAGAATCACCAAAATGCCGGTCACCAGGATTTGATACACGGAAGACACGCCCATCAGCGTCAGGCCGTTGCGGAACACCCCCACAATCAGCGCGCCCACCAAGGTGCCCAAAATGATGCCGCGGCCACCGAACAGGCTGGTGCCGCCCAGCACCACGGCGGTGATGGCGTCCAGGTTTTCGGTCTGGCCGCCATTCGGGTCTCCGGCACCGGTACGGGCCACCGTCAACGTGGCGGCTATGCCGTAAAACACACCCGCCAGCACATACACGCCCAACAGAACTTTGTCTGTGGAGATGCCGGCCAGACGGGTGGCTTCAGGGCTGTTGCCCACGGCATACACGTGGCGCCCTTGTGCGGTTTCACGCAGCCAGATCCAGATGGCGATGTACAGCATCAGCATCAGCATCACGCCATAGGGCACACGGGCACCGCCCAAAGTGAAGGTCTCCCCCAGTAGGTTCATGCCGTCTGGAATGTTGGTGATGGTTTGCGCGTGGGAGTACAACTGTGTGATGGCAAAGGCGATATTCAGTGTGCCCAAGGTCACGATGAACGGTGGTAGCTTGACACGTGTCACCAGCAAACCGTTGATCAATCCGAACAGAGTTGTAGCCGCAATGCCGCACAGAATGGCAACGGGCGCGGAGAGGCCGTAGTCGGCGGCAAATTTGGTCATGACAATGGAGCCCAGGGCCATGACCATGCCGCAGGACAGGTCGATACCCGCCGTCAAGATGATCAGTGTCTGGCCAATTGCAATCGTGCCCACCACCATGACCTGCTGCAAAATCAAAGCGAAGTTCTTCAGCGTCAAGAAATTCTCGTGCTGAAACGAGAAAAAGGCACAGGCCAGCACCAGGGCAATGGCCGGCCCCAATGTGCCGAGCGGGGGGAGTTTGGCTTTAAGCGTGTTCATGGGGTGAGCCTCAATCAATTTCTTGTGCCCGGACTGTCCCAATGAACTTCCAATGCACTGGGAGGGAACTGAAAGCCCCGGTTCACGGGGCTTTCAGGAAAGGGCCTGCGCGAGGCAGGCCTGAACCGAAGGTCATGCGTCAGGTCACGTATTTACACCGACCGTCCGCCAAGGCCAATTAGTCGCCCCAGCACTGACCGCGAGCGGTCTTGGTGTCGATGCTCTTGACGCCAGCCATGGGCTTGGATGCCACGAGATCCACACCGGTGTCGGTGTAACCGGTTTGACGCTTGCCGTCTTTGGCGTATTTCACGCCGGCAGCCACACCCAATGCAGCCATCTTCAAGGGGTATTGCATGCTGGTGGCAGCGATCACGCCTTTTTCGACGTTGCCAACACCGTTGCTGCACATGCCGTCAACACCCAGAATGACCACATCTTTTTCTTTGCCTGCGGCCTTCAGGGCCTTGTAGGCGCCCGCGGCTGCGGGTTCGTTGATGGCGTACACCACGTTGATGTTGCCATTCTTTTGCAGGCAGTTTTCCATGCCCGTCTGGGCCTTGGCGGCGTCGCCGAAGCTGTCAGCCGTACACACCACTTCGGCGGGCATCGCCAGTTCGTTGCTCTTGGCGTCCAGCGTCTTCAGGCCGTAGCCTGCCAGGAAGCCGTTGTGACGCTGTGCGCCCACGGGGTGGCCAGGGAACAGGTCCATGGCGGCGATGACGGGCTTCTTGCCTTTCAGGGCAAGCTTGGCGTATTGGCCGATCAGTTCACCGGCCTTGTAGTTGTTGGTGGCGAACAGGGCGTCGGCGCCTTCCACCGGGCTGTCCAGCGCAATCACTTGCACGCCTTGGGCCTGGATTTTCTTGATGGTGGGGATGATGGCGTCGCCAGAGGACGTGATCAGAATGGTCTTGGCGCCGGCGGCAACCATGTTTTCCATCGCGCTGATCTGGCCTGCGGTGTCGCCGTCTTGTTTGCCAGCAGCGCTCATCAGTTTGGCACCGGCCTTCTTGGCGGCGGCCTCAGCGCCTTCCTTCATCTTCACGAAGAAGGGGTTGCTGTCGGTTTTGGTGATCAGGCCGATCACAGTCTCCTTTTGTGCAAAGGCGGTGGATGTGGCAAGTGCCAAGGCAGTCATGGCCAAAATGGCGGTGGCTTTTTTCATGAAGTCTCCTCGAAGATCGGATAGGCGAGTGGTTTAAGAAATTTGGGTTTTTGATACCCACAGAGTTACGCTTTGATTGCGGCGCAGGTGGAATATAGTCGATTTCGATTAATTAAATCAAGTTGTTTTAGTTAGTAAAAACCCTTAATTTGACAAAAATAGTGCAAATCTTTTTGTTGCAACCCGGTGAAATAGGAGACGTTCGTCCTGAGCCTGTGGCGGGGTTTCGACAGGCTCAGGGCGAACGGAACTTGAGAATTCATCGGGCCGGGTCAATAAATCACCCGATTCCGAAAATATTCAAATCGCTCGATTACGGGCGAGTGGCGGGTTGCGGGAGAAGTAGGCTTCAATGCCGCGCATCAGGGCATCGGCAAGTTGGTCCTGGTAGGCGTCACTGTTGAGTTTGGCTTCTTCTTCGGGGTTGCTGATGAAAGCGGCTTCAACCAGCACGCTGGGGATGTCGGGCGCTTTGAGCACGGCAAAACCGGCTTGCTCGACACGGGGTTTGTGCAGTTTGCCGACGCGGCCAATTTCACCCAGCAAGGTCGTGCCCAGCTTCAGGCTGTCATTGATCTGCGCCGTGGTGCTCATGTCCAGCAAAGCGCGCTGCACCTGCGCATCTTTGGCGCCGACGTTCAGCCCGCCCACCAGGTCGGCCTTGTTTTCTTTGTCGGCCATCCAGCGCGCGGCCGCGCTTGACGCGCCGCCTTGGCTCAGTGCAAACACACTGGCGCCTTGTGGGTTCGGGGTGAAAAAAGCGTCGGCATGCAGGCTGACAAACAGATCGGCCTGAACACGCCGCGCCTTTTGCACACGGACATGCAGGGGCACGAAGAAGTCGGCGTCGCGCGTCAGGTAAGCCCGCATCGCCAATTGCGATTTGCTGTTTTGCACAGTGGCCGCGTTGATGCGGTCGCGCAGGCGGTGCGCGAGCTTGAGCACCACGTCTTTTTCACGCGTGCCGCCTGGGCCGACGGCCCCGGGGTCTTCGCCACCGTGGCCTGCGTCCAGCGCAATGATGATCAGGCGGTCGGTTTTGGCGTCGATTCGGGCCTCGCCTCCCAGGTCGGCTGCGGCGGGTGATTTTGCCTCTGAAACCGATCTTTGAGCGCCGTTTGTGCCAAAAGTCCCCGTGGCCGCTTGATCTTTAGCTATTGAATTTGAAGCGATCTGTTTTCCTTTGTCTGCTGCCGATGCGCCGTTTGCGTGGGCATCCGAGCCCGTTTTTTGGGCTCTTTGCGCCATCAAGTCACCCAGCGGGTCCGCGCCGGGCGTGGCGGGTCTGGAGAGCACAAGGCCGGCTTCGCTGGCCTGCTTGGCGCCTTGGGCTTGTTTTTGTTCCTGCAGCCGGTCAGCAATCAACGCGGCCAGCGGATCAGTCACTGCCGTCGGATACAGGTCAAACACCAGTCGGTGCTGGTAGGCGGCGATCGGGGGCAGGGTGAAGACCTGGGGCGCAATCGCCTGCTTCAAGTCCAGCACCAGGCGCACCACACCCGGCGCAAACTGGCCAACCCGAATGCCGGCAATGGTGGGGTCGTCCGCCTGCACCTTGGCGACCAATTCCCGCAGGGCCGGGTTGAGCTCGATGCCTTCAATGTCCACGGCCAGGCGCGGCGGCGTGCCGACAAACACGTGTTTGGCCTTGAGGGCGGTGTCTGACTCAATCGTCACCCGAGAGTAATCCGGCGCAGGCCACACCCGCACCGCGAGGATGGCGGCGCCACGCGCCAGGTGATGTGCGCCCAGCAGCAGCACCAGACTGCCGGTTTGCAGTGCGGCCCGGCGCTTCACCGGACGGGTCCTTGCTGCAATGCGGTGCGTTCCAGCAGCGCCATGCCATTCAACAGCGACAGGCCCAGGGGCGTTGGCGCGGTCAGCGTGAAGGCCCTGGATTCGTCGCTCTGCACGGTCAGCGTGAGGCGCAAGTCGGCGACGGGCAAATGGGGCGCCGCTTGGTCGGGCCATTCGGCGAGTTTCAGGCCGCTGCTTGCAAAGATGTCGCGAAAGCCCGCGTCTGTCCATTCGTTCGGGTCGTTGAAACGGTAGAAATCAAAATGCCAGATGTCGAGCTCACGGCCGTCCAACTGGACGGTGTAGGGTTCAACCACCGCATAACTTGGGCTCTTCACGCGGCCCAACACGCCCAGTGCATGCAGCAGGTGGCGCGTGAAGGTGGTTTTTCCAGCGCCCAGGCCCCCGTGCAGCGCAATGAAGGCGTGGCGCACACCGGCTTGTCGGGCCAAGGATTCGGCAAAACTTTGAGTTGCCGCCTCGTCGCGTAAGACACCCTGCCAGACATCGCCTTGCGGCGTTTTTACAATGGCCTGATGCCCAACAGCCATTCCTTGCCCGATGCTTTCATCCACAGTGCTCAATGGGTGTCCCAAATACAGGCCTTGGCCCGGAAGCTTGGATTTTCGCAAATTGGCGTGGCCGGTGTGGATTTACCTTCTGCCGAACCCGGATTGACGGATTGGCTGGCCCGGGGCTTTCACGGCGACATGGCCTACATGGCCGCCCACGGTCTCAAACGCGCCCGACCGGCTGAGCTGGTGCCGGGCACGGTGAGCGTTATCACGGTGCGGATGGACTACCTGCCCGCCGCGACGTCGCCAGGCTGGCAGGCGCTTGAATTTGACCGCCTGCAACGCCCGGCCGAGGCGATTGTGTCGGTCTACGCGCGGGGGCGGGACTACCACAAAGTGATGCGTGGCCGCTTGCAGCAACTTGTTGATGCGATGGCATTGACGCTAGGCCCGTTTGGCCACCGCGTTTTCACCGACTCCGCGCCCGTGCTCGAAGCAGAACTGGCAGTGCAAAGCGGTCAGGGCTGGCGGGGCAAACACACCCTGGTGCTCAATCGCGAGGCCGGGTCGATGTTTTTTTTGGGCGAAATTTATGTGGACTTCGCCTTGCCGCCAAGTGCGCCCCTCACCGACCACTGTGGCAGTTGCAGCGCCTGCATCGACATCTGCCCAACACAGGCGATTTTGTCTGCGGGCCTGTTGGACGCGCGGCGCTGCATTTCTTACCTGACGATAGAGCACCAGGGCAGCATTCCGCTTGAACTGCGCCCGCTCATCGGTAACCGCATCTACGGCTGTGACGACTGCCAGCTGATCTGCCCTTGGAACAAGTTTGCGCAGCGCAGCGCCTTGCCCGATTTTGATGAACGTGCCGGTTTGACCGGTCAGCAACTGACCACCCTGTTTGGCTGGGACGAAGCGGAGTTTCTGCGCTGCACCGAAGGCAGCCCCATCCGCCGCATTGGTCACGAACGCTGGCTGCGCAATGTGGCCGTTGCGCTGGGGAATGCCTTGCGTATTTCCGTGGCGAATGCGGGCAATGCGCTGCGAATGGCTGATGATTTGCAGATAGTGGCGTCACTTCGATCCCGCGCCGACCATCCCAGCGCCCTGGTTCGTGAACACGTGAGCTGGGCTTTGAATATCTAAAAATATAGCAAACTATTGATTTTCAAAAGGAATTTGGAGCATTTTTGGCTCTGCAGTTTGTCTTTCCGGAACCAACCAGGCGCAGCAGCTCAAATCCGCACCACCCGCCCCGGGTTCATCAGGTTGCTGGGGTCCAGGGCGCGTTTGATGGCGCGCATCATCTGCAAGGCGACGGGGGATTTGTGCTTCAGGAGTTTGTCCACCTTCATGCTGCCCACGCCGTGTTCGGCTGAAATCGACCCGCCAAACGCCTGCACCGAATCAAACACCACGGTGTTGACGGCGTCTTCAGAGTTTCGCAGAAACGCGTTGGCGTCGGCTCCCACAGGCGCTTGCACGTTGTAATGCAGGTTGCCGTCGCCCAGGTGGCCAAAATTGACAAAGCGCACGCCAGGGAAGGCGGCGGCCAGCAGTGCATCGGTGGCTTGCACGAACCCGGGGATTTTCGACACCGCAATCGACACATCGTGCTTGATGTTGGGCCCCTCCATCGGCTGTGCCAGCGGAATGCTCTCGCGAATGTGCCACAGCGCCTTGGCCTGGGCTTGCGTCTGTGCCACCACGGCATCGGTCACGCAGCCTTGGTCCATGGCGATCTCCAGCAGGCGTTCAAATTGGGCACGGGCATGTTGCTCGGACTCGTGGTCAGAGTTCTCCAGCAACACGCACCAGGGGGTCTGCTCAAACAGCGGCACTTTTTGCTGTGGCATGTGCGTGGCCACCAGGCTGAGCGCAAACTGACCCATCACTTCAAACCCGGTCAGTCCGGCACCCAAATGCCGGTGCGCCAGGCCCAGCAGCGCCACCGCGTGGTTCAGTGAGGGCACGGCCGCCCAGGCGGTCATGCAGGCTGCAGGTTTGGGGTAGAGCTTCATCGTGGCGGCGGTGATGATGCCCAGCGTGCCCTCGGAGCCAATGAAGAGGTCAGTCAGGTCATACCCTGTGTTGTCTTTGCGCAGGCCCGACAGGCCGTGCCAGATATCGCCTTGCGCAGTGACCACTTCCAGCCCCAGGCAAAGGTCGCGCGTGTTGCCGAAGCGCACCACCTGTGTGCCGCCCGCGTTGGTGCCCAGGTTGCCGCCAATGGTGCAACTGCCTTCGGCCGCCAAGCTCAAGGGGAACAAAAAGCCGGCCTGGTCCGCGGCCTCCTGTAAGCTTTGCAAAATGCAGCCCGCGTCCATGGTCACGGTCAGGTTAGCGGCATCCACAGCGCGTATTTTGTTCATGCGCGCCAGGCTGAGCACAATCTGCCGGCCCGTGGCATCGGGGATGGAGCCGATCACCAGGCCAGTGTTGCCGCCTTGCGGCACCAGGCTGATGCCCAGGGCCGCCTGCTGCTGGCGGCACAGGGTGACGACGTCGGCCACCTGCTGCGTGCTGGCGGGGCGCACCACCGCCAAGGCCTTGCCACGGCTGCGCTGGCGCCAGTCCTGCTCCCAGGGGCTCAGGTCTCGGTCAGCGTCCTGGTGGGTCAAGACATGGTCGGGGCCGACGATGTGGCGCAGAGCGCTGATGAGGTCGAGGGTATCGGTCATTGGGTTTGCGGCGTGCCAGCGGTTTGGTGTTGGGCGTTTTTGAAACGCAGGCGCACATGCAGGGCGCAGGCGACAAACAGCGCCAGGCACAAACCCACTTCAAGCAAGGCCAGCCAATTGCCGGGCGGGCGGTCGCTCCAGGCGCGCACGACGCCTTCGGTGAAATAGATCCAGACCAACAGGCTGACCCAGCGGTAGGTGTACATGCGGTTTTTCAGCAAGCCCGCCAAAGGCAAACACAGCGGGGCCACCTTGAGCGCCAAAAGCGACCCACCGGGTTTGATGGGCGCCAGCGCAAGCTCCCAGGCCAGTCCCAAGAGGATCAAGCCGACCAGGCTGGCCACGGCGGCAATTCGGGTCTGGCGGATGGCACCATCAAAGTCATTCATAGGAATGGCATCATAGCGGCATGAAACTGTTGCAATTGTCCCGTTACCCCAGCCACTACCGCGCCTTGTTGCGCTCAGTCTCCCGCTTCCCCTGGAAAAACACCGCCCTGACGCTGCGCGAGCGTTTCTCCAACGACCACCTGGCCATCACCGCCAGCAGCCTGACCTTCACCACCACGATTGCGCTGGTGCCATTGATCACCGTGGCGCTGGCGGTCTTCACCGCATTGCCAATGTTTGCAGCGCTGCAAGTTGTGCTGCAAAAATGGCTGATCGAAAGTCTGGTGCCCGACAACATTGCCCGCCAGTTGCTCAGTTACCTGACCCAGTTTTCGGGCCAGGCCAGCAAGCTGGGCGTGGCGGGCGCAGCGGTGCTGTTCACCACGGCCATCGCGCTGATCCTGACGATTGACCAGACCCTGAACGCCATCTGGCGGGTGCGCAGGCCCAGGCGGCTGGCGCAGCGCGTGCTGGTCTATTGGGCCGCTATCACGCTGGGGCCGCTGGCGCTAGCGGCCAGCCTGACCATGACCTCTTACGCCATTTCATCCGGCAAAGGCCTGGTGGCCGCTTTGCCGGGCGGCGTGCAATTTTTGTTTTCTGCCCTTGAGTTTGTCTTGCTGGCGGCCGGCATGGCGGCCTTGTACCGTTTTGTGCCCAACACGCAGGTCAAGTCGGCGCATGCCTGGAGCGGCGGCATCTTTGTCGCCGTCGGCATTGAAGCGGCCAAAAAATTACTGGTCATTTACCTGGCCGCCATGCCGACTTACGCGGCCGTTTACGGCGCGTTTGCCATCGTGCCCATTTTGTTGATCTGGATTTATGTGGCCTGGGTGATCGTGCTGTTGGGCGCAGTGATTGCGGCCTACCTGCCCAGCCTGCTGGCTGGTGTGGCGCGGCAACCCACGGCGCATGGCTGGCAGTTTCAGCTCGCGGTTGAGACTTTGCAGCAATTGCACCGGGCCGCCCAAACGGCCGAGCGTGGCCTGGGCATTTCGCGGCTGACCCAGGCCCTTGAAGTGGACTCTCTGCAGCTGGAGCCGGTACTGGAAACCCTGGCCCAGCTTGACTGGATCGGCCAGCTTGAAGAAGTGCAGAGCAGCGTTGAAGCACGCTTTGTGCTGCTGGCCGACCCGGATCAGACCCTGCTGGAACCGCTGATGGCGCTGTTGTTGCTGCCCAAGGCCGCTGCCACCGAAAAATTATGGAAAATAGGCCTTTTGTCCCCGTCAAATATACGTAGTGTGCTATAAATTTTAATTTATCCAGAGGGTTCGGCAAACGACAATCCGGCTGCGACACCCTGCGACACCCTGGGGTGAATCAAGTGAGTGATGTCTTTGGCATCCGCAAATACTGCATCCCACACGCCATGCTGACCAGTGCAATGCCGATCAGGTCTGCCACGGCGCCGGGATAGACCAGCGCAAAACCGGCCACGATGAACATGCATCGCTCCGCCAGCGTGGTGCGCAGCCAGGCCCAGCCCTGGAAGCCGGCGGCCAGCGCGGCAATGCCCAGAGCGCAGGTGAGCGTGACTTGCGCAATCGACCACCAGCTGGCGGCCATCAGCGCCTTCATGGAGCCCATCAGCAGCAGGCCCTGCCCGGCAGGGTCCAGCACAAACACAAAAGGCACCAGGAAAGCCGGCACGGTGTATTTCCAGCACTGCATGGTGGTCTTGTACGGGTCGCCGCCGGTGATGGCAGCGGCGGCAAAAGGCGACAGGGCCGTGGGTGGTGACACCTCGGACAATACGGCGTAATAAAAGATGAACATGTGGGCGGCGAAGTCCGGCACGCCAAGTTTGATCAAGGCCGGGGCGGTGATGACCGCGCAGATGATGTAAGACGCGGTGACCGGCACGGCCAGGCCCACTATCCAGACCACCAGCGCGGTGTAAACGGCCGTCAGCAACAACGAGCCGCCGGCATAGTCGATCACGATAGTGCTGAACTTCAGGCCCAGACCGGTCAATCCCACCACCCCCACGATGATGCCGGCGCCAGCGCAGGTGGCCGCCACGTTCAGCATGCTGATGGAGCCACCTTCCATGGCCTTGATGAAGGGCGACTGAAGCAGTTTGCGCCAAATGCTTTCCGGCTGGCCCTGGCTGTTTTTGCCGCTGAACAGGTCATACGGAATCAAGGAGGTGTCGCGCCGCAAAAAGCTGGTGACAAATGACGCAACGGTGGCCCAGAACACCGACAACACGGGCGAATACCCGACCATCATGAACACGATGATGGACACCAGCGACAAAAAGTGGAACCAGTATTTGCGCGTGAGCACCCAGACCGAATCGACCTGGTCAAACACGGTGTCGCCCATGCCATATTTGCGTGCGTCAATCTCCACCATCAAGAACAGTGCAAAATAAAACAGCAGGGTAGGGATGCAGGCCATCAACAAGACGTTGAGGTAGGAAATCTTGAGAAACTCGGCAATCAAAAACGCCGCCGCGCCCAGCACCGGCGGCGAAATGATGGCACCCAGGCCGCCCGCTGCCAACAAGCCGCCGGCCGCATTTTTTTCATACCCCACCTTGGCCAGCATGGGGTAGGCCACCGCACCCAGGGTGACGGTGGTGGCCACGCCCGAGCCCGACGGCCCGCCCAGCAAAAACGAGGCCAGCACGACGGTGCGGCCCGCGCCCGTCGGTTTGCCGCCCATGGCCGAAAACGAGAAGTCAATGTAGAACTTGCCCGCCCCCGAATACTGCAAAAATGCGCCGAAGATGGTGAACAGGATGATGAGGGAGGACGACACGTCGACCGCCACGCCGTAAATGCCCTCCAGCGTCATGTACAAAATGCCGATCAGCCGGCCCACCTCGTAACCCTTGTGCGTCCACGGCGCAGGCAACTGGGGGCCCAACAGGGCGTAGAGGATGAAGCAGGCGGTGATGGCCGGCATGATCCAGCCATTGGTGCGGCGCATGGCCTCCATGATCAGCAAAATCAGCGCAACGCCAAAGAAGATGTCCCAGGGCAGGGGAGCGGTGTTGCGGTCCGTGAAGTCGTCGCCGCCCTGCATTAAATACACCACCACCGCAATGGCCATCGCCGACGCCAGCAGATCCCACCACATGATGCGGTGGCGGTAGCGGTTGGCCACCGGGAACACCAGAAAACTCAAGAACAGCACAAAGCCCACATGCACCGGCCGCAGCGTCTGCGTGGGCACGATGGCGTAGGCGGTGTACAGGTGAAACGCCGACATCAGCACCGCCGCCAACGTGATGGCCACCGCCAGCCAGCCTTTGAACTTGTTGGCGGCGCCTTCGTCGGCCTCGACAAATTCTTCAGCCTTTTTGAGCGCCTCGGCGCTGACAGCCTGCATGGGCGCGGTCATTGCAGCTTGATGCCTTTTTCAGCGAAGTACTTGATCGCTCCAGGGTGAAAAGGAATTGGCGAGGCGCTGGTTTTCTGATTCTCCAGCTTGAAGTTTTCGGCCTCTTTGTGTGCAGCGATCAGGTCGGCGCGTTTGTCAAAAATGGTCTTGACAATGTTGTAGGCCGTTTTGTCGTCCATGGCCTCGGGTGCCACCAGAATGTTCATCACCGTGGCCTGTTTGTTGTCACTGTCCATGCCCCGGTACATGTCTTTGGGGATTGTGTCTTCGACATACAGGTTGCCGTATTTTTTGTTCATCGCTGCCACTGTCTCGGCGTGGTCGATCATCTTGATTTTGGTGCCCGGCGTGTTGGCCAAATCGGTCACGGCCGAGGTGGGCAGGCCTGCCACAAAAAAGTAGGCGTCGATCTTGCCGTCTTTCATGGCGTTGGTCGATTCTGCCGCGCCCAAGCGCTCGCGTTTCATGTCTTTGTCCTTGTCCAGGCCCGCCGCCTCGATGATGCGAAAGGCCATCACTTCAGTGGCGCTGCCGGGCGAGCCGGTCGAGATGCGTTTGCCTTTGAGGTCGGCCATTTTGTTGATGCCCTTGCCCTCCACGCTGACCAGGTGCATGCGGTTGGGGTAAAGCACCATCAGGGTTTTGAGCGGCACCTTGGCACCCTTGAACTTGTCCTCCCCGCGCACTGCGTCCAGCGACGCGTCAGCCATGGCAAACGCAAAGTAAGGCTTGCCAGTGCCGATCAGCTTGAGGTTGTCCACCGAGCCGCCCGTGACCTCGGCCGTGGCCTGGAACCCCGGAATGTATTTGGTCAGCGCCGCCGCCAGCGCGCCCCCCAGCGGGTAGTACACGCCACCCGTGCCGCCCGTGGCGATGGAGTAGTTTTGCGCATGAGCCCCCGCAGACAAAAGCGCCGCCGCGACAAACATGCCAAGTGCCGTTGAAATTGATTTCATGGGTTCTCCGTGGAAGATGGGGGCCAGTCAAAGCCCGTGGTTGGTGTCTCCAATGGATTCTGGCATGCAGGACGAATTGGCGCGTACAGACTTTCCCTCAAGGGTTCAGGGTTCTCGTCTGGGTGCGCAAACGGCGGTTGGCTGTGGCCGACGCAAAACGGCACGGTGCAATGCCGGGCGGATGAATCAACTCGCCGCAAACGGGGCCGACAAAAATCCCCTGAACCTGGCCCGCCCGCCGCGCACTGGCGATGCGCTGAGCTGATAGTCGGGAAAGCGCTGCAAAAAGCGCCCGATGGCAATACGGCCTTCGAGCCGCGCCAGACTCAGGCCGGCGCACTGATGAATGCCAAAACCAAAGGCGAGGTGGCGGTTGGGCGGTGCACCAGCGCGTTCATCGCCCCGCGTCAAGTCCAGTACATCCGGGTATTCAAATTGCGCCGGGTCGCGGTTGGCGGCGCCGATGCACAGGGTGAGCAGGGCACCCTCGGGCAAGTCAACACCCGCCACCCGGCAAGCTTTAACGGCGCGGCGATTGCTGAGCTGGTTGGACGGTTCAAAACGCAGGAATTCATCGACAGCAAGCGTTAAACATGCCTCAAAACCCTGTGGGTGCTTATTAGCTTGCTCTAATTTTAGTAGTAGACTTGATTTTTCTTCAGGCCACTCTTGCAAGGCCACAAGGGCATTGCCAATCAGGTTGGTGGTGGTTTCATGGCCTGCGTTGAGGATGAAGATACAGTTTTGCAGCAACTCCGATTCGCTCAAAGGTTCAACTGCGGGCGTTGTGCTGCCGGCCAGGCTTTCACCTTGGATCAGCCGCGTCAACACGTCATGCTGCGGGTCGCCGGGTTGCTTGCGCCGCTGCGCCACAAGGCCTTTCAAATACGCGGTGAAATCGGCCACGGCCTGGTTGCCTAAGCGTTCTTGTTCAACCGTGAGTTTGGGCTCCAGCGCGCCCAAAATCGCCAGCGACCAGGCGCGCAGCGGGCCCCGGTCGGCCGGTGGCACACCCAGCAGGTTGCCGATGACCTCCACCGGGATGGCAGAGGCAAAGTCTTCGATCAAATCGCCGCCGCCCTTCGCGTGAATGTCGTCGAGCAGGCTGTCCACCAGCTTGGCCAGGCCGGGCTCCATGCCATCAATGGCCCGGCGCGTGAGGGCACCGATGATCAGTTTGCGCACGCGGCTGTGCAGGGGCGGGTCGTTGAACACCAGGCTGGTGGTGTGGTGCTCGAACAGAGGGGCGTCGTGCCCATACTTGGCGCCGAACTCGATTTTTTTGTCGGAGCTGAATGTCTGCGCATCGCGGTACACCGCCACCACGTCGGTGTACCGCGTCAAAAAATACGAGCCGTCGGGCATCTGCCTGACGGGCTCGCGCTCGCGCAAGGCCTGGTAGACAGGGTAGGGGTTGGCGTAAAAATCGGGCGGCAGGGCGCGCAGATCAAAATCTTCGGCTATTTGCTGCGCACGTGCGGCCGACATGGGCACTGTGGCGCGGAACGCCATGAGGGGTTCGGCTTGGGTTGGCATCAGACGGAAGTCGTCTCCACAAGAAAGCGCTTTTCGAATTCGTCGGCCGGCAGCGGCTTGCAGTTCAGATAGCCCTGCCACTCGTCGCAGCCCATGGCTTGCAGCGCGTTTTTCTGGTCCAGCGACTCCACCCCCTCTGCAACAGCTATCATTTTCAGGTTGTGGGCCAGGGTGATGATCGTCTGCACGATGGACGCGTCACTCTCATTGTTCAAAAGGTTGCGGACGAAAGACTGGTCAATCTTGATCGTGTCCAGCTTGAAGCGGCGCAGATAGCTCAGTGACGAATACCCGGTGCCAAAGTCGTCGATGGCGATCGTCATGCCGAGGTCGGACAGCTGTCGCAGGATGCCGATGTTGTCGTCAGCATCGCGCAGCAGCACGTTTTCTGTGATTTCGATCTCAAGGCAGTCCGCCTTCAGCCCGCTTTCGCGCAGGATTTCGCCGACCAGGCTGGGCAAATCCGCGTTCACCTGGGCTACGGACACGTTGACCGCCAGCGACAGCCGACGATGGCCCCGGCGCGTCCAGGCCATGACTTGCTGGCAGGCATTACGCAGTACCCATTCGCCAATCGGCAGGATCATGCGGGTTTCTTCCGCAATGGGGATGAAACGCGTAGGCGCGACAGTGCCCAGTTCGGGGTGATGCCAGCGGAGCAGGGCTTCCACACCGGTGAGTTCACCTGTGTGGAAACTGAATTTGGGCTGGTACCAGAGCTCGAACTGGCCGCCGTCCTGCAACGCTGAACGCAGTGCCCGTTCCAGCGTCTGGCGTTCGATGGCGCGCGCGTTCATTTCCTGCGAGTAGTAGCGGTAGGTGCTGCGGCCGCAGTCCTTGGCCGCGTACATGGCCAGGTCGGCGTTGCGCAGCAGGGCGGTGGCGTCACTGGCATCGCCCGGGAACAGGCTGATGCCGATGCTGCAGGTGACTTTCAGACTGTGCCCTTCGACCTGGTAGGGCGTGTCGAACGCGGCTATGATTTTCTGGGTGACTTCACCCGCCTCGCCGGGTTCATGCAGGCGCTCCAGCACCACGGCAAATTCGTCGCCGCCCAGGCGCGCTAGGGTGTCGCCCTTGCGGACGACGCTCGCGATTCTGCGGGCGACCAATTGCAGCAGTTCGTCACCCAGATTGTGTCCAATCGAGTCGTTGATGTCCTTGAAATGGTCCAGGTCGATGAAGAGCAGGGCGAAGAGCGCGCCGCTGTCCCTGTCAACATTCAGCATTGCATGTGAAATGCGGTCCGACAGCATTCGCCGGTTAGGCAGCGACGTCAGCGGGTCGGTTGTCGCCAGCAGTTTTATGCGTGCTTCAGCCTTTTTCCGTTCCGTGATATCGGCATTGGTGCCCGTCATGCGCAGTGCCATGTTGCCATTGTTTCTTTCGACAACTTTGCCGAGACTGGCGATCCAGAGCCATTCGCCGCCCCGAGTCCGGACACGGTGCTCGACCACATAAAACTCCTGCCCGCCCTTGAGCACCAGTTGCCACTGGTCGTAGAGCTTCTCCTGGTCGTCCGGATGGACCAGGTCGAACAGCTCGCCCGCGCTCAACACCGTATCATGCGGCTCTTCACCCAGCATGCGTGCCCAGGTGCTGTCGAGAAAGACCGTGCCTTGCTGCATGTCCCAGTCCCACAGGCAAAGGTTGGACCCCTCAATGGCCAGAGACAGCCGCTCCCTGGCGCGCGCCATTTCCAACGTGGCGTTTTTCAGCTCGGTGATGTCGCTGGTGAAGGTGTAAAAACCGGTGGTCTGTCCGGTTTCGGAAAACTGCGGAACCAGGATCACCTTCAGGTGGCTGACCCGTCCGTCCGGGTGGCGATGTTCCCTCTCCCTTTCAACCCGCTCTCCCGCAAAGACCCGCGCATGCACGCTGGTGAAATCGGCGTCGGAGATGCCCTGGGTGGCTAAAATTTCGGAAAGCTCGCGGCCCAGCATGTGCTTCGCATTCAAGCCAAGCCATTTGGCGTAAGACTCGTTCACATACCGGCAACGGATGTCTTTGTCGTAGAACGCCATGTGCACCGGGACGCTTTCAGTGACCAGGCGCATCCGCTCGTGGGACTTTCGCAGTTCTGAATTTTTTGCTGCGACCTCCGCCAGGTACGAGCTCGTGACGGCCGTTCCAATTTTTTCCACAAGCAACCGCCTTGACCGCCGATTCAGCAAACCTGTCATGACGACGATGGCGGGTGTTGCCGCCGCCCAGATCAGCACGCGGGACAGGTTGTCGCCGACATAGTGGAATGCCTGCCCAGGGATCGAGAAAAAATGCGCGATGTACACACACGCGATCAGCGCGCTGGCCAGCCCGGCCGCCAAACCGCTGTAGGAGGCAGCGAACACGACAGCGATGACGAGGATGGCCGGAGGGTTGGGGATGTAATGAGGGCTGGACAGCAGGAATTCGAATAGCGCGACCACCATGGCGGTGACCAGGACACCCGTCCACGGCCGCAATCTCTCCCAGGGGCTGTTCATGCGCTCGGTCAGAGCCAGCGCATCCTGAGCCCAGCGCGCGAACTCCCCCAGCAACGTGCGATCTGCTTCGGTCAACTCGTGCGGACGGGTGTCGATCAGGCACAGGGTTCCGATCGGCTCCCCGCCAGACGCGCGCAGGGGCACACCGGCATAAAAGCGGACATGAGGCTCGCCCGCGACGAGCGGGTTGTCGGCAAAGCGTTCATCCAGCGCAGCGTCGGCCACATGGAACACACCCGGCTGTAGGATGGTGTGGCCGCAGAAAGACACTGATCGGGGTGTTTCGCCGACAGTCAGACCGTGGTGGGATTTGAACCACTGCCGGTCGGCATCGATCATTGAAATGACCGAGATTGGGACATCGAAAAGCTCGGCGGCCAGCCGCGTGATGCGGTCATAGCGTTCTTCGGGCGGCGTGTCGAGAATATGAAGCGCGCGCAATGCCTTGAGCCGACGGGCTTCGTCCGGGGGTTCGGCAGGTTCAATCATGAAACTTGACTATACACAAACCGACACGTCGTTGAGGGTGTTGATCACGCTGTCTGCGCTGCCACGAACATCCTGACCGTTCTAAATACGTCGCGTGAAATACTTTGCAGACGGTCAACAACCCTATGCCAATTGGGGTTTTGCAATCCTTGATTTAGAGGGAGGTGGACAGAAAATTCTTGAGAGCGGCAAGGGTTTCCTCCGGCGCTTCCGTCATCTGGTGGTGGCCGCTGGGCACCATCACCACTTTGACACTCCGCGCGGCCTGGACCAGGCTTTGCGCCGCTTTGGGCGGCGTCATCTGGTCGGTCTCGCCCAGCAAAAATAGCACCGGGCAGGTGACCTGAGCCATGGCGGCCTCCCCATTGGCGTAGGTGTGGCAGGCCATGAAGCCCCGGTGAAACACATTCACGGCCGGGTTGCTGCCCAACACGCGGCGGTTCAGCGCCGTGTTGCCGCCATGGACCCAGGTGCCAGGCCCCAGCGCGGACGGAGGTGCGGCCAGTGTCGAACGTGAAAACAGGTTGATCATGCTTATGCCAATGTCGGGCGCGTTCAGCGCTGCATCCAGCAAGGTCTGCGACACCTTCATGGGGAAGGCCGTGCCCACCAACACCAGGTGCGTGGCGCGGACTTTGAGTTTTGAGGCTGTCTCCAGCGCGATCAGTGAACCCCAACTGTGGCCGACCAGCGCGGCCTGTTGGATGCCGGCAGCCTCCAGCAGGGCAACGACGAAATCTGCCCCGGCTTCCACCGTAGCGGGCGCATCTCCAGCACTTCGGCAATGGCCGGGCAGGTCTACTGCCAGCACGTTCCAGCCGTGGTTGGCGAGGTAGCGGCTTTGCAGAATCCAGACGCTGTGGTCATGCAACACGCCGTGGATGAAGACCACAGTGGGTTTGGCGGCATCGTAATTTTTGCCGCCGGTGTAGCAGTAGGTCTTGGAACCGTTGACATTTAAATGCATAGAGTCTCCAAACCGTTTGCCCTGAACCTGTCGAAAAGCCTTTCATCCTGGCTCAGGACAGGCTTAGACAGGTTCAGAACGAACGAAGTCATTTTGTTTTTTCAGCCGCTTTCAGCGCCCGTTTCAAATCGTCAATCAAATCGTCGGCATCTTCCAATCCGATGGACAGACGGATCGTGCCCTGCGTGATGCCGCCGGCCGCCAGCGCTTCATCGGTCATACGGAAGTGGGTGGTGGAGGCAGGGTGGATCACCAGGCTGCGGCAGTCGCCGACATTGGCCAGGTGGCTGAAGACCTTGAGTGTTTCGACAAACTTCTTGCCCTGCTCGCGGTTGCCCTTAACGTCGAAGCTGAAGACCGAGCCTGCGCCGCGCGGCAGCAGTTTCTGCGCCAAGGCGTGGCTGGCGTGGGACTCCAGCAGCGGGTGGCCAACACGCGCCACAAACGGCTGGCTGGCCAGAAACGCCACGACTTTCTGCGTGTTCTGCATGTGCCGCTCCATGCGTAATGACAGTGTCTCTATGCCCTGCAAAATCAACCAGGCGGAATGCGGACTCATGCAGGCGCCAAAGTCGCGCAGGCCCTCACGCCGGGCGCGCAGCAGGAAGGCGCCTACGGTGGACTCTTCGGTGAACACCATATTATGGAAACCTTCATAGGGCTGGGCCAGCTCGGCGAATTTGCCGCTGGTCTCATTGGCGCGGGCCCAGTCAAAACTGCCGGCATCGACCACGATGCCGCCAATCACCGTGCCGTGGCCACTCAAAAATTTGGTGGCCGAGTGGTAAACCAGATCGGCCCCATGCTCAAACGGTTTCATCAGCCAGGGCGAGGTCAGGGTCGAATCGACCAGCAAGGGCACACCGGCCTCGTGGGCGATGGCTGAAATGGTGGGGATGTCCAGCACATCCAGTCCGGGGTTGCCGACGGTTTCGCCAAAAAACAATTTGGTGTTGGGTCGCACCGCATTGCGCCAGCCGTCGATGTCGCCAGGCTTCACAAATGTCGTGTCAATGCCAAAGCGGCGCAGGGTGTAGTGCAGCAGGTTTTGCGAGCCGCCGTACAGCGCAGTGGACGCCACAATGTGTGAGCCCGCGCCCATCAGCGTGGCCACACACAGGTGCAAAGCGGCCTGGCCGCTGGCGGTGGCAATAGCACCGATGCCGCCTTCTAGCGCAGCCACGCGCTGCTCCAGCACCGCATTGGTGGGGTTGCTGATGCGTGAATAGACGTGGCCGGCGCGCTCCAGGTTGAACAGCGACTGGGCGTGTTCGCTGGACTCGAACACGAATGAGGTGGTGAGATGAATCGGCACCGCCCGAGCCCCGGTGGACGGGTCCGGCGCGGCGCCCGCATGCAGGGCAAGGGTGTCAAAACCGGGGTCAGAATAACCTGCCATAAATTCTCCAGAGTGCTTTTTAGTGCGCGGGCGGGAAAGGGAGCTTGACCTGCGCTGGACTTAGCGGTTGAATCAATGCTATTGTGGGCTATATTTCACGGGCACACTGGCAACACAATCCGGCGGCAAACCAAGAGGAGAACCCTATGAAAGTCAGCGATATTTTGCGGGTCAAAGGCGGCACGCTTTACACCGCCACCCCAGAGGACTTATTGTCCGACGCGATGACGGTCATGGCCAACAACGACATTGGCTCGCTGGTGGTGATGTCGCACGGAAAAATAGTGGGCATGCTGACCTTCCGCGAGGTGATCAAGAGCATTGTCAAAAACGATGGCATGGTGGGCACCACCACGGTCTACCGAGCCATGGACAACGGCCCGCTGACCTGCACCATGGAGACGGAGCTGGACGAAGTGCGCCGCATGATGCTGGATCGCCACGCCCGTTATATGCCGGTGCTGGAGAACCGCATGCTGATGGGCGTGATCAGTTTTTACGATGTCGCCAAATCGGTGGTGGACAGCCAGAATTTCGAGAACAAGATGCTCAAGGCCTATATTCGCGACTGGCCGGCCGGGGAAGACGAAGACAAGGGCTGAGTCAGGCCCGCCACGTCAGCCCACGCTGGCGTGAGTCATCTTTTGCCTCAGGCCCGCGCCCGCGCAAATTTTAAAAATTCATCCGGTGCCAGGGCTGGCGACCAGTGAAAGCCCTGGCCATGGTCACAACCCATCTCGATCAGCCGGGCCAGGGCCTGCGCATCTTCAATGCCTTCGGCTACGGCAAACAGCTTGAGGCTGTGGGCCATCTGAACAATGGCCCGCACAATGCCTTCGTCGTCGGCATTTTGGGTCATGCGCCGCACGAAGGACTGGTCGATTTTGAGGCTTTCAACGTCAAACCGCTTGAGGTAGCCCAGGTTGGAATAACCGGTGCCAAAGTCATCAATGGAAAAACGCAGGCCGACGGCCCGCAAGCGGCTGAGCAACTCGCTCAACTTGGTCGCTTCGGCCAGCAGCAGCGACTCGGTCAGCTCGAGCTCGATGCACTGCGGCGGCAAATCGGCGGCGGCCAGGGCGTGCAGGATGTCCCGCTCGATGCCGTCGCGGCGAAACTGCACGGGCGACACGTTGATGGCCACGACAAAGTCGGTCAGGCCCGCTTGTTGCCAGGCCTTGGCCTGGCGGCAGGCCTCGTGCAGCACCCAGTTGCCAATGTCAACAATCAGCCCGGTGCGCTCGGCCAACGGGATGAAGCGCGACGGCGGGATATTGCCAAGCGTCGGGTGGCGCCAGCGCAGCAAGGCCTCCGCGCCCACGATGCGTTCGTCCTTCAGCGAGAACTGCGGCTGGTAGTGCAGCTTGAACTCGCCGTTGGCCAGTGCGGTGCGCATGGCAGACACCAGGTGCAGGTGCTCTGTGACGTTGGCGTTCATCGCGTTGTCGAAAAAGCGGAAGGTGTGGCGGCCTGATTCCTTGGCCTGGTACATGGCCATGTCGGCGTGTTTGAGCAGGCTGTCGAAATCCGGTCCGTTGTCCGGAAACACGGCAATGCCGAGCGAGCCAGTGGCCACGACTTCAAGGTCCCCCATCAAAAAGGGCTTGGCCAGTTGTTCGATCAGCTTGACGGCAATCGCGGATGCGGCCTCGGCGTTGGCCAGGTCGCCCAGCACAATCAGGAACTCATCGCCGCCCTGGCGGCTGACGGTGTCATTGGCGCGCACGCAGCCGACCAGGCGGGCCGCCACGTCACACAGCAGGGCGTCGCCAGCCGCATGGCCCAGCGAGTCGTTGACGGTCTTGAAGTTGTCCAGGTCCAGAAACAATACGGCTGCCCTTGAGCCGCTGCGCAGCGCATGCGACGCAGCCTGCTCAAACCGGTCGCGCGCCAACACGCGGTTGGGCAGACCGGTCAAGGCGTCGTGGTGGGCCAGGGTTTCAATTTGCGCCAGTGACTTTCGGACCAGGCGGTTTTCTGAGGCCAGCCGAGCCATGGCCTCTTGCAAATTGCAGGAGATCAGCCAGACGTAATAGGCAATGACCGCCAAAATCACAATGATGGTGATAAAGGTGTCCGGCCTTGGGGGCATCTGCTGGGGGCTGCGCCACCCCAGGAAATGGGACAGGCCAATCAGGGTTAAAAAACACGCCGTATAAGCCAGCAACCCAAAATACAGGCGGCGGTTGCCAAACATGCTGGCAAAAATAAGGATGCCGGGCAGGGCCAGCAAGGCTTCGTCCTGCAAGCCCTTTCCCACGGCCACCAGGATCGAGATGGCGACGGTCAGCGCGAACAGCATCATCCAGGAAGCCAGGCGAACCCGGCCACGGCGTAGCGCCATCAGCGCCAAAGCGACCACGCCAGCTGTGGCCGCCAGAATGGCGCTGGGGAACCAGTTGTGGGTCGCCATCAGTGGCACGGCAGCTGCGCCCAGGGCGATCAGCACGGCCCACAGCACCTGATTCAGACGCTCGGTCTGGAACGGATATCGCAAGTCTTCAAACGCAGGGGCAGTGTCTGACTCAGGTTTCATTGGGGTTGGGTGCGGGCTTGCGGTCTGCTGCAATGCTTGAATCTTAGCCGCCATTTGCGACCCGCCGCAGGGCTGTTTGGGCGTCTGGGATAATCGGGCTCCATGAGCGGCAACACCTTTGGACATCTTTTTGCGGTCACCAATTTTGGTGAATCCCACGGCCCGGCCATTGGCTGTGTGATTGACGGCTGCCCCCCGGGCATGGACCTCTCGGAGGCCGACATCCAGATCGACCTGGACCGCCGCCGCCCTGGCACCAACCGCTTTGTTACCCAGCGCAACGAACCCGACGCGGTGCAAATCCTGAGCGGCGTCTACCAGGGCAAGACCACCGGCACGCCGATCGCCCTTTTGATCCAGAACACCGACCAGCGCAGCAAGGACTACGGCAACATCCTGGACACCTTCCGCCCTGGCCACGCCGACTACACGTATTTCCAGAAGTACGGCATCCGCGACCCACGTGGTGGCGGACGCTCCAGTGCCCGATTGACCGCGCCCATGGTCGCTGCCGGTGCCGTGGCCAAGAAGTGGCTGAAGGAAAAATACGGCACCGAATTTCGCGGTTGCATGACGCAGATTGGCGAGATGCCGATTGCCTTCGAATCCTGGGAGCATGTACCGAATAACCCCTTCTTTGCCCCGGTGGCCGATGTGGCGGCGCTGGAAGACTATATGGACGCGCTGCGCAAAGCGGGAGACTCCTGCGGTGCCCGCATCCGCGTCAGCGCATCGAAGGTGCCGGTGGGCTTGGGTGAACCGCTGTTTGACAAGATGGATGCTGACATTGCCTACGCCATGATGGGCATCAATGCGGTCAAGGGCGTGGAGATAGGCGCCGGCTTTGCCAGCGTGGCCCAGCGCGGCACCACGCACGGCGACTCGCTCACGCCCCAGGGCTTTGCCAGCAATAACGCTGGTGGCGTGCTCGGCGGCATCAGCACCGGGCAGGATCTGGAGTTGAGCATTGCCATCAAG
>JANYCG010000245.1 GCA_025360385.1 Burkholderiales bacterium | reverse complement strand
GGCGTTTTGGCCACCATCAGTGAGCCAGGCTGCGCCGTCCGGGCCCTGGATCACGCCGTGCGGCGACGACCCGCGGCCCAATGGAATCAGTTCGGTCTTGCCGGTTTGCGGGTCGAAGTGCCCGAGGTGGCCGCTGCCCTGAGCCGAGAACCAGACCCCACCGCCCGGCGCGGGTGCCAGGTCGTGGATGCCGGTGCGCCGGGGCGTGTCCAGCGGCCAGGATTGCAGCTTGAGTGGTGTGGACGGGCCAATCGATTTTTCACCGCTTTGTGCGCTGGCGGTGCTGGCCAAGGAGCCCAGGGCCAGTGCAGCCAAAGTTGACAGCAGCTCCCGGCGAGGTGCACTGGCGCAGGGGTCCGATGGGGTCATGGTGGCATCCTTCACGCAAATGGCGACAAATGAGGTGAGACAAGGGCGGACATAAGTACTGACATCTGAACTGAAACACGGGCGGGCCAAGGGCTGGCTAAGGGCTGGCACCAAATGCTGCGCCACGAACCATTTTGCACTGAACGCCACCATCCCGTCAGGCGGTCTGAACACGGGCCATTTTGGGCCGCCTATTCCGGTCTGGTCGGTCTAAATGGCTTAAAGTCCCTGTATTCAATGCTTATATAGCTATACCAACTATAGCAATAACCAGTCCGCCCGCACGCGGGATTTTTGAACGATGCCGGCATTCAGGCGGTCGTTCAGCGCCAGGCGGCGCTCGGCTTGTTCGCGGGTGTTGCCGTTAGCGGAGATGTGGCGCTGGACCAGGCGCTCCATGGCAACGCCCAGGGGGGTGTCGAGGTACCAGCGCTCGTCAAACAGGTGGCTCAAGTCCCAGCCGTCGCCCTGGTGCAGCAGGTAGAGCCCTTCGACGATGACCAGCTGGATGTTGCCGCCGACGGTGACGGCATCGGGCACCGGATCGCCCATGCCGTGTTCGAAACCGGGCCAGGTGATGGGGGCGGTCTTGGATGGGTTGAAGGTGGCGGCGGCTGGGTTGGCCGTGGGGGTCGGGGCGGTCGGGTCGTTCAATGTGCCACGCAGCAAAACCAGCCGCTCTGCCAATGCCCGCGCGTCGAAGGTCCAGGGTGCGCCGCGCCGCAGCAGCGCGGCAGCCGGGTCGGGGAAGGCGGCGAGCTGTGCCCGGCTCAAATGGAAGCCGTCCATGCCCAGGACGGCCACCACTTGCGCACCTATTTTCACATTAACTTGTTGCGCCAAGTGATTGGAAAGACTGGATTTTCCACTGCCAGGCCCGCCCGCCAAGGCAATCAAAATTCGATGGCCACCAGGCCGATCCGGGCTGGCGGGCAGCCGATTTAGCAGGTCAATCAGGTGGGCCACCGGGTCGTCCAGGCGTTTGGGTTTGTGCGGCATTTTGGCTCCCACATGGGCCTTCCCACGCAACACGGCCAACTCGACTTGACGCTGGCGCTCGGCAAACCCCTGTTTTTGTACGGGGGTTTTCAAGTCGAAACAATGGGGGCAACTCACGCCTTTTTCATATTTTGGCGAGGCCCGTTCCACGTCGCCCACGGGATGGCGGCAGGAGCGGCACAGTTCGTAAGGGCCGGGTGTCAGGCCATGGCCGACAGACACCCGCTCGTCAAACACAAAACATTCGCCTTGCCACAGGCTGTTTTCTGGCGGCACCTGCTCCAGGTATTTGAGGATGCCGCCCTCCAGGTGGTAGACCTCGTCGTAACCCTTCTGGCGCAGGTAGGCAGTGGATTTTTCACAGCGTATGCCACCGGTGCAGAACATGGCAACTTTGGGTTTTTTGCGGATCGGCGCGTCAGGGCGTGCAGCAACGGCGTCAGCAGCGACGGACACTCCAGCGTCCGCGCCCGCATGCAACACACCGCCGCCCTGCTCCTGGGCCGCCACCCATTCGGGTAAATCGGCAAAGGTTTTGAGGCGGGGGTCAACCGCACCTTTGAAAGTGCCAATGTCCACCTCGTAGTCGTTGCGGGTGTCGATCAGCACCACGTCCGGGTTGTTGATCAGCGCGTTCCAGTCCTGCGGTTTGACGTATTGCCCTGCCATCAGCGTCGGGCTGACGCCGGGCACGCCCAGGGTGACGATTTCTTTTTTGAGCCGCACTTTCATGCGCAAAAAAGGCAAGTTGTCGGCCCAGGATTCTTTGTGCACCAGAGTGGCCAGGCGCGGGTCTGCCCGCAGATGGGCCAGCACCTTGCCCACGCCTTCAGGCAGGCCTGAAATCGTGCCGTTGATGCCCTCCAACGCCAGCAGCACCGTGCCTTTCACGCCGTTGGCGTCACACACGGCCTGAATCGGCTCGCGCAGGGCCGCGCAATCGGGCAGCGTGACGAACTTGTACAGGGCGGCAGTCAGGTAGCGGGGCATAAAGCGGGCAGTGCGCAGTGCGGTGGCTGGGCCCAGGAGAAGTCGAAAAATCCGTTCTGGCTGAGCCGGTCTAAGCCCTTCGGATGAAAGTGAGACAAGCTCTGGGAGGACGGTTCACATTTTATAGGGGCGAATCATGCTGGACTTTGCAAAGACGCCGCAAAGCACGCCTACAGCCGCTCCAGCCGCGCCAGATCGGGCTTGTCGAGCCAGGCCGCAAACTCATCGGCCAATTGCTCGCTGGCGCTCACGGCCGTGCGCCAGGCTTTTTGGCGGCCGGCAAAGTCATTGCCGTAGTGGCTGAAGTCTTTGCGGTCAGGCAACTTGCCGTTGGGCAGGGTCTTGACCCAGTCCGGGTCGGGTGCCAGCAGCAGCATGGTGTCCAGGTGGTGGGTGGCTTTGTGCCGCCATTTCAAACCCTTGTCCAGCCAGCCGGGGATCACGGCTTTTTGAAAATGCGGGTACAGCACCAGCGGCGCCAGGCCACTTGGCCGGTGTTTGCCGCTTGCCGCGTCGGTGGGCCAGGTTTGAGCACCATTTATACCGTATGTCCCTATGGCATCTGCATAGTTTGCTTCATTATGAATAGCGTTTGTTGTGGCCGCTGCATAGTCGAGGTGCAGGTGGTAGTCGGTGATGCCGCCGTCCCAATAGGCCCCTGGCGGCGCACCTTGAATGTCGTGTACGGCTTGCAGCACAAACGGAATCGAGCAACTGGCCAGCAGGGCCTGCATGAAGTTGGCGTCGGTCAGCGCCACTTGCCGGGTTCGGTAGTCGTGGCTTGCAAATGGCAAGCTTGTCATCGCATGGCCGCCGCCGGCCAGAACCCGCGGATTGGCGCTGGAAAATACCACCCGCTCCAGCCATGCGCCCATGGCCTTGCGCTGCGCCAGGTTGGCAAGGAAGGCCCCGGCGTAGCCCAGGGGCGTGCGCCAGGCGTGCTCGCGCGCCAGCACATGCCGCCCGCGCGAAGCAAACATGTGCAGCCGATAACGCGGGTGCAACAGCACTTCGTTGATTCGCCCGCCGTAAAACGATTCCAGGTTCTGGCCAAATTGACCACTGATGAAGGTCGGCGAATGCCGCTTTTGACCGGGTTCCAGGGGATAGTGCTGGGCGATGTAATCGTCTTCAAGCCGCTTGAAGGCTTGGGCGGGCTGGTTCAGGCAGGCCGCTGCCATGCGCCAGGCACCAATGGAGGCCCCCACCAAATGCACGGTTTGGCGCGACTGGGGCAGCCACTGGCCAAAAATAAAACGGTCCAGCGGCCCGAGGATCAGGCCTTTGGGGCCTCCGGCCGCACCCGGCACCACGCCAATGTCCTTTGGGGCCAGGCCGCGTTCTTGGATGGCTTGCCGCGCCAAGGGGCCGGCGTAAAGGCGCAATGCAGGCATCAGATTGGGGTC
>JANYCG010000212.1 GCA_025360385.1 Burkholderiales bacterium | reverse complement strand
GCCGCGTGGTTGGCCACGCCAGGCGTGACGCAGCTAAGCGAAGCCGTGGTTGAACACATTCGCCGCCACGCCGACCGTTGGGTGCTGGCAGGCCCGGCTGGCAAAGCCTTGGCCAGCGCCGACCTGCTGGTGCTGGCGGCGGCTGGGCAAACGCATGGCCTGTATGAGTTGGCAAGGCAGGCCTTGGCAAGCCAAAACGTACCAACCAGTCCGTCGACGCAATCGGATCCGCCAATGCCACCTGCGCGTGCAGCCTCCATCGCCCGCGGCCGATTGATCCGGCCCGATGAAATTCGAAGTTCCGTTCGGGTTGAGCCGGTCGAAACCCTTAGACCAGCTCAGGACAGGCTCCTTGGGCAGGCGCAGGGCGAACGGTTCCTGCTTCGCCGACCCGCATCAACCAACGAAATTTGGCCGCAAAATCCCTTGCAAGGCGTGCAAGGCCAGCTTTCATGGGCGCAGCACCCAAGCCCGTGCGCAACGGCAACAGCCAACACGTCGGCTCAGGCAGGTGACAGCACAGGTCGCCTGCCCGCCTGCCCCGTCAACGGGCACGGCCATTTGATTGCCCATGTGCCACACGGCAAGCGTCTGTTTTGGTTTGCGGGCGCCACTTATGAAACTGGCCCAAATCCGTCGGCGCAAAGGCCTGAACTGAGCCACATTGCCTGCGCCCATGCGGAAAATTTCAACAGGCTGCAACGGCTTGACCCCGAGGCAGGACAAGCATTGCAGGCCCTGTTTGAATCGGGCCAAGTCCAGCACTGGCGTGGCACCCGTTTTAACGCCCTGGATCGCCTGCCGCTGGTGGGAGCCTTGCATTCAGGAGCCAGTCCAAACTTGCTGGTCAGCACGGCCTTTGGCTCTCGCGGCCTGACATGGGCGGTTTTGTGTGCCGAATTGTTGGCCGCCAGGCTGCATGGCGAGCCGCTGCCGATCGAGGCGGATTTGGCGGCAAAACTAGACAGCCTGCGTTTCAGCCAAAATACCGCCCCACGACGCTCCAAATCCAATACCAAAGGCGGATAGTCGTCTATGTCCCCGTCAATGCTGAATAGTTAGCTATACTTTATGAAGCAAACTGACAATCTGACCAGGTTCAAAAGGGATGTCAAGGACGCCCTTGCAACCCGCGTGCTCCGCTTTTTGCTGCAAGGTCCAGGCGGTCTGGTTTGAACTGACCACCACGGAGCTAATCGCCGGCTGCAACTTGGACAATTGCGCCACCAGCTGCCAGCCGTCAATCTCGGGGGAATCCAGGTTGATGATGACCAGGTCGTAATGGCGCGATTTGGCAAAATCCAAAGCCTGTGGGGCACTCTGGGCATCGTCAATTTCAAGCATGCCTGCCAGCGACAGCCGTGCGCGCAGGTAAAGCCGCTGCTCCCGCGACGTGTCGACCAGCAGCGACGCCTTGACGCCAGGGGGCACCGTCATGGGACCCGCATCAAAAGTGTCCAGGTCAATGTCCATCAGCGGCGCTGGCACAAACAACTCGTCCATGGCCTGCACCACCGCCCCCCAGTTCAGCGGGCGTTTGAACACGCGCCAGGCAAAAGGCGGTGCGCGTTCCCCCACCGCGATCAGCTTGAGGTTCTGGTTGAACCCTGGCGACTCAATCTCCAGGCCACCTTCATAACTGTCGACATCAATCAATGCCAGTTGCGGTTCTTTGGTTTGATCGGGCACCCACAGCTGGTACTCGGTGGCACGCCCCTGTGAGAGGCGAAACACCGTGTTGAGCGAATGCCGCTCAACGTCACGAAAACCCAAAACTTTGACGTACACCACGTTGGTCATGATGCGCACTCTACCATTGCAAGGATAACGGTCACACGCTTACTTGCTTGCCTCAGCCGGACGGCGGGCGCGCACGTAAGCGTCAGGCGGCAGGTAGTCCTTGCCGTCAGCGTAGCGCCACTGCACCATGGTGCCTTTGTTGCCGCGCAGGTCGAGCCTGCCCACGTAAGCTCCCATGGTGGACTGCTGGTCAATCGCCCGAAACTCAGCCGGGCCAAAAGGCGTGCTGAACTTCAGGCCGCGCATGGCCAGTACCAACTTTTCGTTGTCCGTGCTTTTGGCTTTTTTGATGGCAGCAAAAATTGCCTGCATGGTGGAATACCCGACGACGGAACCGACCTTCGGGTTTTCGTTGAATTTCTTGTAGTAGTTGGCGGCAAAAGAAGCATGGTCAGCGCTGTCAATCTGATCCCATGGGTAGCCCGTGACGATCCAGTTTTTGGGCGTTTCGTCCTTCAAGGTCTCCAGGTATTCAGGCTCGCCCGACAACAGCGACACCACTGGAATTTTGGGGAAGATATTGCGCTGGTTTCCTTCACGCACCAGACGCGCCAGATCCGCGCCAAACGTCACGTTAAAAATCGCGTCCGGGCGGTTTTGCATGATCGCTTGCAAGGTGGTGCCTGCGTCCAGCTTGCCCAGCGCCGGCCATTGCTCGCCGACAAACTCCACGTCCGGCCGTTTGGCTTTGAGCAGCTCTTTGAAACTCGCCACCGCGCTTTGGCCGTATTCGTAATTGGGGGCAATCACGGCCCAGCGTTTGGCTGGCAGCTTGGCGGCCTCCTCCACCAACATGGCAGACTGCATGTAAGTGCTGGGGCGCAGCCGGAAGGTGTAGCGGTTGCCTTTCTCCCACACCATGGCGTCGGTCAAGGGCTCGCTGGCGACGTACAGGCGCTGGTTCTTCTGTGCATGATCCGCCAATGCCAGGCCGACGTTGGACAAAAACCCGCCGGCCAGCACGTCAACTTTTTCATTTGACGTCAGCTCAATCGCGTGTTTCAGTGCCTCTTCAGGCTTGCCGCCGTCATCGCGGGCGACCACCTCGACCTTGCGGCCGAGCAATCCACCCGCTGCGTTGATCTGTTCGACCGCCAACTGCCAGCCTTGCCGGTACGGCGTGGTGAACTGCGCCATGTTGGAGTAGCTATTGATTTCACCAATTTTGATGGGTTTAGCTTGCGGGGCGGCTGAGGCCATCGTCGCGGTCAGGGCCGCGCATAAGCCCATCGACATCAGCGGCAAAAGAACTGGTTTCATGATTTATCCGGGATAAGTGGGCAGTAAAAACGGGGTGGGACGCCATGGCAGAACCTTGGATTATCAGGGATTTCCCTGATTCATCAGCGGGGCGGCCCGACAACACGCCAGCGTCTATTGTGGAGGACGTCGTACGCCGCGCACCGCAGGGACTTTCATGTCAGCGTTCTTTGAGGTAAGGCTTGCCCAGAGCGTTCGGCGCAATCGCGGAACCGATGAACCCAGCCAGCAAAATGACCGTCAGCACATACGGTAGAGCCTGAATCGCCTGCACCGGCACTTCACCAATACCGGGCAGCACGACGCCCTGCAAACGAATCGCGGCCGCATCCAGAAAGCCAAACAGCAAACAGGCCCACAAGGCCGAAACTGGATGCCATCTTCCAAAAATGAGAGCAGCGAGCGCCATGAACCCCCGCCCTGCCGTCATATTGTGCGAAAAATTGGCGCTTTGAGCGAGTACCAGGTAACTGCCCGCCAAGCCACACAACAGACCGTTGAGCGTGAGTGCGGTGTAGCGCAGTCGAATGACCGAGACGCCCGCCGCATCGACCATTTCCGGGTTTTCGCCAACGGCCCGCAGGCGCAGCCCGAACCGGGTTTTAAACAGCAACCACCACACGGCGGGCACCAGCGCCAGCGCGAGGTAAACCATGCCGTTGTGGCTTAACAGGCCGTTGCCGATGAGGGGGCCGAATACTGGAATGCCCTGCAGCGCCTGTGCCGCCTGCGGGAACCAGGGCTGCACCCGCACCTCGTTAGGCAGCTGGGGCGTTTGCCCGCCCTGCGCAAACCAGGCGATGCCCAGCACCATCGTCAAACCCGATGCAATGATGTTGAGGGCCACACCCGACACCACTTGATCCCCGCGATGGCTGACGCAGGCCACGCCATGCAGCCACGACAGCAGGCAGGCGGCCAGCATGGCAGCAAAAATAGCCAGGCTCATTGACCCGTAAACCGCGCCTGTCGCACCCGCTGCAAACGCTGCAAACAGCATTTTTCCTTCCAGGCCAATGTCCACCACGCCGGAGCGCTCTGACAACAAACCGGCCAGCGCGCAAAAAATAAGTGGTGTTGACACGCGAAGGGTAGAGGCCAGCATCGCGCCCAACAGGGTTTCATCCATGGGTGGCCTCCCCGACTTTTGGGGCTGCGCTCAGCTTGGTGGGTTTGATGAACAGCCGTAGCAGGCGCGCCAACCATGGCGCAATGACATACGTCATGGCCCCTGAAAACAGCACGATGAAGCCTTGCAGCATGACCACCATGTCACGGCTGAACCCGCGAATCTCAAACGCCACCTCGGCCCCGCCCTGAAACAAGGCCCCGAACAGCAGACTGGCAAAAATAATGCCCAGCGGGTGGTTGCGGCCCATCAGTGCCACGGCAATGCCAGTGAAACCCGCGCCGCTGACAAACTCCAGCAGCAGCTTGCCGCTGACGCCAGCGATTTCGTTCATGCCGACCATGCCCGCGAGGGCGCCTGAAATCGCCATCGACACCATCACCTGGTGTTTCGATCGGATGCCGGCATATTCGGCTGCGCTGGGGCTGGAACCCACCGCCCGCAGCCGGTAACCGCCGCGCGTGCGCCACAAAAACAGGTACACGCCCAAGGCCGCAAGAAGCGCCAAAAAAAGGCTGATGTTCAGGGGTGAACTGGGCCAGTCAATGCCGACCCAACCGAGGGCCTGATGCATAGGCGGCAATTTGGCCGATGGAGCAAACACCATGCTCTCCACCGCCATCACGCCTTTGGGTCGCAGGTGGTTGACAATCAAATACACCAGCAGGGTACTGGCAATAAAGTTGAACATGATCGTCGTGATGACCACATGGCTGCCACGGTAAGCCTGCAAATACGCAGGCACCGCCGCCCAGGCCATGCCAAACAAGGCGCTGGCCACCAGCATGATGGGCAACATCAGCCAGGCAGGCAAAGTCGCGCTCAGCCAAATGGCCATCAACCCGCAACCCAGCCCGCCCATGATGGCCTGGCCTTCGCCGCCAATGTTGAACAGACCGCCATGGAATGCCA
>JANYCG010000201.1 GCA_025360385.1 Burkholderiales bacterium | reverse complement strand
CCCATTGGTGGACGTGGGTGAAAAAGACATTACCGCCCACGTCAACTTCACGGGCATCGCCCTGGCCGGGCAAACGGCGGGGCTGGAGGTGCTGGGCTACAACACACAGGCGCGGTTTTTGATGAATTGCGGCCTGCTGGGTCAGCTGAAAAATGCCTCATTTCAAGACAAAGCCATGGCGCAGAAATTGATCATGGAACATGAAATGGGCGAGTTGTTCAAGGTGATTGGGTTTGCCAAACCCGACGCTTTGCCCGCGCCCTGGGCACCCCTGGGTTTTGCCAGCGGTGACCGCAGCCACACGCTCTGAACCTTGCCACCCCGTGTTGCCGCCAAATTAACTCAAACTATGTTGCGCTGGATTTTCGTCATATTTCTCGCCCTGATTTTGATCAATGGGTTTGCGCCGTTTTTGAACAAAATGGGCTTTGGCAAACTGCCGGGCGATTTTCGATTTAAACTTTTTGGACGCGACTGGTTTTTACCGGTTACCACGACTCTGCTGTTGAGTTTTTTGGCCAGTTGGCTCTCTCACCTGATCTAAGCATGAACCCCGTTTCTTCCTGCGAACCGTTGCGCCTGCCCGCGGGCAGCCCGCCCGTGGCCTGTGTGGACATTGGCGGCACCAAGCTTGCCATCTGTGTGGCGGACGAACACGGCCTGCGTGGGCAGGTGGTGGAGCCGACCGCCAAACACGGGCCAAACTCCGCGCTGGCCGCCCAATTGCTGCGCATGATTGCGCAGAGCGCCGCGTTGGCGAACGTGCCGCAGAGCCAGATTGCGGCGGTTGGGGTGTCGTCTTGTGGGCCGTTTGTATTGAAGAATGGCCTGGTTGAATTGGCCGCACCCAACATCTGCGGTGGCCTGGCCGGCCCTGAGCGAGGCCTGCCCAATGACTGGACCAGCGCCTTGCTAGAGGCACCCCTGCGCGCGGCTTTCCCCAGAGTCAGGGTCGAAAACGATGGCACCAGCGCCCTGGAAGCCGAGCGCCGCTGGGGTGCGCTGCGCCGCAATGGTCAGCCGCTGGCGCATTGCGCCTACGTCACCTGGAGCACCGGCATCGGCATGGGCCTGTGTGTGGACGGCCATATTTTGCGCGGCAAAAACGGCAATGCAGGCCACGCCGGGCACCTGTTTGTGTCGGACAACCACGAGGCCTTGTGCGGCTGCGGCAACCTGGGTGACGTCGAGGCGCTGATCGCCGGCAATGCCATCACAAGGCGGTTTTCTCAAGTGGGGTATGCCGATGCGGCTGGTCTTTTGACAGCCGCAAAAGCTGGCGACGCCAAAGCCCTGTCCATCGTTGACGAACTCTGCCGTGTGATGGGTCGCACCCTGTACAACCTGATCGTCACGCTGGACCTGGAGCGCATCAGCCTTGGCGGGAGCGTGTTTTGGCACCATCGCGAGTTTTTGCTGCCACGCCTGCAAGCCTTCATGGCAGGCAAACTGCCCGCGCTCACCCTGGGTTGTGAACTGGTCAGTGCAGGGCTGGGCGACCGGGTGGGGGACTATGCCGCGCTGGCGCTGGTGACGGCGTGAGATCGATATTGCTGTTGGGTGACAGCAGTCGCGCCACCGCTTGAACGCGCGCGCCCAGCATCCGGTCACCTGCATTTTGAGCGTTTGTCCCTGTCGCATGGTCATTGTTTGATATTGAATGCATAGCAGAATAGTCTGGTGGCAGAGCATTGAAACGAACCGATTGCAGGGCCGCCAATGCGGCCAACAGCAAGGCCCGCGGGTTTGAAACAATGGCATCGCCTTCGAATGCGTCGGTCCGGGCCTTGCGTGCAAGTGCAGCCGCAGGTGGTACGCCGATCTCAAACGCCAGCAGCAACTCTTTAAAGCGTGCCGGGCGGCGCAAGGCGTCGCAACGCATCAGCAAGGCCACCAGCGCCGGTGCACCGAAGGTCTGGCAGTGCTTGATATCGTCCAACTCCCGCGCCAACAACCCGGCCAAGTCGCGGCAGTCGTGCGGGATGCGGCGCAGAAAGCCATTGTCAGTTTGGCAGATTTGCATGAGGCAGGCGAAGCGCACGGCCAGCGGCGCATTGAGTGCGGCGGCATGGTCCAGCACGGCGAAGTCGCGGTCGGCCGGATCGGCCCGCAGGGGCAAGAGATGCGGCAAAGCCCCGCACCGCTGCAACACCTGCATCATGCGTGACGGCTGGCCGGCCATCAGCCCCTTGCTGAGCTCCTGCCACACGCGCTCAGGCGCCAGGGCGTCGGCCTCACCGTTGTCAACCATGCCGCGCATCAGTTGCAGGGTTTCTGGGGCGACAGAAAAATCGGGAAAACGGGCGGCAAACCGGGCGACACGCAGGATGCGCACCGGGTCCTCTGCAAAGGCCGGGCTGACATGGCGCAGCACTTTGGCGGTCAGGTCGCGCACCCCATTGAAGGGGTCAACCAAGGCGATATCGCCCCGGTCGTTCAGCGCGGACTGATTTCCTAAAACGCGCACTAAGCCAGTTTGCCATTCAGGCGGCAAAAACCTGTCCTGGGGTGGCTGATGTTGCCCTTCAGACCGGTTGTCAGAGGTAAAAATGCCGTATGTCCCCGTCAGTGCTGCGTATACAGCTATTGAATTAATAGTAATGTCGCGCCGCGCTAAATCCTGCTCCAGTGTCACATCGGGTGCCGCATGCACCACAAAGCCCCGATAGCCGGGTGCCGTTTTGCGTTCGGTGCGCGCCAGCGCGTATTCTTCGTGGGTGAGCGGATGAAGGAACACAGGGAAGTCCTTGCCGACCGGCAAGAATCCATCGGCCACCATCTGTTCAGCCGTGGCGCCCACCACGACCCAGTCGCGATCCGCAACCGGCAACCCCAACAGGGCATCGCGTACCGCGCCGCCAACCAGGTAAATTTGCATCGTTCAAGTGTAGGGGCGCAGCCTACTTTGCCAGGGCTGGCGCCGCTGCCAATCCCCGTGAGATGGCGTCGCGGTAGGCGGTTGGCGCTTGCCCCACGGATTTGGAGAAGAAGCGGCTGAAATGCCCGGGATCTTCAAACCCCAATTGATGGGCGATGTCAATGACCGAAGCCGGTGTATGGACCAGCAGGCGGCGCGCTTCCAACGCGACCCGGTCATGCAGCAATTCCAGCGCACTGTCGCCCGTGACGGCGCGGCAAGTCCGGCTCAGATGGTCGGCGGTGATGTCCAGTGCCTTGGCATAAAACTGAAGCGTTCGCTGGCTGCGAAAGTTCTGTTCCAGCAGTGCGCGGTAGCGCCGCACCAGGGTATCGCGCAGTGCCTGTTGGCGAAGGCCGGCATGGCCGCCAGCATCTTGGCGCAGGAACCACAGGGCTAGCAACAGCGCCTGGGCATTGAGGGCTTCCGCGCGACCGGGGCGTCTTTGCGCAAACTCCTGGGCCAGCAAAGCAAAAAGGCTTTCGCATTCATCCAGGTCGCCGCCAATGCGCTCAGCCGCCACGTGAATGGACTGGCTCAATGGCGCCGACAGCCCGGGCGCGGTGTGCAGCCAGGATCGAAGAGAGTCGGTTGGCACAGTGATCTGCTGGCCCACACTGCCGCGTTCGTAAACGAAGCCATGCACGACGCCGGGCGCCACCATCAGGGCGGTTGGCGCCCGCATTTCAATCGGCTCGCCGTCCAGGTTTGCCTCGGCCGAGCCTTCGGTCAGCAGCTGAAATTGATGCAAGCCCTCATGCCGGTGGGCCGGAATTGTCCATTCATATTGCTGGCCACGCACCTTGATCGGCTCGTAATACAGCGCATCCTCGGGCTGAAAATGCCGCACTTCCCTGAATGGAACCATCATCAAGGCTGGGGCAGATGCTTGTGCAGGCGTTTTCATCGGCGCAGGATAACCCAATGCCGGAAATCTACACGCCGGAGGCAGTTTCGTCCATGGCGGATTAAGGCCGCTGACCTCACAGTGGAGGCCGAAGTTGCAGCCATTGATACGGACACACCGCAGGAGATACACATGTTGAACAGACGAAAAATCATTTTGGGCGGCACCGCCCTTTCGGCGCTGGCCGTGGCAGAACGAGGTGGCGCCCAAATCGCAGGTTCTGGCAGCGCGTTCATCGTGTCGGGCTTTCCCGCAGGGGGCATGGGCGACTACGTGGCGCGCCCCTTGAGCGAGCGGATGCGTGGCAAATACGCGCCCAATATTCTGGTGGAATCCCGTGTCGGCGCGGGTGGCCGCATTGCCGTGGAATATGTCAAACGGGCTGCGCCGGACGGCCTGACCATTTTGCAGATTCCGAGCTCGCCCATGGTGCTGTACCCCAACATCTACAAAAAACTCAACTACGACGCTTTGGCCGACTTTATTCCCGTGTGCTCCACGGTGACCTATTCGTTCTCGTTCACGGCAGGCCCTGGCTTGCCCGCTGAAATCAAGACCGTGGCCGAGTACATCAAATGGGCCAAAGTCAACCCCAAACTGGCCAGCTACGGTATTCCGGCGGCAGGCTCTGCCTTGCATTTCGCCGGGATGATGTTGCAAAAGGCGGCGGGTTTTGAGTTCACCAGTGTGGCCTACCGGGGCGGGGCGCCTTTGCTGCAGGATGTGATGGGTGGCCAGGTGCCGGTGAGCTTTAACGTTTTGGGCGAGGTGCTGCCCCATGTGCGCTCAGGCAAGCTGCGTTCGCTGGCCGTGACCAGCGCCGAGCGCTCGATCTTTTTGCCCGACGTACCGACCCTGGTCGAACAGGGCTACAAAGACATCGCGCTGCAGGAGTGGCTGGGCTGGTTTGTGCCCGCCAAAACGCCGATGGACATGGTCAACAAGCTCAACGCCATCGTGCGTGAAGGCTTGCAGGCACCTGATTTTGTCGAAGCCTTGGCCAAGAACGGCCTGCAACCCGTAACCCAGTCCGCCGATGAATTTGCCCGCATCGTGAAGCGTGACTTTGA
>JANYCG010000170.1 GCA_025360385.1 Burkholderiales bacterium | reverse complement strand
CAAAACTGTGTAATGCATGGTTTCATCAGCCGCCAGACGCGCGGCCACCTTGGCCAGGTCTTTGCTGCCAAACGCAGGGATCACGCCTAGATAGGCGTTGATGGCACCCAGTTCCAGGCGAGCAGCCAGGTCCAACACGTCGCCCTGGTTTTTCAGCGTGTCGGCTTTGAGCGCCATGGCGTAGTCGTTAAGTTTTTTCTCCATCACGGGGGTGCCACCCATTTTCATGATGGTGGCGATCAGCGCGTCACGGTGCGCCTTGTGGTGGCCCTGAAACTGCACCGCAATGTCCAGCACCGGCTTTTGCAACAGGCCGCTGCCCGCGCCCAGCTGGTAAGCGTTGATGGCCTCATGCTCCAGCCCGAGAGCCACGTTCAAAATACCGACATCCTTGGACATGTCACCCGACATGCCCTGGGCCAGGGCGTCTTGGCCAGCCAGCATGGCGACCGCGACTGCAGACAAGGTGCCGGTGCGGCCCATGAAGGCACGGCGGGAGGCGGCGAGGGAAGGCAGGGTGACGATTTGAAGACTTGGGTTCATGGTGGGTTCCTTTGATGTGGTTGTTCGGTTGACACGACTTGGTGAGCTGCCTCTGATCAGAAGAAATTTCTTTCCAAGTGCCCTGAATACGCCAACATCGCGCAAACTGGATTCAGCTTGCCCCAGCGTTTTGGTAGGGCATCCTCGCCTTTGAATCCAACTTGCACTGCACCGCGTAATGCCTGAGATGTATCCACCCAAACGCCGACCCGAACCGTCCAATTCTTCGACCCCCCTGCGCACCTTGGTGCCCTGTTGTTGAATGGCCCACAATCCAAGCATGACCCAAGACGCCACCCAAGCCCCTGACACGCCTGAAGCTGAATTGATCCGCCTGCTGGGCCGCGTGGCGCAGCAGGATCCGGTCGCGCTCAAAACCCTCTACGACCTGTGCTCCGGCAAACTTTATGGGCTGGCGCTGCGCGTGGTGACAAGGCGCGACTGGGCCGAGGACGTGCTGCAGGAAGCTTTCTTGACGATCTGGCGCAGCGCTTGCGATTACCGTGCCACCTTGAGTCCACCGATGGCCTGGATGGGTTTGATTGTGCGCAGCCGTGGGCTGGATTTTTTGCGCCGACGCAAGGCCGACCGCAGCCACCTGACGCAGGAGCTTGACGACGTGCTGGCAGACACCTTGCCGAGCGACCTGGCCAGCCCGCTGGACACAGCCCAGGCCAGTGAACAGGCCTGGGCACTGCACCAATGCCTGGGCCACTTGGAAAACCGCCAGCGTGAGGTGGTCAGCCTGGCCTACCTGCGCGACTTGAGCCACAGCGAACTGGCCTCGCAGCTCAAGCTGCCGCTGGGCACCGTCAAAACCTGGATCCGGCGTGGGCTGGACCAAATGCGCCTGTGCATGGCACGGTTTGCCTGAAGGCAAGGAACTCCCTATGAACCTGCTGAAACACCCTGAGCTACTGGACCGACTGGCCAGCAGTTATGCCTTGGGCACATTGCAAGGCGGCGCGCGGCGGCGGTTTGAAACCCTGGCCCGCGAACACCGCACCGTGCGTGAGTTGGCCCTCACCTGGCAGTCGCGCATGGCCAGCCTCACCGAGTTGCAGCCCCAGGTCGTCCCCAGTGCGGCCGTCTGGATCCGCATCGACAATCTGGTCCGGGCCGAATTGCAGGCCAAGGCCTTGCAATCCTTGCGCCCAAACGGGCCTGGCGCATCTGCCGCAGCCGACAAGCTGTCGGTGAGTCGGGGCGCCTGGGACTGGCTGCGCAGCCTCCCGTTTTGGCGCGGCGTCGCGGCAGCGGGCGCGCTGGCCAGCGTGGTCGCCGTCACGGCCAGCCTGAACCTGCGCGAACAAATGGGCATCGAGCTGGCGCAATTGCAAGTCCGACTCCGGGCTGCGCCGCAAATCGACTATGTCGCCGTGCTGGCCGACGAAAAATCCGCCGCCTCCATGCTGGTCACCTTCGATGTCAAAAACAAAAGGCTCAGCCTGCAACGCCTCGGCAGCTACCAGGAGCCCAGCGATCGGTCTTTGCAACTGTGGGCGCTGCCAGCCCAGGGCGCACCCAAGTCGCTTGGCGTATTGATGCCGGGTGGGCTTTCACAACCGGCTGGGGGTGGCAACGACCTGCGCGACGTCCCTACCTTGGCCATCAGCCTGGAGCCCAAGGGCGGCGTGCCGGGCTCAGGTGGCCCGACGGGCCCGGTGTTGTTCAAGGGGGCGCTGATTCAAAAGACGCTCTAGAAAATTCATTTTAGATAGCAAGCTGTTGAATATCCACAAGGACATACGGCACTTTTACTAAAAAACTATTTTTACAGCTCTTTGCGCAGATTGGTCGGTGCGATTTTCAGGGCATCGCGGTATTTAGCAACTGTGCGCCGGGCGCAGTCAATGCCCTGCTCTTTGAGCATGAGCGAAATCTGGCTGTCGCTCAAGGGCTTGCGCTGGTTTTCGGCCGCGACAAACTGTTTGATCAAGGCGCGCACGGCAGTGCTGGAGGCGTTGCTGCCGGAGTCGGTGTCCAGACCCGATCCAAAAAAATACTTCAGCTCAAACGTGCCGAAGGGCGTTGAAATGAATTTGGCGCTGGTGACCCGGCTGATGGTGGACTCATGCAGACTCAAGACGTCGGCAATTTCGCGCAGCACCAGGGGCCGCATCGCCAGTTCACCATGCAGAAAAAAGTTTTTTTGTCGCTCAACAATGGCATTGGCAACGCGCAAGATGGTGTCAAAACGCTGCTGGATGTTCTTGATGAACCAGCGCGCCTCTTGCAGGCGTTGCTGCAAGGCCGCGTGGTTGGAGGCATCGCGTCCACCGCCTTTGTGGTTTCTCAGGGCATTGGCGTAAATGTCATGGACTCGCAAGCGCGGCATCACGTCCGTGTTGAGCACCACTTTGAAGCGGGTTTTGGCGCCACTGTCCTCCCGCGTGACGATCACATCCGGCACCACGACGTGGCGCGTCAAATCAACAAACCGGCGGCCCGGACGGGGTTCCAGCCGACCAATCACCGTTATGCCTTCACGCACGTCCACGTCTGTGGCAGAGCAAGCCGCCATTAAGCTTTTGACATCCCGCCGGGCCAGCAAATCCATGGGTTGCGCGCAAATTTTCAAGGCAAGCTGGAGGGTGTTTTTTTTCACGGCAATTTGGGCTGGCGTCAAATCGCCTTTGTGCCGCGCCAGACCGGCCAGCAAGACCCGAAGTTGCAGCGCCAGGCATTCGCCCAAGGTTTGCGCACCCACGCCGGTGGGCTCCAGGCTTTGCAACAAACCCAGCGCCACCGTGAAATGATGAACCAGCTGGTCCACTTCGCCGCTGTCATCCCCGGCCAGGCCCTGGGCCAGTTCCAGCAGGCTTTCTTCAAGCAGGCCGTCGTCGTTCAATGATTCGATCAGGAACCGCAGCGCAATGGCGTCCTCGCGGCTGAGCCGCAAGCCCGCCGCCTGACGGTGCAAAAAGGTCTGCAAGGACTCCTGCTGGCGTGCCAGCTCGGTCGCATCCAGCGCGCCGTCGCTGTCCAGGTTATTGCCATGGGCGCCGGCCTCACCGCCCCACTCCTTGTCGTCAGGCGAGACGTCCACCGAGCCGTCCCCCTCCCAGTTTTGCACGTCTTCGGCCGCCAGTGGCGTCGCATCCGCGTCATTTTGGGTGCCAGTCCCCGAGTCTCCTGCATAGTCAGCTATTGAATTTGTAGCGTCGTTCGTGGCGGCTTCATATTCCCTGTCGCTCGCCGAGACCGGCGCATCGTCTTGCGGCAGGCCGTAATCTTCGCGCGGGGCATCGTCAAGGCTGCGCTCCAGAAACGGGTTGTCGTCCAGCATTTGGTCAACTTCCTGGCTCAGTTCCAGCGTGGACAGTTGCAGCAGCCGTATGGACTGCTGCAACTGGGGCGTCAGCGCCAGGTGCTGCGAGACACGAAGGGACAGGCCTTGTTTCATAGCGGTGGCACCGCCCCAACGGGGGGCAGCGTCCACACGACGTGGGAAAGCGTGGGGGCCAGGCCGCCGCGACGGGCCGCCCCGAGCAAGGCACGGCCCCCTTGGGGGGGCAGCGTCCACACGAAGTGGGAAAGCGTGGGGGCCAGGCCACCGCGACGGGCCGCCCCGAGCAAGGCACAGCCCCCTCGGGGGGGCAGCGTCCACACGAAGTGGGAAAGCGTGGGGGCCAGCATCCTCACATCCGAAAGTTTTCACCCAGATAGACGCGGCGGACATCTGGGTTGTTGATGATGTCGGCCGGGGTGCCCTGCGCCAGGACATTGCCATCGTTGATGATGTAAGCGTGGTCGCAGATGCCCAGGGTTTCGCGGACGTTGTGGTCGGTGATCAACACCCCAATGCCCCGGTTTTTGAGGAACGAGATAATGCGCTGGATCTCGATCACGGCAATGGGGTCGATGCCTGCAAAAGGCTCATCCAGCAAAATAAAACGCGGCTGAGTTGCCAATGCCCTGGCAATCTCGACCCGGCGGCGCTCGCCACCGGACAAAGCCAGCGCCGATGAGCCGCGCAGGTGATCCACCCGCAACTCTTGCAGCAAGCCGGTCAGACGTTTTTCGATTTCCTCCGAATCCAGCGGCTTGCCGACCAAGGGGCCGTCGTGGTAACGCTGTAGCTCAAGCACTGCGCGCACGTTGTCTTCCACATTCAATTTGCGAAAAATTGAGGCTTCTTGCGGCAAATAACCAAGCCCCAGGCGCGCCCTGCGGTGAATCGGCATGTGTTCGACTGACTTGCCGTCGATCGTGATGTCGCCTCCGCTGGCCCGAACCAGCCCCACAATCATGTAAAACGAGGTGGTCTTGCCGGCGCCATTGGGTCCCAGCAGGCCGACAACTTCGCCTTTGCGCACCACCAAAGACACGTCTTTGACGACTTTTCTGCTGCCGTAATATTTTTGCAGCTTGTGGGCTTCGAGGCGGCTGGTCTGGATTGAGGTATCGCCCAAGACGTCGGACGCTTGGGCCGGCGCAGCTTCAGCACGGGCGGGCATGTCCATCCTCAACGTTTCTCCGCCGAAGGCGCTGGCGCCAATGAGGGCGTGACGCGAAGCACGGGTGGCGGGCCGCTGGGCACCTGGGCAGACGGTGTATCGGGTTTGGGCGTCAACATCGCGCGGACACGCCCACCGGGTGCGCCAGGCGTGCCCTTGGTGGCACCGCCATCAATGGTGAACACGTCGACAGTGTTGTCATAAACGATCAGTCCACCCGTCATTTCATCATTCAGCACGGCTCCACGAAAACGTCGAAGTTGCGCCCGTTTGATGAATTTGACGGTGTCGGCCTTGCCGTCGTACTCGATGACCTCCCCCTCACCCTCTATGAACTCGTCCACGCCATCGCGCTTTTGCCGGAAAAAAGCCAATTTGCCGGGTTCTGCGGTCACCAGGCCGAATTGGTAGCCTTCGGGATCCTGACGCACGTCGAGTTTGCCCCCCCGAATCAGAATCGTCCCCTTGGTCAACACGACTTTGCCGGTAAAAACGCTGGTTTGCTTCAGGTCATCGTACTTCAGGGCATCGGCTTCGACGTTCATCGGCTTATTACGGTCGGCTTTTTCAGCCAGGGCACAGTCCGCCGCCAAGGCACAGGCGAGCGCGCAACACAGCCTGAAAAAGGGATGCATCAACCAAGGTTTCATAAAGGCACGAATCTTGCTCTGAACTGTTTAAATTGATTGTAGCGGCCTGCTTTGCATTCGCGCCCAATTCAGCCGATCAAAAAGCCCGCAAGACACGGGCTATTGCAGGCTTTTTTTGAGCGGGCGCATTAAATGCAGCCCACCGACCGACTGCGCACTACGGCGCCAGGCAATTCTTCACGGCTATTGTGTCGGCCCGGTGACCCATGAACCTTTGGCTTTGAGCCTGGCAGAGGGCATTGGCGGGCTCAACCCGAACGGAACGTGAGACGTCATCGGGACGGATCAACAAGCGCTAGGGTTAACCATCGCGGTTGATGGCCATGATCAACTCTTTGAGCACAACCGAGGCGTGTTCATTCTCAACCTGGCAAGTGCCCGCGCTTTCATGGCCCCCACCACTGTAGGACAACATCAACTCGCCAATGTTGGTGCGGGAGGATCGGTCGAGAATCGACTTGCCCACGGCAAACACCGTCTTTTGCTGCTGCAAACCCCACAACACATGGATGGAGATGTTGACCTGCGGAAACAGGGCATACACCATGAAGCGGTTCACCGCATAAATGGCTTGCTCACCGCGCAAATCAAGCACCGCCACATTGCCTTGAATCGTGGTGCAGAACTTAATCTGCTCTTTGGCTTTTTCAGTGTGGTCAAAATAGACTTCCACCCGCTCCTGCACGTCTGGCAGGGCCAGGATTTCCTCGATGCTGTGGTCACGGCAGTAGTTGATCAAGTCCATCATCAACTGGTAGTTACTGATGCGAAACTCGCGGAATCGCCCCAACCCGGTTCGTGAATCCATCAGGTAATTGAGCAAGACCCAGCCCTTGGGATGGAGGACTTCATCGAGGGTGAAGTCGGCCGAGTCCCCTTTGTCCACGGCATACATCATGTCGGTGAAGGACTCGCCAAAACGCTCAAGTCCGCCGTAACTCTCGTACACCACACGGGCGGCTGAAGGGGCGTGGCCGTGGATCACATGGTTTTTGGGCCGGTCAGCGCCGCTGCCCACACGCAGCTGTTCCGACGAATGGTGGTCAAACGCCAAATGAACCCCAGGCACGTAGGGCAAATTGGTGGTGATATCACGGTCAGAAACTTCAATCTTGCCGTCCTGCATGTCTTTGGGATGGACAAAGATGATGTCGTCAATCAGCGCCAGTTCCATGAGCAACACGGCGCACACCAAGCCATCAAAATCACTGCGGGTGACGAGCCGATATTTCTGCACAGACATGGAAATTCCTCAATAAGTGGCATTTTCACAATTCGTGACGCCTACCCTCACTGAAAGTAGGCTGTCTTGAACCCTGAAAATCTCCGAAGACCCCTATTTTGCCAGTCAACGCCCGGCGCGCACCTCTGCGACAAGGAAGTCCACCACTTCGAGTCCGCGCGCCATGTTTTTGGACAACGTTCCGTCTGTGTAAAAGCGCCCGGCCACGCCCAGTGCCGGCACGCCTTCAACCCGGTAGGTGTTTTGCAGCTGGGTTGCCTTGCTGGCCTTGGACGACACCGAGAACGAGTTGTACTGCTCCATGAATTTGTCTTTGTCCACACCCTGTTTGGCGACCCAGTCACCGATTTGCTCACCCTTGTTGAGCGCCAGCTTTTCGACGTGGATGGCCGCGAACACCTTGGCATGGAGCTTGTCGATCAGCCCCATGGCGTCAATGGCGTAATACAGGCGCTGTTGGGGCACAAAATCGTCCCGGAAACCGACCGGTGCCCGACGCATGGCAACGTCTTTTGGCAAGCGCTTGATCCAGGCCTCAAGCGCGGGCTCAAATGCATTGCAATGGGGGCAGCTGTACCAGAAAAATTCGACAACTTCGATCTTCCCGGCTGGGGCCTCCACGGCGGCACGCTTGTCGAGCACCAGGAAGTCTGAACCTGCCTCGGGCTTTCTGGCCTGGGCTTGCGCGTGCCCTGTGAAAACAAACGGGGCCAGTGCAGAGGCACCAACGCTGAGGGAAAAATTACGACGCTTCATTTGAGATAACTCCTTAAATTTCAAGTGACCCGGAGGTGGAGGCCGCCAGGGCCGATAAGTTCAATCCAACCGCCACGCTTGTCTTGACACTAACGCTGCACTCTGACCAAGGCGGTTTCAAGTCCAGCGGCATCCAGCTTCTCCTTGGTTTTTTCGGCCTCATCTTTTTTATCAAATGGACCGACTCGCACTCTGAAGATGGCCCGTCCCGACTGCTCCCTCTCGGTCACTTTGGCTTCGACGCCTGTTATTGAAAGCTTGGCGCGTTGGGACTCAGCGTCTTCAGCGGTGCGGTAGGCGCCCACTTGGACAAAATAGGTAAACGGATCAAGCACCGCGCCGGATGACTTGGCTTTTGCAAGATCACCCAGGGGGTCGGCCGTGACGGCGGGTTTATTTTCGAGTTTTGCGGCACTTGCGGCTGCCGGTTTGGCCGCCTCAAGCTTGGCATTGTCTGGCTTGGGGTTGTCAACTTTGGCCGCATCCGGTTTTGTGGCACCTGGTTTGGCTTCTTCCACCGCAGGTGCAGGGGCGAACACTGGCGCCGAGGCTGGCACCTGCGGCTTGGCAGGGTTTTTGCCGTACAAGGGCGTGTTGGGATCCCAATCTTTGTTCTTTTTGGCTTCTGCCGCGTCCTGGTCAACCGAACGGGTTTGACCTTTGTTGACGAATGGAATCGGCACTTTGGTGACATACACCGCCACACCTAGCGCCAGTGCCAGGCCCACCACGACGCCAATGATCAGGCCTACAACCGTTCCACCCTGTTGAGAATTCAAACGCTTCGCTGTCATGCTGTGCCTTTTGGTCGAATCACATTTTTTGGGGCGAACTGACGCCCAAAACCGCCAGGCCATTGTGCAACACCTGCGCCGTCGCCGCGACCAGCGCCAAACGGGCGATTTTGACGGTCTCATCGTCCACCAAAATTCGCTCCACATCATAGTAACTGTGGTACTGGGCAGCCAATTCCCGCAGGTAAAAAGTGACGTCATGGGGCGAAAAATCAGCGGCTGCGGCACTGAGCATGTCCGGATATTTGGCCAACAATAACATCAGGCCCATGGCTTGCGGACTTTGCAGCGGCGACAAATCTACGCCTTTCAGGCTGGCCGCATTGCCGCCCCACGCCGCGAGCACCGAGCAAATGCGGGCGTGCGCATACTGCACGTAATAAACGGGGTTGTCGTTGTTTTTGGCCAGCGCCAAGTCGATATCAAAAATATATTCAGTGTCGGGTTTGCGGCTGAGCAGAAAGAAGCGCACGGCGTCTTTGTTGGTCCACTCGATCAGATCACGCAGCGTCACATAACTGCCCGCACGTTTGGAGATTTTGACCTCTTCGCCCCCGCGCATCACACGCACCATGGTGTGCAGGACGTAGTCAGGAAAGCCAGGCGGAATGCCTACACCAGACGCCTGCAACCCGGCTCGTACCCGCGAAATGGTGCCGTGGTGGTCGGTGCCCTGGATGTTCACCACCTTGTCAAAGCCGCGCTCCCATTTGCTGATGTGGTAGGCCACATCGGGCACGAAGTAGGTGAAAGTGCCGTCGCCTTTGCGCATGACACGGTCTTTGTCGTCGCCGTAATCGGTGGATTTGAGCCACAAGGCGCCGTCAAGCTCGTAGGTCTTGCCAGCCTCCTGAAGTTTCTTCACGGTTGCCGCCACGCGGCCGCTGCTGTAAAGGCTGGATTCGAGGTAATAGTTGTCGAATTTGACCGCGAAGGCCTGCAAGTCCAGGTCTTGTTCGCGGCGCAGGTAGGCCACAGCAAACTGCCGAATGCCCTCCATGTCTTCAATTTCGCCTGACGCGGTGAATTCCCGGTCATCGGCGCGCACGGTCTTTTTGGCCATGAAGTCATTGGCGATATCGGCAATGTATTCGCCGTTGTAGGCGGCGGCATGGTCGCCACTGGGCCAGGCAGCATCACCCGGCTTGAAGCCCTTGGCACGCAGTTGCGTGCTCGTGGCCAAGGTGCCGATTTGCACACCCGCGTCGTTGTAATAAAACTCACGGTACACGTCCCAACCCTGGGTCTGGTACAAATTGCAGATGGCGTCGCCCAGGGCCGCCTGGCGCCCGTGACCCACATGCAGGGGCCCGGTCGGGTTGGCGGACACAAACTCCACCATCAATTTTTTGCCATTGAGCGCCTGGCCGCCAAAACCGTCACCTGCCGCCAGCACGTCTTGCACGATTTGTTGTTTGGCGGCGGCAGTGAGCCGAATATTGATGAAGCCCGGCCCGGCAATGTCAATGGCGTCCACCCACTGCTGAAACGCCGACGTGCCAATCAAGGCAGCACGCAGGTTTTCGGCCAGTTGCCGCGGGTTTTGCTTGAGCGGCTTGGCCAGCTGCATGGCCACCGTCGTCGCCAAATCACCGTGGGACGCGACTTTGGGGGACTCAAACACGGCTTTTTGACCCGCGCCGGGCGACAGATTTTCAAGCGCAGCGGCCAAGGTCTTGAGCAGTTCAATTTTTACAGACAACATGCCTACATTTTAAAGGGCCTGCCCGTCCTCCTTTGAACCAGGCGATTGCGGCGTGGCGATTGCGGCGCTTTGCAAGCAATTTGCCGCGCCATGTCATCGTTATTGCTTTTGAAGGCGTTATGTGCTGGAATCCACCGCGGGATTCGGGGCCAACGTGCCTCACCTGGCTTCACTTAACTGAACTTCAATCAATTCAAGGAACATCATGAAAAAACTGCTCGCCGTACTTGCCATGGGTTTGACGCTGTCTTTTGGCGTAGCGCACGCTGCCGATGGCGACGCGAAAACCAAACAGCAAAGCAAGATGGGAACCTGTAACACTGAGGCCGGTGACAAAAAAGGCGATGAGCGCAAAGCCTTCATGAAATCCTGCCTGAGCGCTAAACCCGTCGCTGCCGCCCCGAGCGCCGCCTGCGAAAAAGCCGCGGCCGACAAGAAACTGGCCGGTGCTGCAAAAAACAGCAACATCAAGAAATGCATGGCTGACGAGATGGCCGCCAAGAAATAATCTGGTCCCGCCACAATCAGCGCCTCGCCCGGTCTACCGGGCGAGGCTTTTTTATGCCTGTTTCAATTGCCAGAAACCCGGCTGCCCATAGTGGTGCTTGAGGAAATCAATCCAAAGGCGCACCCGCAGGGGCAGGTGTTTGGCCTGTGGAAACAAGGCGTAAATGCCATTGGGCGGCGCCGCAAAATCCTGCAACACCTCCACCAGCGCGCCGCTTGCGATCTCCGCTTCAACCTCCCAAGTGCTGCGCCAGGCAATGCCGTATCCAGCCAGGCACCAGTCATGCAACACCTGGCCGTCAGAGCAATCCAGCGGCCCGCCCGGTTTGAGGTGAATCACTTCCAGCTGCAATCCGGCGTCTGGGGCAACACTCGCCTTGGACACGCTGAACGCCCAGCCCCGCGTCTGCGACGCGTCACTGGACAGGGTCAGGCAGTCAAACTTTGCCAAATCGCTCGGGTTGGCGGGCGTTCCGTGGGACTCAAGGTATTTTGGGGTGGCCACGCACAGGCGGCGGTTCTCGGCCAGACGCACCGCAACCAAAGAGGAGTCCGGAAGGTCGCCGACACGCACGGCGCAATCAAAGCCCTCGCCCGCAATGTCCACCACCCGGTCGCTCAAGTTGAGTGACATCGTCAGGTCATCATGCAGGGCGCGAAAACGCGGCACCAGCGGCGCCACATGGCGCCTGCCAAATCCGGCCGGCGCGGTGATGCGCAAATGCCCACTGGCCTTGACACCGCCCGCCGTCACACTGGCTTCGGCATTGGCGAAATCAGTCAACAAGCGCTGGCAGTCTTCCAGAAACGCGCTGCCTTCGTGCGTCAGGGAAATGCGCCGCGTGGTACGCACCAGCAGCTTGACGGCCAGATGGGCCTCCAAGGCATCGATCCTGCGCCCCATGATGGCCGGGGCGACCCCTTCTGCTGTTGCGGCAGCGGTCAGGCTACCCCGAGCGGCGACCGAGACGAAGGATTCAATGGCTTTAAGCTTGTCCATGGCCTCAGTTTATGCGTGCCAGCGCCACAAAACCCAGGCTTGTGCCAGATTTTCAGTCTGCACGACTCGAAGCCGACGTTGGGCGGGAAAATATGCCGAAAGTCCTTATGAAATATGCATATGTAGCTATATTTAAAGTAGCAATCGTATCGGTTTGAACAGCCGTAACGTCTGGGCTTCAGTAGCTTAAAATCGAGACGTCACGCAATTCTTCTGGCGTCGTACTGGGCAGGCCAAAAAATTCAAGGTAGGCCGGTATTTGCTCAAACAGCATGTCAGTGCCCACTTGCACTTTGCAGCCCCGTGCTTTAGCGGCCGCCAGAAAGGCCGTGGTCTCTGCCTTCATCACGACTTCGCCCACAAAGGTGGTGGACGCAATGCGCGACACGTCCATCGGCATGGCGTCCCCCACGTTCATGCCCAGCGGCGTGCCGTTGACGACCAAGTCGTAACCCTCAGGGTCATTGGAATCGGTACTGACCGTGAGCGCCGGGTAATGCGTCTTCAAACGCCCGCCCAAGCCCTGGGCCGACGCGGCATTGACATCAAAAACGCCCAGGCGTGCGACACCTGCCGCCGCCAGAGATGCCGCGATTGCCGAACCCACGCCGCCACTGCCCACGACCAGGGCGCTGCCACCCATGAGCTTCAGACCTTTGCGCAACACGCCGCGCACAAAACCCTCACCGTCAAACATGTCGCCTTGCAACTGGCCGTTGGGGCCCAGACGAACCGCATTGCAAGAGCCCGCGATGGCAGCGGTGGCGAACACCTCGTCCAGCAGGCCGATGGTGGTGACCTTGTGGGGCATGGTGATCAGCGCACCGCGGATGTTGCTCAAGCGGAACACCGACTTCAACAACGCAGGGAAGTCTTCCGGCTTGCAGCCCATGGGCACCACGGTGACGTTGACCCCGGCTTTGTCAAACCAGGGGTTGTAGATCATGGGTGCCTTGAAGCTGTGGGTGGGGTAACCGATGTGCGCAATCAGTTCGGTGTGCCCATTGATGAGGCCCGCAACGGTTCTACCGGGAACGCTCATGTTCGCGCCTTCGCCGCCGCTAGGGCAGCGCGCAGCGCCAGCAAATAACTGTCCACGCCAAAGCCGCTGATCTGGCCCATGATGATTTCGGCGAACACCGATTTGTGGCGGAATTCTTCGCGCGCGTGGATGTTGGACATGTGGGTTTCGACCACCGGGCAGGTCAGGATGGCCAGGGCATCCCGGATGCCATAGCTGTAGTGCGTCCAGGCACCTGCGTTGAGCATCACACCGTCCACGCCGTCGCGGTAGCCCTGGTGGATACGTTCGCACATGTCGCCTTCGTGATTGGTCTGGTAATGCTCGACTTCAACACCGAGTTCTTGGCCCAGAGCAACCAGGCTGGCATTGATTTCATCCAGCGTGATGGTGCCGTATTGTTTGGGGTCGCGTTTGCCAAACATGTTGTGGTTGATGCCGTGCAGCATGAGGAATTTCATGGGATCCTTGATTTTTAGGCGCTTGTTTGCACGCGGTTTGGTACGGTCGTTTGGGTTGGGCTTCGCAACACTGGAGAGCATCGCGAAACCCAGGCCAAACGAACCCGGCTTTGCGCGCCGAGCCCGGTCAAGGCGCGTTCTGGTGCGCCTGGATTGCCAGATTATTTGCGCATTTTTGCGAGTTCAGCCATCACCTCGTTCACCGTGGCTTCGCCAACGTTGGCGCTGAACTGGGCAATCACGGGTTTCATTTTTTCGCGCAATTTGGCCACTTCGACTGGCGAGAACTGGGTCACGGTCATGCCGTTTTTCTTGAGCAGTTCAAGGTTGGTGGCCACAGCAGCGCGTGCTTCCTTGCGTTGGACAATGGCGGCTTCGTCAGCGGCATCGTCAAGCAGCTTTTTCTCGGCAGCCGTATAGGTGTCCCAGATTTTTTTGCTGAACAACACAGTCTGTGGGTTGTACTGATGGTTGGTGAGGGCAATATTCTTTTGCACTTCCCAGAACTTATTGGCTGCGATCACACTGATCGGGTTTTCCTGGCCGTCAATGGCACCCTGCTCCATGCCACCATAAACCTCGGGGAAAGGCAGTGGAGTCGGGTTGGCGCCGAGCGCTTTGACCCAGGCGACGTTGATCGGGTTGGGGATCACGCGCAGCTTCAGACCGGCGATGTCCTCAACCTTGTTGAGCGGGCGTTTGCTATTGGTCATTTGGCGGTAGCCCAGTTCCCAGTACGACAGGCCGATGATGCCATTTGCTTCGAGCTTGGCGTGCAATTTTCTGCCGACAGGGCCATCCACTAGCGCATCAGATTCTTTCTCGTTGGCGAACAGGAAAGGAAAGTCGAAAATCGCCAGTTCTTTGGCTTCAGAGGCCAGAATGCCCGTGTTCATCACGGCCATTTCCAGCGTGCCGCCTTTGATGGACGAGACGTTCGCCTGGTCACTGCCCAGCACACCCGCCAGGAAAATATTGACCTTGATCTTGCCGCCCGACTTGGCAGCCACCAGTTCGGCGAACTTGCGCATGCCCGCGACAGCCGGATGGCCTTCAGGCGCGTTGGCGGCGAACTTGATGGTGTGTTCCTTGATGTCCTGCGCGGACACCATGCCAAAACTGGCAAGCGCCACAGCGGCGACGATGGATTTCAGAACTAGACGTTTCATGTTTGTCTCCAGTATTAAAAATGGCTCAGTACGCGGATTGTTGTGACGCAAGACAAGGCGTACCAGACTTGCCCTGCGTCTAAATACTCAATAGAACCAGCGCGCTGGCACCATGACAATGGCCGGAAACGCCACCATCAAGAACATGATGGCAAATTGAGCGATCATGAACGGAATGACGCCCTTGGTCACTTCGTCCATACCGATCTTGCCGACCCCCGCCACGGCGTTAAGCACCGTGCCGACTGGCGGCGTGATCAGGCCAATGGCGTTGTTGATGATGAACAACACGCCAAAATACACGGGGTCAATGCCAGCCGCCTTCACCACCGGCATCAACACCGGCGTGAGCAGCAAGATGGTGGGCGTCATGTCCAGCGCCGTGCCCACCACCATGGTCAGCACCATGATCGCCAGCATCAACAGGCGCGGACTGTCCAGCAGCGGTTGCAACAAAGCGACCACTTGCGCGGGCAAATTGGCCACCGTGATCAGCCAGGCCGACACCATCGCCGCCGCCACCAGAAACATCACGACGGCGCAGGTCGTGGCAGCCGAGACGAACAGTGGCACCAGCTTTTTGAAGTTGAGCTCTTTGTAGACAAACACAGAAATGAACAAGGCATAGACAGCGGCGACCACAGCCGCTTCAGTGGGCGTGAAAACTCCAAACTTGAGACCGAACACGATGATGAACGGAAGCACGAGAGCCCATGTTGCGTCCCTGAAAGCAGCCATCACTTCTTGGGCGTTTTTACGGGGTGGTGGCATCACTAGCTCTTTGCGAACCAGCCACCACCAGGTGAACCACAGGGACGCCGCCAACATGAGCCCGGGGAAAATGCCGGCCATGAACAATTTTGAAATGGAGACACCGCCCGCGACACCAAAGATCACAAAACCGATGCTTGGCGGAATGATGGGCGCGATGATGCCGGCCGATGCGATCAACCCTGCCGAACGCGCACGGTCATGCCCGGCTGCCACCATCATGGGCAGCAAAAGTGCCGTCAGGGCAGCCGCGTCCGCCACGGCGGAGCCCGACAGTGACGCCATGATGACGGCCGCCACGATGGTCACGTAGCCCAGGCCACCCTTGATATGGCCGACCAGGGCCATGGCGAAATTGACGATCCGGCGCGACAGGCCACCGGCGTTCATCACCTCACCGGCGAGCATGAAGAAAGGCACGGCCAGCAGCGGGAAGCTGTTGGCGCCTTCCATCACGTTTTGTGCCAGGATTTGCGCATCGAACATGTTCATATGCCACATCAGCGCGGCACCGCACAACAAAAGGGAAAAGGCGATGGGCACACCCAGCGCCATCGCCGCAAGCATTGAACCCAGAAATATGGTGATGGTCATGTCAGCCTCGCTTTGAGTGGGATGGGTTGGTTTTGGCGGCATGGCCGCTGTCTTCGGCCGCGCCGTGAGGCGCTTCTTCAGACTCCTGGATCAGCATCAGGTGCTCGTCGTCAATCTGACCGGACAAAAGGCGCCACAGGTCGCTCAGGACGACCAGGGAGCCCAGAACGGCCATGACCATGCCGGAGGCGTAGAAATAACTCATGGAGACTTCCATCACAGCGCTGGTGGAAGTCCAGTTGATGACGGTCTGGTCGTAAGAACCTTTGAACAGGAGCCACAGGCAGTACAGCATCAGCAGCAGCGACAAACCCATGCAGATGCGTTTGCCAGTGGGCCCAAGCTTGCCCACCAGCATGTCAGTGCCCAGGTGGCCGTTGCTGCGCAGGGCAACGACGGCGCCCAGAAAGGTCAACCAGACGAACAGCCAGCGGGACAGCTCCTCGGACACGGTGAAGCCCGAGTTGAAGGCGTACCGCATGAACACGTTGCCAAACACCAGCACCACCATCACCGCCAACATGGCGGCTATCAGGTAGCCAATGAGCTTGCAATAGCCGTCTATGAATTTTTCGATCACGAGCCTGTCTCCTCAGTTGTAGTCGGAAGCATAATGTACGAACTAGTTAGTTTTAATGATATTAGTAAAAACCCTTAAGTTTTTTGCCTTAGATTTTCTGACAAGCCACCACGCTGAATCGAAGACTGGTTATTCCTTTTCTAAATCATTCGTGAAGTAGGCTCACCGACGAAGACAGTGCTTTGGCACGGTTAGGAGGTGCAACGACCTGCACGGATGATTTAGAAATGGAATTAAAAATCACCTTCGCACGAAACGCACCACCATCTCGACAATGCTGTCACGCCGCGCTGTGAGGGCTTTGGCAGCCTGGGTATCTTTCTTGAAAATCAGGCCAAAAGTGTGCTGGTTCGAGACATTGAAAAACGTCAGCGCCGAAATGGATTTGTGAATGTCCACCGGATCCAGCTGGTCGCGGAAAACACCGAGGGCGACACCACGCGCATACAGTTTTCGAATTGCGCTGATGGCCGGCACATTGAGTTTCTGGATGATCTTGCTTTGCGCCAGGTATTCGCCGCGCTGCATGTTTTCGCTCATCACCAGGCGGATGTAGGCCTCGTTGGCATGGTGGTGGTCGAAAGTAAAGCCGACCAGGCGCCGCAGCGCGTCCTCGGGCGGCGAATCTTCCAGGTTCAGCTCGCCTTCGATGCTGCGCATTTCCCGGTAAGACTCTTCCAGAACGGCAATATACAGGCCTTCTTTGCTCCCAAAATAATAATAGATCATGCGCTTGCTGGTCTGGGTGGCGGCGGCGATCTCGTCGATGCGCGCACCACTCAAACCTTTTTCGGCAAACTCGGCATGAGCCACTTTCAGGATGCCCGCCATGGTGCGCGCAGGATCGTTGGTGCGGCTTGCAGCAGGCGTCTTGGCTGCCGGCTTGAGCCCCTTGGCGACCTGTGTTTTGGTCGTGGCCGATTTTTTCCGTGAATGTACTAACTGGTTCATTCAACAAGTATAGGCCGCGCCCAAGCCGCGGCAGAATAGGGAATACGCGCATCACGTGCGCCCCGGCGGGATCAGACGAAGCGCACGCCCAAGCTGCCCAGCGGGCCATAATCCGCCGCAATCACGTCGCCCGCCGCAACCCCCACGGGCCGGGTGAAGGAGCCGCCCAACACGATCTGGCCCTTTTTCAGCCCGCTGCCATGCAGGGACAACTTGTTCACCAGCCAGGCGATGCCCGCCGCTGGATGGCCCATCACCGCCGCCGAGACGCCTGATTCTTCAATCATGCCGTTCTTGGACAAGGTGGCACCAACCCAGCGCACGTCCAGGTCAAACGGGCGAATCAAACGCCCGCCCATGACCATGGCCCCGGCCGCCGCGTTGTCGGCAATGGTGTCGACAATCGCACGTGGCGTTTGAGTGCGGTAGGCAATCAACTCCAGCGCCGGCGTGACGAATTCCGTGGCCCGCATCACGTCATGCACCTGGCAACCGGCGCCCTGCAAGTCTTCGCCCATGATGAAAGCCAGCTCAACCTCGATGCGCGGCGCCATGTAACGCGCGGCTTCGATTTGCGTGCCGTCGGCGATCAACATGTCGTCGGTTAAATAGCCATAGTCTGGCTCGGTGAAATTGCTGGCCATTTGCATGGCGCGCGAGGTCAAACCAATTTTTCGCCCCACCAGCCGCGCGCCTTCTTTGACCCGACGCTCCAGCCAAAGCTGTTGAATGGCATAGGCATCCGCCAGCTCAATGCCTTCGTAAGTCTGGCTGAGCTGGGCGATGCGGCTGCGGCCCGTGTCCGCGTGGTACAAACTGTCTGCCGCCTGCAGGCGAATTTTTTTGCTGAGCATGGTCTGTCTCCGGTTTTTCCAAGTTTATTTGATCGGGGCTTTGGGCAATTTGGACTCGCCCGCCTCCATGATGAAGCTGAAGTCCAGGCTGAACCAGGGGGCCTGCAAATTCGGCTTTTCTGCGGGGGCCGTGTCGTGTCGCACAAACTGGCCCGTCAAGGCATCGGTGACGCCAAACTGGACATCCGTGGCCAGGTTGGGGTCGTCATGCGCATAGACTTGTGAAATCAGCGTTTTGTAGCCGGTTTTGACGGCCAGGGCGTGCAAGTGCGCCGGGCGCATGGCATGGCGGTTTTGCGCCTTGAGCAGCGGGCCGACCACGCCATCCGTCGGAATCGGGTACCCAATGGGTTTGATGCTCCAAAAACCAAAATGGCCATCATCATCCGTCGTGAATTTGCCGCGCAGGTTCATGTCGGCATGGCCCTGGGCCCGCGCTTGCGGTTGATTTTCATACAGGCCCTTCCCGTCGCAATGCCACACGTCCACCTCGGCGTTGGCGACGGGCAGGCCTGCCACGTCCACCACACGCGCCCGCACGCGCCAGGGTGCGCCGGGTGTCGGGCTGCGCACAATGGACGCGCCATTGGCGGTGCGGGGTGAGTTCATGCGCCAGAACGGGCCAAGCAGGTTTTGCGTCGTCTCAAATCGGGCTTCGTTAGTGGGCGCGCCCTCGCCCCTCGCGGCACGCTGGCCGTTGTTAAGCAAACACACCAGGCTGGAGACCCCAAGCGAACCGGCCATCAGCACCACTTCGTTGTGCGAGTCGTTGGTGAGCTGGCCCATCCTGGCGATGAGCGCACTCGCGCTGCGGGCTTCGTCTTCGGTCAGCCGCACGTCCCGCACAAAACCATGCAGGTGGGTGACCAGCGACACCATGATCTCGCGCAGGCGTGGGTCGGGTGTCTGCCGCATCACGGCCAGCACAGCGGCGCTGAGGTCGTCAGGGTTGCGTATCTTGGTCATTTGGCGTGCCGCTTAAACCAGTGGCACCGTGATTTTGGCGATCACGGCTGCCGTGTCTGGCCGCATACCGCGCCACCAGTCAAAGGCTTCAGCCGCTTGTTCCGCCAACATGCCAACGCCGTCCGCCAGCTTTTTAACACCCGCGTTGTTGGCCAGGCGCAAAAATGGGGTGAGCCCCTTGCCATAAGCCAATTCATAGGCCAGTGCGCAATGGGCAAACACGCCGGCCGACACAGGCGGCAGCTCGGCCTTCAAGCTGGCCGAGGTGGCATTGAACACGATGTCAAATGCCTGCCCCTCCAGTTCCGCGTAGGTCGCGGACTTGACGAGCACGCTGGAGCCTGGTTGGGAATTGGCGATGTGGGCCAGCTCTTGCGCTTTGTCCAAATGGCGGTTGGCAATCACCAGCAGCGCCGGGCTCTCTGCCAGAAAAGGCAACAGTGCCCCGCGTGCTGCGCCACCGGCGCCCATCACCAAAACACGCTTCCCCTTCAGGGGACAGCTCAGGTTGTGCACCACGTCGCGCACCAAGCCCACACCGTCAAAGTTTTCAGCGACTACATGTTCGCCATCGAACCTCATCGCATTCACGGCCCCAGCCAGCTTGGCCCGTTCGGAATGCTCCGTCGCGTAGGCAAAGGCCGCCAGCTTGAATGGCGCGGTGATGTGCAGGCCGCGCCCGCCGCGGGCGCGAAACGCGTCCACATCGACCGCAAAATCATGCCCTTCGATCCGGGTGTATTCCAGGTCTTGGCGGCAGGCCTGTGCAAACATGCTGTGGATCAGGGGCGATTTGCTTTGGGTGATCGGGTTGCCGATGACGGCGTATTGGTCAGTCATGGGGATAAGGCTCCCACGCTTGTCACTTCGTATTCTGCGCTGCCCTCCGAAGGGGCCGTGCCTTGCCTGAGACGGCCCGGCGCTGCGGCTTCTGTCATTTTCTATACCTCTTAGTGAAACCCGAATTATCCGTTCACGGGCAGGCGCTCGACGGCGGCTTCTGCATAGAACACGCCGTCCTTCACCAAAGTGTCGATGTCAGCGGCGCTATAACCCAGGCTCGCCGCAATCTCGCGGTTGTGCTGCCCCAGCAACGGTGCCACACGGCTGGGCGTGGTGTCGCACTCTGAAAAGCGGAACGGCAGATTCGGCAACTTGACTTTGCCCAGAATCGGATGCTCCTGCTCCAGCACCATGCCGCGCGCCAGGGTTTGCGGATCGGCCATCACCTTGTCGATGGTCTGTACCGGCGCAGCCGGAATGCCCAGGGCATCCAGCTGGTCGCAGCAATGTTTCACGCTGTCCTGCGCCAGGCACCAGGCACAGACACGCGCCAGGATGTCCTCGCGGTTGGCATTGCGTTCTGTCTGAGTCCAGCCACCCACCGCATGCGCATAGGCCTCACCGCCCATCAGTTTGGCCAGCGCGCGCCAGGTGTCAGCCATCTGCGCGGCAATGACCAGGTAGCCGTCTTTGGCGGTGAAGGTGCCGTAGACGGTGCTGGATGGTAAGTCGTGCCCGGTCTGTTGGGGCAGGTCACCGTTCAGCAAATAACCCTGGGCGGCGTAGTCGTGCATGGACACCATGCAGTCGTGCAGGGCGATGTCGATGTGTTGCCCGCGCCCACTGCTGACGCGGCCAAACAGCGCGGCGCAAATGGCGGCCACACCGTGCATGCCGGCGTACATGTCGGCAATCGGCATCCGGAACAGCGTGGGCGCCTCGCCCGGCATGCCCAGCAGCGACTGTGCGCCGCTGCGGGCCTCGGCGATCAAGCCGAAACCCGGGCGTTGCGAGTCGGGTCCGGTGTGGCCGAAAGCACTCACCGAGCAATAGATGAGTTTGGGGTTGCGTTTGGACAACTCGTCGTACCCCAGACCCAGGCGGCTCAGCGCACCGGGGCGGTAGTTTTCGACAAACACGTCGGCGCTGTCGGTCAGCTGGTGCATCAGGTCCAGCCCGCGTTTGTCGCGCAAGTTGATGCACAGGCCTTTTTTACCCATGTTCTGCTGCAAGAAATACGCACTCACACCCTGGACGATGGTGGGCGTGCTGCGCCCGGCGTCGCCCTCGGTCGGGCGCTCCACCTTGATCACGTCTGCACCCATGGCCGAGAGGCAGCGCGACATGTGGGGGCCGGCCAGAAAATGGCTGTAGTCAATGACGCGGATGCCCTGGAGTGGCAGCGGCTGGCTTGGGGAGGATTTTGCTTCTGTGGTCATAAAATGCTGTATATCCTTATTAATAGGACTTGGTTAGCTACATATTTAATAGTATTTACGGGTTTGAAATTGAACTTGGGCCTGGTGATTTTGATTCGACAATGCCTTGCCATCATTTCGGCCGGCGCGGAATCATCAAGCGGTGTTCACCTTTTTGCACCACCTGGCCCAGCTGGTTGATCAGCTCGGCCGGCATCACCACAATGCCCCAACCGGGCTTGCTTTTGGATTCGCGCAGGCTCCCCACACGGAACGTCACATGCAGCTCGTCGTTGATCTTGATCGGCAGCAAAAAGTCCCAAGTCCAGCCCAGGGACATGCCGGGCAGGAACCGGTATTCACTTTGCGTCTTCAGGCCGTCGGCCACTGACTGGCCCATCAGGCCATGCGCCACGCGACAGCCGAAGTGCGACTTGCGCGCGTATTCCTCGTCCACGTGCACGGGGGTGAAGTCACCCGTGAGTTCGGCATAGGCGTCAATACGCTCGGCCGTCACGGTGTAGCTGGGGCTGGTGCATTCGTCACCCAGTTTGGCGTCGTCCCAGTATTTTTCCGGGGTCTTGAAGTTGATTTTGGGGGCTGGCATGGGTGGGCTTTCAATCCAAAATCGAGATGGTCTGTCGGCGCGGATTAACTTTGAGCACTTCAGCCACCGAACCCGGCGCGGCCTGCAGCAGCTCGACCGCCAGGCCGTCAGGCAATTGCAGCCAGTTGCGCCCCTGCGGCAATTGTTTGACGCCAAACTTGTGGCACTCGGCGATGGCCAGGTCAAGGTCTTCCACCATCACGCCCAAGTGGGCCAGCCAGCCTGCGTCATTGCTCGGGGGCGCCGCAAACTCGGGCGTGCTCATGAGTTGCATGCCGCCGATGGACCAGTACTGCTTGGGCGACGCCGGGTCGCCGTCGATTTCGCGCACCTCCATGCCCAGGGCTTCGTAAAAAAAGTTGATGTGCCAATGAATGTCCTTGACACGGACGGCGACATGTTCCACGTAGGATTTTTTGGTGTAGGCCATGGTTATTTCTATGGAGAGGTGAATGACTTCTCGACGCCCTTCATGCAGGCGAGCAAGGTTTGATTGACCGGTGTCGGCACCCCATATTTTCGCCCTTGCTCAACCACCGCGCCGTTGACGAAATCAATTTCGGTGATCGAGCCTTTCTCCAGGCTTTGCAACATGGACGCCTTGAACTCAAACGGCAGACCCGTTGCTGCCTTAACCCAGGGCGCGCGCGGGTCGGTGGTGGCAAGCCTTATGCCACTGGCACGGGCCACCGCCATCGCCTCTGCCACAGCCGCCACGGCACAGGCCTCGACTTCTGGCACCTGGTAGAGCAAACCGTAAGGCAGCCGCGTGATGCCGCTCAAAGCGCCAGTGGCCACATTGACCAGCAGCTTTTCCCAGATCGTGGCCATGATGTTGTGGCTCACGGTGGTCGTGAGGCCTGCCGCATTGAAAGTGTCTGCCACACCTTGCGCCCGCGCACTGGGCGTGGCGGCGTTGCCGTCACCCGGATCACCCGGGCCATCCAGCTCGCCGATGATGGTTTCTTTGCCCTTCGTGCCCACGATGACGTGGCCTGCGCCCAGCAACACGCCGCCCGCATAGGTCTTGCCCGCCAGAACCCTGGACTTGCCGACCACATCGGCCAGCACATCTTCATGCCCGACCCCGTTTTGCAAGGACAGCACCAGCGTGCCTGGCCCCACCATGGCGCGGGCGGACTCAATCGCCTCTCGGGTGTGGAAAGACTTGACCAGCACGATGACCAGTTCAACCGGGCCATTGGACAGATCGACGCCATTGGCATGGGTGGCCGCGCGGACTTTGACGACCCGCTCGACCGCGCCAACGCCACTGCCTTCGCGCAGTATCAAGCCCCGGCGGTGCATGGCGTCCACATGTGCGGCGTCACGGTTGACCAGCCAGACCTCGTTGCCGCCTTCTGTCAACACGCCGCCAAACGCACAGCCCAAAGCGCCCGCACCCAGAATGCAAATTTTCAAACCGTTTCCTTTGTCATGTTCCGGATTGGAACGAACCCGAAGCGCCGGATTTTGCAGCACACATGCGCTGGGTCAAGCCAGCCAATGCAGGTCAAACCCGGCAGCAGGTTACTATATTTAATATAGCTAACTATTCAATACCCATGAGAACATTCGGCATTTTTACCTTCTAACATCCAAGATTCACCCCAAATTCCGCCCAAACAGCGCATGCAAGCGCTCCCAATGCCGTTCGGCGGCGGGCTTGTTGTAGGCGCCCACGCGGCCGGGGAATGCAAAGCCGTGGTGGGTGCCGGGGTACCACTCCACGCGGGCGCGGATGCCGGTGGATTTAAGGTGGGCATCCAAGGCATTGATCATCTCCTTGGGGGCCCAGATGTCGGTCTCTGCGGCACCCACATAAACCTCGCCTCTGATTTTGTGCGCGTCGCGGTGTGGTGAGTCCGGGTCGTCAGTGCACAGACGCACGCCATACAGACTGGCAGCAGCGGCAATGCGGTCGGGGTGCGCCTGTGCCGCCCAAAAAATGAAGGGGCCACTCATGCAATACCCCACCACACCGACCTTGGCACCCCCTTTGGCGGCTGGGTCCTTGTCGATGAAGTCCAGCAACACCTGGGTGTCGGCCAGGATGCCGGGCCGTTTGATCGAGTCCATGTGGGAGAACATCACGGCCATGGCGGCCTCGGTGCGCTCCATCAACACAAAGTCGCGGCTGCGCCGGTAATACAGGTTGGGCAGGATGACGTAATACCCGGCCGACGCCAGGCGCCGCGCCATGTCGTGCAGTTCCTCACGTTTGCCCGGTGCGTCCATGTAAAAAATGATGGCCGGGTGCGGGCCGCCCTCTTCAGGGTGGGTGATGAAGGTGTTCATCACGCCGTCAGATGTCGGAATGTCGAGTTCGCGGTCAATCATGGGGGCCTTGGGGTTGGGGGATGGGATGCTGCATCTTAAAACAGGTGACGCCTGAGGGATGGCGTGGCGTTGTCAATGCGTCCTGTGGCAGCATGATTCTGCCGGCCCGTGGTTTACGTTTCCATTCGATTCGGTACCATGGCAAACTGTCCGCCACTACACGAAGGAGATGCCATGAACCTGAAACGCCGTGAATTTGCCGCGCTGGCCCTTGCCAGCACTGCCACCCTGACCGCCCCGACGCTGTGGGCGCAAGAAAAGCCGCCGCTCAAAATTTTGGTGGGCTTCCCGGCCGGCGGGTCGGTCGACATCATTGCCCGCCTGCTGGCCGACAAACTGCGTGGGTCGCTGGGGCAAAACGTGGTCGTGGAAAACAAGCCCGGGGCGGGCGGACGCATTGCCATGGGGGAGCTTAAGCGCGCGGCGCCCGACGGACAGACTTTGGCGCTGTCACCCAGCGGGGTGCTGGTGATCCAGCCTTGGCTGTTTGCCAATATGGGCTTTGATCCCAACAAAGATTTCGCACCCATCTCCCGCGTCACCACATTTGACTTTGCCTTGAGTGCAGGCCCGGGTGCCCCCGCAGGTGATGTCAAGGCGATATTGGCGTGGATGAAAGCCAACCCCGACAAGGCGAATTACGCCACCTCTGGCGCGGGCACGCTGCCGCATTTCGCGGGGCAGTTGCTGGCGCAGGCGACAGGCATGACGCTGACGCATGTCGGCTACAAAGGCGGTGCGCCGGCCGCGACCGACTTGATCGGCGGCCAGGTGCCGCTGATGCTGGACACCGCCTCGGAAACCATCGAGCATTACCGCGCCGGCAAGGTGCGCATTGTGGCCGTGACGGGCGACACGCGCTCCAAGTCATTGCCCGACGTGCCCACGCTCAAAGAGTCGGGCATCAACGTAGTGGCGGACGGATTTTTTGGTCTGTATGGCCCCGCAGGCGTACCCGCCGACGTGGTAGCCCGCCTCAACCGCGCGGTTGGCGACGCCTTGCGCGCGCCAGAGGTGCAGGACAAGATCCAGAACTTTGGTTTGGTCGCCAACTATGGCACCCCGCAGGAACTTGCAGCCTTGCAAGCCGAGCATTACAGGCGCTGGGAAGCGCCAATCAAAGCGTCGGGTTTCAAACCCGAATAGCCGTGCAGGGCAGGCCAGCGCCTTTCAGCCCATGGGCATACGGGCGCACCCCCTTGCCTCATTTTTTCAGGAGCTTCCCTTGAACGACACACACCCTGGCCGCAAAGCCATCAGGACATTTCTCGCCTCAGCCTTGCCGATGGCACTGTCCCTGTGCTTGGGCGTTCCATCCGCCATGGCCGCAGACTGGCCGGCGCAAGCGATCACACTCGTCATGGGTTTCCCGGCCGGCTCCGGTGTTGACGTGGTGGCGCGCGCCATTCAGGAGCCTCTGTCAAAACAGTTGGGGCAGCCCGTCATCATTGACTACAAGACCGGCGCGGCCGGCAACATCGCCAGCGAATTTGTTTCCCGCGCCCGGCCAGACGGCTACACGCTTGAATTTGGCACGGCCGCCACACATGGCAGCAATGCCGCGCTGTACAAGAGCCTTTCATTTGACGTGGAGAGTGACTTTGTGCCCGTGGCCACCATCATTGATGTGTCCAACGTGCTGACCATCAATCCGGCTGTCGTCAAGGCAAAAACCATCCGCGAGTTTGTGGACCTGGTCAAGGCCAACCCCGGCAAATACAACTACGCGTCCACCGGCAACGGTGCCGGCACCCACATGGCGTTTGCCGAGTTCAATTCGCGCCTCGGTCTTGACATGGTGCACGTGCCCTACAAGGGCGGCCCGGAAGCCATCGCCTCGGTGCTCAAGGGCGAGACTTGCTGCATCATGAACCAGGTGCAGACGGTCTTGTCCCACTACAAGGCGGGCAAGGTGAGCCTGTTGGGCATCACCACCGCCAAGCGGGTGGGCGCCGTGCCAGAGGTGCCCACCATCGCCGAAAGCGGCGTGCCGGGCACGGCGGGTTTTGACAGCTCGATCTGGTTCGGCGTGTTTGCGCCCAAAGGCACCCCGGCCGCCGTGGTGGAGCGGCTCAATACGGCCCTACAAGCGGTGTTGTCAGTGCCCGAGATGAAGGCGCATTTCGAATCTGCGGGCAATACCGTGCGGATTGAATCGCCCGCGCAGTTCAAGGCCACGGTGAGCGCAGACCGGCAGAAATGGGCGAATGTCGTCAAGGCAGCCCGTATTTCGATTGACTGACATGGTTGGAACAGCCATGGGTCTGGCGGCACTTGAGGCCCGCCTGAAGCAGGATCTGGAATGGCTTGGCTGGCCAGCCGCAGCCTGGCTGCCGCCGCCACGGTGGGTAGGCGGACAGCCAGTGCTCGACGTGGCCGTCATCGGTGCCGGTCAGGCCGGCCTGGCTGTGGCCAGTGCGCTGGCCCAACAGGGCATCTGCGCCGCGGTGTTTGACCGCGCACCTGCGGGGCAGGAGGGGCCCTGGGTCACCACCGCACGCATGGAAACGCTGCGTTCACCCAAGGAACTCACGGGGCCGGCTCTGGGCCTGCCCAATCTGACCTTTCGCGCCTGGTTTGAGGCGCAATTTGGCGCGGCAGGGTGGGCGCAGCTTGACAAGATTCCGCGTATTCAATGGATGGACTATCTGCGCTGGTACCGTCGCGCCATGAACGTGGACGTGCGCAACGACACCACCATCACCGCCATCCGTCCGCGCGCCGACGGCCTGGTCGCGCTTGATGTGCAGACGCCGGCGGGCGCGTCGCAAATGCATGCAAGGCGCGTGATTCTGGCCACCGGGCGTGATGGATTAGGCGGCCCCGCCGTGCCTGCTTTTATGGAGGCACTGGATCGCCGCAGCTGGGCTCATTCGTCCGATGAAATGGATTACGCGTGCCTGGCCGGAAAACGCGTAGGCGTGGTCGGCGCGGGTGCGTCAGCGATGGACAGCGCAGCCACCGCACTGGAGCAAGGTGCTGCCAGCGTGGATATGCTGATCCGCCGGCATGACTTGCCGCGCATCAACAAATCCAAGGGTGGCGGCGGCCCGGGCCGCACGCACGGCCACTTTGATTTGCCGGATGAATGGAAATGGCGCATGCGCCATTACGTCAATGTCCAGCAGGTGCCACCACCGCGCAACAGCACGCAGCGGGTGTCACGCCACGCCAACGCCCGCTTTCATCTGGGCTGCCCGGTTCTTGCCGTGCGGCAGGACGGCGACGTGTTGTGCGCCTTGACCCCAAAAGGTGAGTTTGAACTCGACTTTCTGATTGTTTCGACCGGCTTCAAGATTGACTGGGCCAGTCGCCCAGAACTTGCTCTCATTGCGCCCCAGGTTCGCGCCTGGAAAGACCGTTACACGCCCGAGGCCGGACAGGAGGATGAAGAGCTGTCAGACTCCCCCGATTTGGGATCCCTGTTCGAGTTTCAAGAGAAACACGCCGGGGCCTGTCCGGGCCTGGACCGCATCCACTGCTTTTGTTACCCCGCCACACTGTCGCACGGCGTTGTATCCGGCGACATACCGGCCATCAGTGAGGGTGCGCGCCGCCTGGCCCATGGCATCGTCAGCTGTTTCTACCGTGAAGACATTGACTACCAGTATGCCGAACTGCTGGCCTATGCCGAGCCCGAACTGGTGGGCGATGAATGGGTCAACGCGCCAGACACCATCCCTACCCAAACCCGCAGACAAGCTGAACCCCAATGACTTCCACCGAAACCATGCCCACCCGGCCCGATGTGATCGCTGACGTGATAGATCAGGCCGTGCCGCTGGCACCGCAGCAAACCACCCATGCGGTCAGGCACGAGCGCGCCAAAGTCGTCGCTTCGACCCAGGGAAGTTATGAGGCGATGTTCGCCCCCGGCGTTCAGGGCGTCAGCGTGGCCGAGCGCCTGCTGGTGGCACTGCTTGCCTGCCGCCTGTCCAAAGCAGACAGCCTGGCCCGCCATTACCAGCAGCGGCTGATAAGCGAGGGCACGGAACCGGCCTTGATTGACGCGGTTAACCGGAATGCCATTGGGTCCCTGCCCGACCCGCGCCTGCACACCATTCTGCGCTTTACCACCACGCTGATCGAACGCCCGATTGACGGCGACCGACAGGCCATTGAGGCCCTGGTGAAAGCCGGTCTGACAACCCCCGCCATCGTCTCACTAGGCCAGTTGATTGCCTTTCTGTCGTACCAAATCCGCGTCACGGCCGGCCTGCAAGCCATGGCCGAATTGGAGGCCGCAACATGAGCACGCCCATCCAGATCAACGGCTTCACCAACGAGACTCTCAAATGGAATGCCTGGC
>JANYCG010000158.1 GCA_025360385.1 Burkholderiales bacterium | reverse complement strand
GGCAGCTTCGAGCAGGTCAAGGCCAACCCCAATTCACTGACCGGGCAGTACCTGGCCCACGTCAAGCAAATTGCCGTGCCGACACGCCGGGCCAAATGGCAACCCACGCTGATCGGCACGGCAGCGCAAGACAAGTTCAAGTCCAAATATCCACCCAGTCCGGCGGCGGTGCGCCGTGCCGCGCGGGAGGCGACGCACCTGGCCACCCAGGGCAATATGCAGGCACTCAGGGTCATGGGCGCCAGTGGCAACAACCTGAAACACGTGAGTGTGGAAGTGCCGGTAGGCCTGTTCACCTGCGTCACTGGCGTGTCTGGCTCGGGCAAATCCACACTGGTGAACGACACCTTGTACGCGGCGGTTGCCCGCACGCTGTACCGCGCCCACGAGGAGCCGGCCACGCACCAAGCCATCGAAGGCATCGAACATTTCGACAAATGCATCAGCGTGGACCAGTCGCCCATTGGCCGCACGCCGCGCAGCAACCCGGCCACCTACACCGGCTTGTTCACACCGATCCGCGAGCTGATGGCCGAGGTGCCGATGGCGCGCGAGCGCGGCTACGGCCCGGGGCGCTTCAGCTTCAACGTACCAGGCGGGCGTTGCGAGGCCTGCCAGGGCGATGGCGTGAAGCGCGTCGAGATGCATTTTTTGCCCGACGTCTACGTGCCCTGCGACGTGTGCCACGGCCAGCGTTACAACCGCGAAACGCTAGAGATCAATTACAAGGGCAAAAACATCGCGCAGATTCTGGACTTGACGGTGGAAGCCGCGCATGAATTTTTAAGCGCCGTGCCCACCATTGCCCGCAAACTGCACACCTTGCTGGACGTGGGGCTGTCTTACATCCGGCTGGGCCAAAGCGCCACCACGCTGTCGGGCGGCGAGGCGCAACGCGTCAAATTGGCGCTGGAGCTGTCCAAACGCGACACCGGGCGCACCTTGTACATCCTGGACGAACCCACCACCGGCCTGCACTTTGCCGACATCGACCTGCTGCTCAAGGTGCTGCACCAACTGCGCGACGCGGGCAACACCATCGTGGTGATCGAACACAATCTGGATGTCATCAAAACCGCCGACTGGCTGATCGACATGGGCCCTGAAGGTGGTTCGGGCGGCGGTGAAGTTGTCGGCGTCGGCACACCGGAAGATTTAGCTGCCAATCCGGCGAGTTTTACGGGGCGGTATCTGGCACGTTTGTTGTCTAGCCAGCCCTGACCTTCAGCTGAACACTTTCCAATGACGTCAAGCCAACCCCAAGCTCACGCATCGCTTTATTTTGCCTACCAGGTCTATCCGGCAGCGCCGATCCCGCGGCCAGACAAAACGGTACAAGTCGTCATCGTCGGCGCGGGTTTGGTCGGGCTGACGACCGCCCTGCTGCTGGCGCGCCAGGGCCAGGCCTGCGTCGTGCTGGAGGCCGAACAGCAGGTGTGCGAGGGCAGCCGGGCCGTCGTGTTCACGCGCCGGTCGATGGAGATATTGCAGCAGGTTGGTGCCGACGAAGCCGTGACCCGGCTGGGTTTGCCCTGGCATTTTGGCAATTCGTATTACCGGGGGCAGCGGGTGTTTCGCCTGGAGGCGCCGCACAGCGACGACGACCGTTTTGCGCCCATGAACAACCTGCAGCAGAACCACCTTGAGCAGGCGCTGCTGGACTTGGCGGCCCAGCAGCCGCTGATAGCGCTGCGCTGGGGCCACAGGGTCGTCAAAGTGGCTGAAGTTCCCGTCAATACAGCGTTTACAGCTATCGAAATCGATACACCCACCGGCACATACCTGCAACGGGCCGAGTTTGTGGTGGCCTGTGACGGGGCCCGTTCAGCCCTGCGCGGCCTGCTGAACCTCAAGCTGGAGGGCAGCGCCTATGAGGGGCGTTTTGTCATCGCCGACATCCGCATTGACCTGCCGCTGCCCACCGAGCGCCTGGCTTTTTTTGACCCGCCCTGGAACCCGGGCAACACCGTGCTGATGCACCGTGAGCCGTTCAATATCTGGCGCATTGACTACCAGTTGCCACCGGATGAAACGCCCGAGCAGGCGCTCAGCCCCGAATCACTCACCCGCCGCATCAACGCCCAGCTGGAGATGATCGGACACGGTGGCACGCCGTGGGAGCTGGACTGGTCCAGCGTTTATTCGGCCCGCGCCTTGACGCTGCCCAGCTACCGGCATGGCCGGATTTTGTTGGCCGGCGACGCCGCCCACTTGCTGCCGATTTTTGGCGTGCGCGGGGCCAACACCGGTTTTCAGGATGCGCAAAACCTGGCCTGGAAACTGGCCCTGGTCGCACAAGGCAAAGCCCCGGCCAGCCTGCTGGACAGCTACTCCCACGAGCGAGTGGCCGCCGCACGCGAGATCGTGCAGGAAGCAGGCAAAAGCACCCGCTTCATGACGCCGCCCACGCCTGGCTTTCGGCTGTTGCGCGACGCGGTGTTGTCCTTGTCCTTGACGCAAGCCTTTGTGCGGCCGCTTTACCACTGGCGCACCTCCCGCGCCCACGCGTACACAGATTCACCGCTGAATGCGCCGGACGACGACAGGCACTTGTTTGCCGCCGGCCCGGCCCCTGGCGAGACGATGGCCAATGTCGCGCTGGGGAAGGACGACTTCCTGATGGACCACTTCCCCGCCGGGTATTTGTTGCTGGTCTCCAACGCCTCCACCGGGCTTGCGCCAGACGTGGCGCAGGTGTTGGACGGGTTCCGTGCCAGTGGCCAAGCCATCCAGGTACAGACGATGCGCCATGACGCGGTGAAAGCCAGCTACGGTGCCACCAAGCCAGGCGCCGCCTACCTGTTCCGCCCCGACCAGCATGTCTGCGCCCGCTGGCAGACGCTGGACGCGTCGCGCCTGGCTGCCGCCTTGCGCCGCGCGACGGGGCAGCAATGACCCCCAAGGACAAGCCATGACGACATTGAGCATGCCCCCGCTGACCATTCCTCAACTCGAAACCGTGTACGACACGCTGGCGCAGGCAATCGACCAGGTCGAGCCACGCCACACAGAACTTTTTTTGACCAAACTTTGCCTGTTGCTGGCCAACCAGATGGGCGACGATGCGGCCTTTGCAAAAATGGTGCAAGCCGCTTTGCTGGATTTGTAGGGCTCAGCCCCTGGTCACGCCGCTACCCGTAGCGGCGAAGAATACGGTCGATCAAGGACTTTGGCACCCAAGCTCGAACCGTGCGCAGGGTGCGCCAAATTGCCACCGTTTGAGCGCCCCATCGAACAATGCGCTGGGGCCGCAGCAGCGCCAGCGCCGATGCAGCCAAGCCCAAACTCAAAGGATGTTGTTTGAAAAACTGGACACTCTGGCGGGCCACGGCCACAGCACGGTCGGCGCGGTTCAGGGTCGCCCGCACGGGGCTCAATTGACGGGCCAGCTCACGGCGTTGGTGCGCGATCCGCTCGACCAGCTGGCCGCGCTGCAAATCCAGTTGCGCCAGCGTTTTGCTCATGGCGGTGTGCCGGTTTGGCCGGCGGCCTTTTTGAGTGCTGCAAGGTCTTTTTGCAACTCGGACAGGCTGGCGCCAAAGGGCGCATCCCCTGTGCCAAGGCTGCGTTTGAGCGAGCGGTAAAACCAGGCCGCCAGCGCAAAAAACACGACGGCAAACAGGCCCACCACCCACACGCGTTGCTCCCAAAACAGCAGCGTGGCCAGCAACACCAGCAGCAATATGCCAAAGGCTGAAAAAATCAGCACAGCAATGGCCAGCGCCAGATGGCGCAACAGGCGCAGCTTTTCAACTTCAAGCTCATTGCTCAGCAGCTCAAGCCGCGTGCGCCCCATGCCCAAAAGCGTCGCGGCGGCATTTTTCAGCGCCGCAAACAGGCCGGCCGGCTCAAGCGGGCTGCTCATGCCCTCTGGCCCGGCACATGGCGTGAATCAACGCCGGCCAATGATCAACCCCACCAGCAGGCCCACACCGGCCGCAACACCCACCGCCGTCCAGGGCGACTCGTGCACGTATTCGTCAGTGGCGCGGGCCGCCGCCTTGGTTTTGGCGACCAGCACGGCCTCGGCGTCCAGCAGCCGGGCTTTGGCATCCACCAAACGGGCCTTGATGCGCTCGCGAAGTTTGCCGATTTTGTCGCCGGCCTGGTCGGCCGTGGCGCTGAGCATTTCCTCGGCTTCGGAAATGACGGATTTGATGTCAGTGACAAGTTGCTCTTGCGACTCGACGCTGGCTTGGTTGGCTTTTGACATAAGGTTCCCTTTCGTTGTGGCGGCACGTCCAGCGCCAATGGCAACGCTGATCCGTCATGCAAAGCGTAGCAGATTCGCGGCCCGGCGGGTGCGCAGACCGAAGCCCTTGCGAGAACCTTATGGCCCCGGTCAGTTGGCCACAGGCCCAGCGGGGGCTGCAAACGGCAGCGCCGCTGACGCTTGCTGCGCTTCACGCAGGGCCGACATAAACTGCCGCAAGTCGCCTGAATTGGCATCAGACACCGCCCAAAACTGCATGTTGGCACTAGACCAGCCCAACAGGTTGTAACCCTGGCGCGTGGCCGGGCTGGCTGACGCCTGCGAAGGCGTCGGATTCTCGGTTGGGCGTACAAACAGGTTGATCACATGTTTGCCCCGACCGTACACGAGAACGGCAACACTGCGGCCTTCCAGGTAGTCCAGCCGCCCGCCCTGCAAGGGGAAGCCTGCGGCGGTCAGATCAACCACGACCGGGGCGTAATCGAGCTTGCCAAGGAACCAGGGCTTGACGGCGTGCTGGTCAGACGACGCAATGTCAATTTTGTGGTCCAGCATCAAGGAGCGCACATGATTTGCGACCAGCTGCTGGTTGAACTGCTGCGACAGATTGTCCCGCGACTGAAACTGCCACCAGCCCGCACTTAGCAATACGCCAAACGCCAAGCCCATGGCCACTCCGGCACCCCAGTTAACCCAGCGGCCATCGGGCCGCCCCAGCCCTGCAAAATTGAACCATCGACGCACCGGCCTTTGAAAAGGCGGCGGCGACTGCGCGTGCTGGTCCAGCATGAAACGCACCCGCCTTCTCAGGCCAGGCGGTGCTTGGTGCTGCACCAGCAGTCGCGTCAACTGAGGCGGCAGCTCGGAGTCCGGTTCATTCATGGGGGGGCAATCACGTCAGGGTGTATGGAGGTGGCTGAGCGATTGACGCAGCAAGGCGCGGGCGCGTGACAGGCGGGACATCACGGTGCCCACCGGAATACCCAGCACCCGGGCTATGTCGTCATACGCCATGTCCTGCATTTCGCGCAATACCAGCGCTTCACGGAACACGACGGGCAGAGCCGCAACAGCGGCATTGACTTGCGCACGTTCATTCGCCTGCGCCAAAATGGTTTCGGGCGTGCTGGGGCTGCTGAAGGCGTCCAGGCTGGCAGCGTCAAGCTCGGGGTCTGGCACTGGGTCGATGATTTCATGTTCGCGCTTTTGCTGGACAAACCAGGTGTGGCAGACATTGCGAACAATCGCCATCAGCCAGGGTTTGGCCGGGCCGCTGCGAAAACTGCCAAAGTACTGGAAGGCGCGCAAAAACGCATCTTGAACAATGTCTTGCGCCACTTGCTCGTCACGCACCAGCCAGCGCGCCAAGTTGTAGGCGGCATCAAGGTGCGGCAAAACATGGAGCTCGAATTGGCGGCGCTGGTCATTCATGAAGGGATTTGCGTCGTTCATGGCAGATACCCGAAGTGGCTGCCATTTATTCCCGGATTGTGCGACTTATTTTTCTTCCGCTGCAACCGGTTTGGGGAATTGAATGCGCAGCGCGGCGGTAATGCATAGGTGGGGCAAGCTTGGGTTGACGCCTACTTTGCCCACGTTGCCTCAATCAACCCATTCACAGAACTGGAATCGCCATGACTGCCGAACCCATCGAACACCGCCGTCAACTCCTGAAACTTGCCGCGCTTGGGGGCGGGGCAGTTTACCTGTCCGGCCTGGCCGGATGCGCCAGCGCCACCTTGGGCGATGCCGCCAGAGACTTTTATTTTGTGCAGCTGTCCGACACGCACTGGGGCTTTTCCGGGCCACCCAACCCTGAAGCCGCCAACACACTCAGGCAGGCGGTGGCGGCGGTCAACGCCATGGCTGCGCCGCCGGACTTCATCGTGTTCACCGGCGACTTGACACACACGACCGACGACCCGGCAGAACGGCGCCGTCGCATGGCCGAATTCCGCAGCATCGTGTCGGCATTGAAAGTCAAGAATGTCCGGTTCATGCCGGGCGAACACGACGCGGCGCTGGATCGTGGCGCGGCCTACAAAGAGCATTTTGGCGAGATGAACTATGCGTTTGACCACAAAGGCGTGCATTTCATTGCCATTGACAATGTCTCTGACCCCGGCGCCAACATTGGCGCGGCGCAACTGGCTTGGCTGCAGGCTGACCTTGCAAAACAAGCCAAAAATGCCCCCATCGTTGTTCTGACGCACCGGCCCTTATTTGACCTTGCACCCAAATGGGATTGGGCGACGCGCGACGGCGCATTGGCGATGGACATTCTCATGCCGTATTCAAACGTGACCGTGTTTTACGGCCACATCCACCACGAGCACCACCATATGACGGGCCACATCGCGCATCACTCGGCCAAGTCGCTGATATTTCCCCTGCCGCTGGCTGGCAGCCAGGAGCGGCGCACGCCTTTGGCCTGGAATCCGGCCAGCCACGACCATGGCTTGGGATTTCGCCAGGTTCAGGCGGGTGTTGCCCAACCCAAAATTCAGGAATTTGGGCCAGATGGCACCGCTGCATGAGCAGCGTTGCGGTGAATCGCCGTCGCACCTTGGTGATTGGCCTGAGTGCCGTTGCAGGAGCGCTGGCGCTGACCAACAGGGTTCAGGGCCAGGCTGAATCTCAAGTCATCCAATTGGTCGCGAAAAAATTTGTATTCACGCCTGAAAAAATCGAGGTCAAAGCCGGACAGCGCCTTCAGCTCGAATTGAGTACGCTGGACTTCGCCCATGGCTTCAGCCTGCCCGACTTGAAACTACGGGCTGACCTGGTGCCCGATCAGATCGTCAGGTTGAACCTGAGATTTGACAAGCCTGGCGACTACGTCTTTTTATGCGACAACTATTGCGGCGATGGCCACGAGGACATGTTTGGCCGGTTTTTGGTGACGGCGCAATAACCCGATTCCCTGCTGGTCGCCGGGACAAAATCGGCCACCGGGTCAAACAGCAGCTTTATTTCGGGGCTTGACTCGGGACAGGGCAGTCGACGCGAGGCTCGAGCTTGTCAAGCCCTTGCGGCTTGTAATAGATCGCGGGTTCGCGCGGCCTCAACACGGGCGGCTGCCGCAAAATCGTCGCCCGTAGAGGCATACAAAATGGCCCGTGAAGAATTGACAATGATGGCAGCGCTTGTCAGGCCATTGACGCCACGCCAGCCCGCCTTGACCGTGGCCACGGCGTCGCCTCCCTGAGCACCCACGCCCGGGATCAGCAACGGCAGGGTCGGTGCCAGCACCCGCACCCGCTCGATCTCGGCCGGGTAGGTTGCGCCCACTACCAGCCCCAACTGACCATTGAGGTTCCACGGTCCCTGCGCCAGCCGCGCAATGTGCTCATACAACAGCGGCGTGCCATCAACTGATGCCAGGCGCTGGTTTTGCAGATCGTCACCACCGGGGTTGGACGTGCGACACAGCAGGAATGCGCCCTTGCCGTGGTACTTCAAATACGGCGTAACCGAATCAAAACCCATGAAGGGCGAGAGCGTGACGGCATCCACGCCATAGCGTTCAAACGCTTCGATGGCATATTGGTCTGAGGTCGCACCAATGTCACCACGCTTCGCATCCAGAATGACAGGCACTTGCGGCGCTACTCGTTTGATGTGCGCTATCAAACGCTCAAGCTGCTTCTCGGCACGGTGCGCGGCGAAGTAGGCAATCTGCGGCTTGAAGGCCATCGCCAAGTCAGCCGTTGCGTCAACTATTGACGCGCAAAAATCGTAAATTTTGCTGGCATCGCCCTTGAATGTCGCTGGAAATTTGGCTGGCTCAGGGTCAAG
>JANYCG010000150.1 GCA_025360385.1 Burkholderiales bacterium | reverse complement strand
CCCGCTTCATGCGCCCAGTCCTGCAAATCTTTTTTCATATAGGCCGATTTGGCGGGCACCGGGTTCTCGCGCATGGCGTAAACGCTGGGGTTGACGCTGTTGAAAATGCCACCGACCAGAATGGGTTTCCAGTCAATTTGCGCTTTCAACTCAGCGGCCAAAGGCTGGATGTTGTGGAACGCGAGGTAAGTCCACGGGCTGCTGATATCAAAAAAGAATTCGATCACCTGGATAGCTCCGGTTAAGTGTGGGCGACGGTACGCGCGAGCGTTCAGCCTGTTGACGGCCTCGGGACAGGACGGGCTCAGGGGGAACGGGCAGGGTGCGCATGGGGGCCTGTTTTCACGCTTTGCGCCGTCTGGCCAAACAATGCCTTGCGCGCTTCTTCGGTCAAGCCGCCGGCGCGCAGGTCTTTGCCCAGATCAAGCCCGCGTTTGACAGCCGGTCGCTCGAACAGGCCGTTGTACCAGCGTTCTACATGGGGAAAATTTTGCAAGGCAACTTGTTGCATTTTGTGGGTGCGTACCCAGGGGAAAATGGCCATGTCGGCGATTGAATATTCTGTGCCTGCCACAAAGGCACCAGTGCGCCCCAACTGAGCATCCAGCACGCCATACAGGCGGTCAACTTCTTTGCCGTAGCGTTCAATGGCATAGGGGATTTTCTCAGGCGCATAGAGCAGAAAATGCCCGTTTTGCCCGGCCATCGGTCCCAGGCCGCCCATCTGCCACATCAACCATTGGGTGACAGCATATCGCTGGCGTAAATCCTTGGGCATGAATTGGCCGGTTTTCTCGGCTAAATAAAGCAGGCAGGCCCCGCTTTCAAACACCGCCAGGGGCGCGCCGGCACAAATGGGCTGCGTGTCCACAAGGGCCGGCATGCGGTTGTTTGGGCTGACGGCCAAAAACTCAGGCGTGAACTGCTCACCCTTGCCGATGTTGACGGGCACCAGCCGATAGGGCAAGCCGCACTCTTCGAGCATGATGGAGAGTTTCCAGCCGTTGGGCGTGGGCCAATAATGCAGATCGATCACGGGTACTCCTTGAGGATGTCACCATGATATGGCCAATGTCGAAGGCGCGCGAATCGATCAAATGCAGGGGAGATAGTGTCTGCGGGTGCCACCAGGCCGGCATCCTGAACCACGGTTCAGGTGGGCGAGGTCAACTGAACGTTGGGACCATCTGACGCGAGATGTTCACGCTGGATCGGTGATGTTCCAAGCCCTTGATCTTTCGATCATTGGTTGCAGAAATATAAAGCCCAATGGCACCGCAGACGGATTCATTTTAGGCCCAAATGGCGGCCTGAAACAGCCAAGGTCAGATCAGCTGGCCGTCTTGCCCCAGGGCATGGTCCAGGCGCTTTAGCAGGGACGCCAACAGCGGGTCGTCGCCGGTTTTGGCAGCCATGCTGCTGGCTGCCACGCCTTTCGGCGCTGTCGGGGCTGCGGCTGCGGCAGTGACTGTGGCAACCGCCACGTCACGGTCAGACAATTCAAACGCGAGGTTCAGTGCCGCCAGCACGGCGATGCGTTCACGGGCGCGCACTTTGCCGGCGTCGCGGATTTTGCACATTGCAGTGTCAACCCGCTCCACGGCTTCGAGCAATTGCGAGTCACCACCGTCCGGGCTGCCCAACAGGTAACTTTGCCCCATGATCTGCACTTCAAGCTGTTTCATGGGCTTCTGTTGGACGCATGACCATTGCCGCCACTGCCGTTGTTGCCGCGATCGCCCGTTGCCTCGACGCCCGGATGGGGCAGGCGGTCCAGCAAGGCATCGACACGTGCACGGGCCGCCCCCAGGCGTGATTTGAATGAGTCGCGCTCAGCCGTCAAACTGTCCACCTGGGCGGCCAGCAAGGCATTGGTGCGTTGAAGCTCGCCGTGGCGCACCAGCAGGCGCTCAACGCGCTCTGCAATTTGGTCAATTTGGGTGGCGGCGGACATAGACTGGCCATTGTAGGGTTTGCGCAAGTTATTCAGAATAAAATCAAAAAGTTGGTGCTCGCGGTGTGGTTCACATGCCGCAGTTCAACGGGAAGCAGGAGGACGACGCTGGCAACAGCCAAGCCTAACCTGCGCTGCCCCCGCAACGGTCAAACGGACGGGTTTTGTGTTTAGGCGCAATGACCCAGCTTTCATTTTTAGCCACTGGGCGTCTTGAACACGCGCCTGGGAAGGCTTTGAGAGTCGTTCCGTCAGCCCGGATACCGGCCAACACAGTGGCGGTGTGCGTCTGCTTTTTTTGGCGGCGCATTCAGCCTTTTCGCCCATGCGCTGTCGGGGACGACGGTGAGGGCTTTTTGATTGATCGTTATTTCCATGAAAACCTGTATTTCGCCTGCCCGCCTGGCCGTCTTTCCCGTGGCTGTTCCTGTCGTTTTGGCTGCGGCCATTGCTGCCGCTTTTTCGGCCCAGGCCCAGACTGGCCCCACGCCGCAACTCCAAGAAACCGTGGTCACCGCCAGCCGGCTGGCGCAGCGCCTGCAAGATTCTCTGCCGGCCGTCACGCTGATCAGCCGCGACGACATTGACCGCTCGCAGGCGGTTGACCTGCCCAGCCTGCTGCGTCGTGTGACGGGTGTCGAGATCACCCAGTTGGGCGGCAGCGGCACGCAATCCAGCGCCTTCATTCGCGGCGCTGAATCGCGCCATACCCTGGTGTTGATCGACGGCATCGCCGTCAACAACCTGAACTTCAACACCACGCCGCTCGAACACTTACCACTGTCCAACATTGACCGCATTGAAGTGGTGCGCGGCAATGTGTCCAGCCTGTACGGCAGCTCCGCCTTGGGCGGCGTGATCCAGATTTTCACGCGGGAAGCAGGCGACCAGCCCTTTGGCAATGTCACGGTGCAAGCCGGGTCGCGTGGCAGCAGTGCGGTGCAGGCCGGGGCGGGCATCAAGGTCGGCAGCGGCACGCGCCTGGCCTTCACAGCTGAAAGCCTGGAGGACGGCGGCATCAACACCATCAACCAGGCCAAACGCGCCGGCACCAACCCTGACATTGATGGCTACAAGCGCCAGGCCTGGTCGGCGGGCCTGACGCAAGAAATTGGCAACGGCAAAATCGGATTCTCGGCCCGGCAAAGTTCAGGCACGACGCAATACGACAGCGACTTCGGCCCGGCGACGCAAAAAGACGAGTCCAAGTTCGACCTGCAATCGAGCGCCCTGACGGCTCAATTCAAACCCAACGCCAATTTGAATCTCAACGCGGCCTTGACCACCCGGTCCGACAGCTTGGTTGCCGACGTGACGGCCTTTCCGTTTCGCGTCAAGTCCTTGGGCGACGGTGGCAACCTGGGCCTGAACTGGCAGTTTGCCAGCGGGCAAAACCTGACCGCTGGCCTGGAGACGGGCACGCAAAAAATCGAGAGCAGCACGGTCTACAACAAGTCATCGCGCCAACTTGACTCCAGCCGTTTGGGTTACCTGGGCCAGTTTGATGCGCACCAGCTGCAACTGAACCTGCGCCAGGACAGCTACAGCGACTTCGGCGGCGCAAGCACCTGGCTGGCCGCGTACGCCTGGCATTTTTCCGACAGCTGGCGCGTCGGCGTGCAGGCTTCGACCGGCTTCAATGCGCCCACCTTCAACGACCTGTACAACCCTTTTGGTGGCAACGCCAAGTTGCGTCCCGAAAGCGTGGACTCCCGCGAAATCAGCCTGCAATACGCCAACACTGCGCAGGAGGCGCGGTTGGTGCTGTTCTCCAATCAGTACAAAGATTTGATTGGCAATGACGCCTTCTTCAACCGCGTCAACATTGACCAGGCTCGCAACGATGGCGCTGAAGTGAGCTTGCGCGGGCAGTTCGGCGCCAGCAGTGTGCAAGGCGGTGTCACCGCGCAAAACCCGGTGGACGCCACAACCGGCCTGCGCTTGTTGCGCCGCGCCCAATCGCTGGCGAACCTGAATGTGTCGCATGACCTCGGCCCCTGGTCTTTTGGTGGCAACCTGCGTTATTCGGGCGAGCGCCCCGACCTGTTTGCTGGCGTGCGCCGCACCTTGACGGCCTACAGTTTGGTGGACATCAGCGCCAGTTACAAAGTCAACCAGACGGTGAAGTTGCTCGCGCGGGTCGACAATTTGTTTGACGAAAAATATGAGTCGGCCTACGGCTACAACTCACCCGGCGTGGGCGTCTTCGTCGGGATCACGGCCGCGTTGGGCAAGTAGCCATGTGGGCCCCCCAGCGCATTGTTTGCCTGACCGAGGAAACCACGGAATGGCTGTACCTGCTGGGGCAAGAGCGCCGCATTGTCGGTATCTCGGGTTACACCGTGCGCCCAGCCCGGGCGCGGGCTGAAAAGCCCAAAGTCAGCGCATTTTTGAGCGCCAAAATCGACAAAATTTTGGCGCTCAAGCCAGACTGCGTGTTTGGCTTTTCGGACTTGCAGGCTGACATCGCCGCCGAGTTGATCCGCAAAGGTATTCAGGTGACGGTGTTCAACCAGCGCAGCGTCTCCGAGATTTTTTCGATGCTGATGCAGGTGGCCGCCATGGTCGGTGAATCGGCCCAAGGGCTGCGCAGAATCAGCGAAATTCGTGCGCAATTGGAGAGCCTGGAAAACGCCGCTGCAGCCTTGTCACGCCGCCCGAGAATTTATTTTGAAGAATGGGATATGCCCCACATCAGCGCCATCCGCTGGGTGTCAGAGTTGATGGGCATTGCCGGTGGCGACGATTGTTTCCCCGAGCTGGCAAGCCAGGCCATGGGCAAAGACCGCATCATTGCTGACGGCCAGGAGATTGTCCGGCGCAACCCCGACATCATCATCGGCTCCTGGTGCGGCAAAAAGTTCCGTCCTGAAAAAGTGGCGGCCCGCGTCGGTTGGGAGGACGTCAGCGCGGTCAAAAACCGGCAGTTGTTTGAGATCAAATCGGCTGACATTCTGCAACCCGGCCCGGCCGCCTTGACCGACGGCGTGGCCCAGTTGCATGCCATCGTGGTCAATTGGGCGGCGCAACAGCAATAAATCCCGGATCCAGATTAAATAATGCCGTATGTTCCCGCAGACATTGACTAGTTTGCTATATTTAGAGAAGCAATTGAAATTCCATTTGCCTCAAAATGAGGGCGTGTCGTGGGGGCGATGTGGCGCAGGAAAGTGGCTTGGCTTGCTGATGTTGCTGGCGTGCGCAACGCTGGGCCAGGCCCAAGCCCAAGCCCAAATCCAAGCTCTCACGATCAAAGACGACCGGGGCCATGCAGTCCGGTTTGACAAGCCGCCGCTGCGCATCGTCAGCCTTTTGCCGTCCTTGACCGAAAGCGTGTGTGAACTGGGTCAATGCCAACGGCTGGTGGGGGTAGACCGGTATTCAAATTATCCAAAACAGGTGCAAAGCCTGCCCAAACTCGGCGGCGGACTGGACCCGAGTATTGAAGCGGTCGTGGCGCAAAAGCCGGACTTGGTGCTGCTGGCCACCTCGTCCCGCGCCAGCGACCGGCTGGAGACTTTGGGTCTGAAAGTGCTGGCACTAGAACCCAAGACCCATGCCGACGTGCAGCGGGTGCTGCAAACACTGGCTCAGGTGTTACAGGTTAAAGATGGCGCTCGCGTCTGGCGGCAGATTGACGCCGAGCTTGGTCAATCAGCCCATGCATTGCCCACCGACAGCAAAAACGCCAAGGTGTATTTTGAAGTCAGCGCGGCACCGCATGGGGCCAGCGAGGCCTCGTTCATCGGCGAGACCATGGCGCGACTGGGTGTCAAAAATATCGTGCCTGCCAGCATGGGCCCTTTCCCCAAACTGAACCCGGAATTCATTGTGCAGGCTGACCCGGACGTCATTCTCATCAGCGAACATGGCGCGATGAACCTGAACCAACGCCCCGGCTGGGGCCGGATTCGCGCCATGCGGGAACATCGGGTGTGTGTGTTCAAAGCCGGTGACATCGACATCCTGGTGCGGGCCGGCCCACGCATGGCGCAAGCAGGCCGCCTGTTGGCCCGCTGCCTGGCGGACAAAGCGCCATGACCCGGGCGCCTTTGCCCAACAGCCTGACGGCAGATGCCTTGCCTGGGCGCAGCCAGGTGGTCCACTGGACTATCGCCCTTGTATTGACAGGTTTGGGCCTGATGGCCCTTGGACTATGCACAGGTAGCAACGGTTTTGATAGCATTCAACACCTGCGGGATGAGCTTGTGGCGCGGCAAATCGTGTGGGACATCCGCCTGCCGCGCAGCCTGGGTGCCTGGTTTGCAGGTGCCTTGCTGGGCTTGGCCGGCGCCATTGCGCAGGGGTTATTTCGCAACCCGCTGGCAGACCCGTTTTTGCTGGGCAGCGCGTCGGGCGCGTCGCTGGGCGTCGCCGTGGTGCTGGTCTTGGTCGGCACAGCGCCTGCGTCCTGGGTTCACAGCCTGGGCCTGTCGGGCGCAGGTTTCATCGGCGCGCTTGGCGGCGTTGGTTTGACGCTGGTTCTGGCCCGTGGGGTGCAGCACAGCCTGCGCCTGCTGCTGGCAGGTGTCGTCGTGGGAGTGGTGCTGGGTGCTGCAAAAGACCTGATCGCCTTGGCAGCGCCAGACATTCTGCAAGCCATGCAGGCGTTCTCATTGGGCAGCACTGGGTTTGTCGGCTGGCCTGCCTGCGCGCTGATGGCCTGGGCGTGGGCCATGTGCGCGGCCCTGGCCTGGCTGCTGGCCCGCGCGCTGGACGGGCTGGCGCTGGGAGAGGACACGGCCATCAGCCTGGGCCTGCCGCTGGTTCCGATGCGGGCGGCGCTGGTACTCGTTTTGGCCTTGGCCACCGGCACGGCCGTGGCGCAAACCGGGCTGATTGCCTTTGTCGGCCTGGCCGCCCCGCATATGGTTCGGGCGGCGGTCAAGACCACCCATCGCGGGCACTTGCTGCTGGCCAGTTTGTGCGGCGGTGCCGTGTTGCTGGCCGCAGATATTCTGGCGCGTTGGGCAATGGCGCCGCAAGAGTTACCGGTGGGCATTCTCACCGCTTTGCTGGGCGGCATTTACTTGTTATGGCTGATGCACCGACGTTCCGCCACGGGTGGGTTGCCATGAAAGAGCCGGCACTAGAGGCCCGCCAGCTGTTCGTTTCGCTTGGCGCGCGCGAGGTGCTGCACGGTATCAACCTGAGCCTGGCTGCGGGGCGTTGGACCAGCGTGGTCGGCCCGAATGGCGCGGGCAAATCAAGCTTGCTCAAAGCCTTGGCGCAGTTGTTGCCCCACCGCGGGCAGGTCTTTTTGTTGGGCCAGGATCTGGCGCGCCTGCCGGCCAGAATCCGGGCACAACAGTTGTCCTGGATGGGGCAGGTCGACACTGGCGCAGGCGAGCTGACCGCGTTTGACGTGGTGATGCTGGGGCGCCTGCCGCGCCAGCGCTGGCTGGCTCCCCCCAACGCGGCTGACACTGCAGCGGTCAAGCAGGCCATGCAGGCCACACAGGCCTGGGACTGGCGTGACCGCAGTCTGGCGCAACTGTCTGGCGGCGAGCGCCAACGGGTGTTGCTGGCCCGCGCCCTGGCGGTGCAGGCGCAGGTGTTGCTGATGGACGAACCGCTGGCCAATCTGGATCCGCCGCACCAAGCCGACTGGCTTGCGCTGGTGCGCGACCTGGTGGCACAGGGCAAGACGGTGGTCAGCGTATTGCATGAAATCTCGATGGCGCTGCTGGCCGATAACCTGGTCCTGCTGGCGCAGGGCCGTGTCGTCCATCAGGGTGCTTGTCACGACGCTGCCACACATCGCGCGCTAGAAACTGTATTTGACCAGCGCATTGCCGTGAGTGCGCTGGCGGATCGATGGGTTGCCGTGCCCCGCGACGTCCGCACCATCCCCCCATGACCGCACGCTGCATCATGGTTTTGGGCACGACCAGCGGTGCCGGCAAAAGCTGGCTGGCCACCGCGCTTTGCCGCTACTACGCCCGACAGGGCTTAAAGGTTGCCCCCTTCAAGGCGCAGAACATGAGCAACAACGCCCGGGTGGCGCGGTGTGCCGGGGGCGTGGGCGAAATGGGTTCGGCTCAGTATTTCCAAGCGCTCGCGGCCAAAGCGGAACCCGACGTGCGCATGAACCCGGTGCTCTTGAAACCAGAGCGCGACACGCACAGCCAGGTCGTCCTGATGGGGCAAGTGAATCAAGCCTTGAGCAATCTGCCGTGGCGCGACCGAAGCGCCCAGGTGTGGCCCGTGATTGCCCAGGCGCTGGACGAATTGCGCGGTGAAAACGATGTGCTGGTGATTGAAGGCGCAGGCTCGCCGGCTGAAATCAACCTTTCGAGCAGCGACATCGTCAACATGCGGGTGGCCCTGCATTGCCAGGCGGCGTGCCTTCTGGTGACCGACATCGACCGGGGTGGTTCCTTCGCCCATTTGTACGGCACTTGGGCGCTGCTGCCCGCACCTGAACGCGGCCTGATCAAAGGTTTTGTGCTGAACAAGTTTCGCGGGGACGCCGCCTTGCTGGCCCCCGCGCCCCAGATGTTGCAAGACCTGACTACTATCCCGACCGTGGCCACGCTGCCCATGTGGCGCAACCACGGCCTGCCGGAAGAAGACGGCATGCTCGATTGGCGGCGGGCGGCGGGCAGGACGCCCGGTGTCAAAACCGTCGCCATCATCACTTACCCGCGCATCAGCAACCTGGACGAGTTCCAGCCGCTGGCCAGCGTGCCGGGGATCCGTCTGGTCTGGGTGCATAGCAGCGCCCAATTGGCCGGGCTTGAACCTGCCGACTGGATCATCCTGCCGGGCTCCAAACACACCAGTGGTGACCTGGCCTGGTTGCGTGCGCAGGCGCTGGATGCACCGATTTGCCAACATGCGCGTCAGGGCGGGGCGGTGCTGGGCATTTGTGGCGGCTTGCAAATGCTGGGCGAGGCTTTGATTGACCCGCATGCGGTTGAAGCCATCGCGCTGGGCAACGCCCCCGGCCTTGGCATCCTGCCATTGGTCACTGTCTTTGCAGAGGCCAAAACCGTGCGGCACACCCGCGCCCGTTTTTTGCCGGTCTGCGTGCAAGCCGACACGACCCTTTGTCAACCCTGGTTGGCGTTGCAGGGGATTGACGTGCAAGGCTACGAAATTCGCCATGGGCAAACCCAGCAACACCAGGGCCTGGCCAACGCGGGCGATCTGGCCCAACCCGCTTTGCCACTCGCCTTAGGCTGGTTGAACGACCGCGGCAATGTGTTGGGTGTTTACCTGCACGGCCTGTTTGAAAACCCGGCCGTGATGGCCGCCTTGTTTGGCGTGCAAACCGCCTCGCTGGACACTGTGTTTGAAGGCTTGGCGGACTTCATTACCCGCCATTTTGACGACGGCGTGCTGGACAGCTTGATTCGCTGATCCATTCGAGAAGCTGTGTGGGAGTTTTCAAATCGACGGCCAAAGCGGCAATTTTTCACAGAATCAAAGGGCAAGTTCTGAGACAAATTCCACAAAGCCGGTTCGGGCAAATGGCCTGGGCTATCCTGTGCTTTCGCCCCCGCCTCAGCACCCACCGAACTCCCTTCTTTGTTGTCAATGGCCCCGCAAGACCCGTCGGCCATCTCGGCCTTACACCTGTCGCGCCTTGGTTTTGCCAAACGCAGCTACCAGGCGCGCTCAGGCGGACTGGCTGCGGCTTTTTTCATGTTTGCGGTACTGATGATTCAAAAGCAGGTGCCGCTTTGGGTGTGGGTCGGTCCGGTGATCTACAGTTTTCTGTGGCCGCAACTGGCCTGGCGGCGCGCCCGCGATGCCGCCAACCCGCGCGACGCCGAACGCGGCAATTTGTTGACCGACCAGTTCTTGGTTGGCATGGGGATGGCGTGCATGCAGTTCAGCCTGCTGCCTTGTATTTTGTCGGTGTCCATAACGGGCATGAACACCATTGCCGGTGGTGGTTTTCGGCTGTGGTGGCGCGGCTGTGTATTGCAGGCGCTGGGTGTAGCGTCGGGCGTCGCCATCTTTGGTTTTAGTTGGCAGCCCGATACCAGCACGCTGACCGTTCTGGGCAGTATTCCGCTGTTGGTGCTTCAGCCACTGGTGGTGGGCTACTCCGCTTTGACTGCCTTCCAGGCGCTCAACGCCCAACGTATTGAACTTGAACGCCATAGCCAGTATGACGGCTTGTCTGGCCTTTTCAACCGCATGCACTGGGAGAAGCAGGTGCGGGCCGAATTTGCGCGATTTGGCCGCCGCCATGAGCCCGTCGTTTTGGTGTTGGCGGATCTTGACAACTTCAAACGCGTCAACGACAGCTTCGGCCACCCGGTGGGTGACGAGGCGATACGCCGCTTTGCGGCAGCGCTCAAACGCGTGTTGCGCGAAACCGATGTGCTGGGCCGTTTTGGCGGTGAAGAGTTCGGCATCTTGCTGCCCGGCACCCGCGCGCAAGCCGCGCTGGAGACCGTTGAACGCCTGCGCCGGGACTTGCACGATTGCCCGCTGACCGACCAGATGCTGGTGACCGCCAGTTTTGGACTGGTGGAGCTCAACCCCGGCATCTCCAGCGTCGAAGAGTGGCTGCGCCTGGTTGATCAGATGTTGTACCAGGCCAAAGACCAGGGGCGTGACCAGGTGGCCGAAATGGGTGAGTTGACCCCGTCTGACCGGATCCGGCTGGACGCCTAGTTGCTATATTAAACATAGCTAACAACGAAGCATTCACGGGAACTTACGAGTCTTTTGCACCCGGACACCGGTCGTCAGGCAATTTCGACCCGGTTTCTGCCGTTGGCCTTGGAGCGGTACATTGCCGCGTCGGCGCGCGCCAGCAAAGCCTCGATGCTGTCGCCCGTGGACAAGCTCTCGCTGACGCCAATACTGACCGAACAGGAAGGGCCTTCACCCGCCACTGCCGACACCTGGCGGATGCGTTCCGCCACGGCCACGGCATCGTCCAAGCCGGTTTCGGGCAGCAGCACGACGAACTCTTCGCCGCCAAACCGGCCCAGCCGGTCAGGTTGGCGCAGCAGGCTTTGCACCTTGGCCACAAAGTCGACCAGCACCTTGTCGCCGGCCTGGTGGCCATGGGTGTCGTTGATAGCCTTGAAATGGTCAAGGTCCATCACCAGCACGGCCAGGCTGCGGCCACTGCGTTTGCTGCGATCCAGCTCTTGCTGGCAGTGCTCGTTCATCCGGCGCCGGTTAAGCGCATTGGTCAGCGAGTCATGGGTGGCGAGGTGCTCCAACTCGCCGCGCAATTGGTCAGTGGCCATCAACACCGCGCCAATTGAAAACAGCAGCACCGACAGCGCGAAACTGGTGACATACAACAGCTGAAACGGTGAATCGCTCAAAACGTCGTCGCCCGTGGGCGCAATGCTGGCCGTGAGCAGCCGCACCAAAGGCACCAGCGTCATGGTCACCATGACAGCAAACACCAGGCGCCGCGAAAATGTCGTGGTGCCCTGGCGGGACACCAGCCACGCGTGGCTGCCGAAGAGGCAGGAAATGATCAGGTTGGCACTGTGCAGGCGCATCGCGTAAGACGGGGCAACGTAGGTGTACCAAGCCTGAAACAGCACCACCGCCGCGATCAAGGCCAACCAAACCGTGGGGTGGGGCTTCTGACCGAAAAACAGCTGCGTCCCGGCGTAAGCGATGTACAGGCCGTAAAACAGCAAAAAATTGGACAAGGACAGCGACAACAGATCTGGAATGAAGCCGCGCCCTGCCGTCAAGCCCCCGGCCAAAAACAAAATCGACAAGGCCAGCGACCACTGCTTCAGGCCCCGGATTGACTGGGGGTAGCTGCGCCTGAGCGAGTTCAACACCAGAGCCATCATGCCGCTCATGATGCCGGTCAGGACAATGACAGTTCGCGGGTCAAACAGTTGCATGGGAGGTTTTGTCGTCGAAATCGCAGTATCGGCTAACCCCGCACTGACTGCACAGGGGTTTACGCGCCTGGCAAATATAACGGCCCTGCAAAATCATCCAATGATGGGCATCAACAAGGTACTCGGCCGGAATGCATTTCAGCAATTTCAACTCCACTTCAAGCGGGGTTTTTCCCGGTGCCAGGCCGGTACGGTTGGCCACGCGGAAGATGTGCGTGTCAACCGCCATGGTGGCCTCGCCAAACGCCGAGTTCAGCACCACGTTGGCCGTTTTGCGCCCCACGCCCGGAAGCGCCTGAAGCGCCTCACGCTCCCGCGGCACGGTCCCGCCGTGGCGCTCGACCAGGATGCGGCATGTTTCCAGCAAATGCCTGGCCTTGCTGTGGTAAAGGCCAATGGTCTTGATAAAAGGCTCCAAGCCGGCAACGCCCAGCGCCAAAATGCCCTGAGGCGTATTGGCCACCGGGAACAGGCGGCGCGTGGCTTTGTTGACCGACACATCTGTCGCCTGGGCCGACAGCAATACGGCCGCCAGCAGCTCAAACACAGTGGTGTATTCCAGCTCCGTCACGGGCTGCGGGTTGGCCGCGCGCAAGGTGGCAAAAAACGCCTCAGTCTGGTCTTTTTTCATGGGCGGATTGTGGCATTGCCTGTCAGCTCACCCGCCCGCTCTTGAGGTCAGGTTGATGCAGAAATGCAGACCAACCGATGAAAGCCGCGACCTGACGACTGCGGCTAACATCGCATTTCAGCCCCGCCCACGCCCCCAACGTCAATTGATTTGACAGAAAACGCTCCAATGAAAACCACGATCCCTGCGCCTGATGCGCACCAGGACATGCGCGACGCGCTGCGTACCCTGTGCGGCAGTTTTGATGCCGCCTACTGGCAAAAAATCGACCATGACCGGGCCTACCCGGAAGGCTTTGTGGACGCACTCACACAGGCCGGTTGGCTGGCCGCGCTGATTCCGGCGGAATACGGCGGCTCCGGCCTGGGGCTGACCGAGGCCTCGGTCATCATGGAAGAGGTCAATTTTTCAGGCGGCAATGCGGGCGCCTGCCACGGCCAGATGTACAACATGGGCACGCTGCTGCGCCATGGCTCCGAGGCACAAAAGCGGCTCTATCTGCCCAAAATCGCCACCGGAGAGCTGCGCCTGCAATCCATGGCCGTGACCGAGCCGACCACGGGCACCGACACCACCCAGCTCAAAACCACGGCGGTCAAAAAAGGCGACCGTTACGTCGTGAGCGGGCAAAAAGTCTGGATATCGCGCATCCAGCACTCAGATCTGATGATCCTGCTGGCCCGCACCACACCGCTGGCAGCGGTCGCCAAAAAGTCCGAAGGCATGTCGATTTTCATCGTCAACTTAAAGGATGCCATCGGCAATGGAATGACGGTGCAGCCGATTGCCAACATGGTGAACCATGAAACCAACGAAGTGTTTTTTGACAAGCTGGAAATCCCGGCCGAGAACCTGATCGGGCAAGAAGGCCAGGGCTTCCGGTACATCCTGGACGGCCTGAACGCCGAGCGCACGCTGATTGCAGCCGAATGCATTGGTGATGCCTATTGGTTCATCGACAAGGCGCGCCGTTATGCGTCAGAACGTGTGGTGTTCAACCGCCCGATCGGGCAAAACCAGGGCATCCAGTTCCCGATTGCCGACAGCTACATTGAAACCGAGGCCGCCAACCTGATGCGCTTCAGGGCCTGTGCCCTGTTTGATGCCAAACAGCCTTGCGGCGCTGAAGCCAATATGGCCAAGTACCTGGCGGCCAAAGCCTCCTGGGAGGCGGCCAATATGTGCCTGCAAACCCACGGCGGTTTTGGCTTTGCGTGTGAATACGACGTGGAGCGCAAGTTCCGGGAAACCCGGCTCTACCAGGTGGCGCCGATTTCGACCAACCTGATCTATTCCTATGTCGCCGAACATTTGCTGGGTTTGCCAAGGTCTTTTTAGACCAGGGAAGCGTTGATCAAATTCGTCTGGCTGTTCAACGCTTTCCAAGGGATTCCGCCAATTGTTTTTGGCCGCCGCGGTGCCAATATCGGTGGGCTGTTGACCGCTGTGACCGGTTTCCCTAACGCAAGGACTTTGCATGACTTTCAAGCTCAATTTCAAACCCTCTGTGGCCAGTGCCAAGGCCCTCCTGAGGGCCGCCACGCCGCTGGCCTTGCTGGCATTGTTGGTGCAGGCCGGCCCGGCGCACGCCCAGGCGGCATTTCCCGACCACGCCGTCAGCCTGGTGGTGCCCTTCGCGGCCGGTGGCCCCACTGACGTGGTGGCCCGCATGATCGCCATCCCCATGGGCCGGGCTCTGGGGCAGACTGTGCTGGTCGAAAACGCCGTGGGCGCGGGCGGCACCATCGCAGCCGCCAAGGTGGCGCGGGCCGCACCCAATGGCTACACGCTCTTTTTGCACCACATGGGCATGTCCACTGCGCCGGCCTTGTACAAAAAGCTCAGCTTTGACCCTTTGAAAGACTTCGACTACATCGGCCAGGTGGTGGATGTGCCCATGACGCTGTTGGCGCGCAAAGATTTTCCCGCTGCCAATTTCAGCGAATTGCAGGCCTACCTGAAGGTCAACAAAGACAAGGTGTCGCTGGCCAATGCCGGCCTGGGCGCGGTGTCGCACCTTTGCGGTTTGCTGTTCATGTCGCAGGTGGGGGTCGACTTGACCACCGTGCCGTATTCCGGCACCGGCCCCGCCATGAATGCGCTCCTGGGCGGCCAGGTGGATTTGTTGTGTGACCAAACCACCCAGACCGTGCCACTCATCAAGGACGGCCGCGTCAAGGTGTTTGGCGTGACGACGCTGAACCGTCTGTCGGCCCTGCCCAATGTCCCCACGCTGGACGAACAAGGCCTGAAAGGATTTGAGGTCAAAGTTTGGCACGGCATGTACGCGCCCAAAGGCACACCCGCACCGGTGCTCGACAAACTGGGCGCCGCCTTGCGTACCGCCATGCAAGACCCCATGGTCAAGACACGCCTGGCGGACTTGAGCTCTGACATCGTGTCACCCGACAAAATGACATCGGCCGGGCTTAAAACATTCCTGGAGTCTGAAATTGCCAAATGGGGGCCGGTGATCAAAAAGGCTGGCATTTACGCTGACTAAACGCTCCGATTGAAGGCCTCGACTGAACACGTCGAGCAAGCACCCGGATTCGATCCGATTCCCCTGTTCATTTGCCACCTTTGAAGGCCGCCATGATGAAGCGCTTGCACCGGTTTAAAACAAGCTTCAAACTCCCCCCGGCGCTTTATGTCGCCATGAACGTCGAAATGGGCGTCGCCATGAACGTCGCCATGAACGTCGCATTCGGCGTCGTCCTGGCCGGTGCACTGTCCGCCTGCGCCAGTGGACCCAGCAGCGCCCCGGCAGCCAAGCCCAAGCTGGTGGTGTTGCTGGTCATCGACGGCCTGCCACAACGCCAGGTGCTGGACTACCGCGACCAGCTTGCCCCGGACGGCTTTGCCCGTTTTCTGGATCGGGGGGCCTGGTTTGCCAACGGGCATTACGGGTATTCGTTCACTGTCACCGGCGCAGGCCACGCCACCTTGCTCAGCGGCGCTTACCCGGATCGCACCGGCATCATTGGCAACGACTGGCGGGACCCGGCCACGGGCGAGCCGGAATATTGCGCGGGCGACACATCCGCCACCTATATCGGCCACAAAACCCAGCCGCTGGACGGCACCAGCCCCAAAAACCTGCGGGCCGAAACGGTGGGCGACGTGCTCAAGCGGCTCAACCCCAAATCCAAAGTCATTGCCATCTCGGGCAAAGACCGGGGTGCCATTTTGCCCGCCGGCAAAACCGGCACGGCCTATATGTACATGGGCGCGACCGGGCAATTTGCCTCGTCCACCTTTTACATGAAAGAACACCCGACCTGGGTGAATACATTCAACACCGCCAAACCGGCTGACCGGTACTTCAAAAAATCCTGGACTGCCTTGTTGCCAGAAGCAGCCTACGCCCGCTCCATCCCCGACCAGCAAACCTGGTTTGGCCCACGCGGCGGCGGCTTGCCCATGGTGATGGGCGTGGCGGCCGACGAGGCACCCGGCCCAGGGTACTACTCGGGCCTGCTGGTCAGCCCGTTTGCCGATGCCCTGACGCTTGAATTTGCCCGCGCGGCCATTGCAGGAGAGGGCCTGGGCCAAGGCGACACGCCCGACATTTTGTCGGTCAGCCTGTCTGGGCACGACTACGTCAACCATCGCTTCAGCGCCGAATCGCGCCTGTCGCACGACCATTTTTTGCATTTGGACCGCATGATTCAGTCGTTTTTTACCGATCTGGATGCGACGGTTGGAAAGGACAAATACGTCGCCGTGTTGTCGGCAGACCATGGCTTCATGCCTGCGCCGGAGCACACCGCCTCATTGGGGCAGGCATCAGGCCGGGTCAACCTGGGCCAGCTGATGGGCACAGTCAACCAGGCTTTGGAGGCGCGTTTTGGCGCTGGCAAGTGGGTGCTGGGGAACTCTGCATCTGCGGTGTTGATTGACAAAAAACTGATTGCCCAAAAAGGCGGCGATTCGGCTGCCTTGGCGAATGCATTGGCCGAGGAAACCCGCACCGTGTTGCTGGCCAACCCTGGCATTGCAGCCGCGTACACCCGGCGCGAGTTTGAAACCAACAGCCGTGCGGGTGCTGCATTTTTTGACCCGATGCGCAAGTCCTGGCACCCGCAGGTGTCGGGTGACGTGCAGTATGTCTTCAAGGCCAACTGGATGGTGGCAGTGCCTGGCTTGACCGCCACCCATGGCTCGCCCCACCCCTATGACACCAATGTGCCGATGTTGTGGTATGGCCCCCGCTGGATTGCCCCGGGCCGTGTTGACACACGGGTGGAAGTGGCGGATATTGCGCCTACCTTGTCCGGCATTTTGGGCGTTGCCGCCCCGTCATCATCCGTTGGCAAAGTGTTACCCTTGCCAACACGCTAAATTGGTTTGCAGTGGAGGGTTTATGAAACTGAAATTGAGTCCCTGTCCCGCTTTCACGTCCATCGCCTTAGGCTTGGTGCTGTCCGCCAGCGGGGCGGCACAGGCGCAGGACAAATATGTGGTGGGGCAATCGGCACCACTGACGGGCGGCAACGCCAAGTTTGGCATAGACATCCGCGATGGCGCACAAGCCTACTTCGCCATGCTCAATGCCAAAGGCGGCGTGAACGGCACGCCCATCGAACTGCTCTCCATCGACGATAAAAACGACCGCAAAACGGCCGGTGCCAACACCAAAACCTTGCTGGAAAACAAAAATCTGGTGGCGCTGTTTGGTTATGGCTCGGCCACGCTGAGCCTGGACGCCATGCCGCAAGCCGAAGCCAAAGGCGTCGCCTTTTTTGCGCCGTTTTCAGGGGCCAACCCGGTGCGCACCAACAGCCCGGTGCTGTTCACCGTGCGGGCGTCCTATGGCGAGGAGATGGAGAAAATGCTCAATTTCTGGACCAGCCTGGGCTTCAAACGCGTCACTGTCATGCACTATGACGACGAGGTCGGCAAACAAAACCTCGAAGTCGTCACCCAGTACCTCAAAAAGATCAACCTGGTGCCCAAAGCCCTGTCTATAAAACGCAATGCCACACTTGGCAAACCTGAAGTCGAGGCCTTGATCGCCCAACAACCCGAGGTGCTGATCACAACCGTGCTGTCGGGTGCTGCTGCTGCCATCCAGAAGGAAATGGTGGGCATGGGGCGCATGTTGCCCACCTCCAGCCTGTCCTTCATTGGCGCAGACCAGTTTGTCAAAGCCGCCGGCGAAGCCGCTGCCGGTGTGAGCATTGGCCAGGTGGTGCCCAACCCCAATTCGTCCATGCCAGCCGTGCGTGAATGCGCCAAGGCGCTGGAAGCCGCAGGCAGCAAAACGCCCATGAACACAACCCAGCTTGAGGCCTGTTTTGCCGCCAAAATTCTGGCCGAAGGCATTCGCCGCGCGGGCAAATCGGTCAATGCCAAATCGGTGTTGCAGTCGTTGTCCACATTGGGCTCCTATGACCTGGGCGGTTTCAGCGTCAACTTTAGCCCCGAGTCGCACCACGGCAGCAAGTTTGTTGAGTTGGCCATGGTCACACGGGACGGGCGTCTGCTGACACGATGACCTTCACGCCAATGCCGCAGCGGCGCGGTCTGCCATGCGCCCGCAGCCGCCGCCACTTCGAGGACAATCAGGGCTCAGTTTTGAGCCCTTTTTAATGTCCGTTGCCAATCGCCAACGTCCCATCGTCAACCTCCATTTGCCATGACCCTATACCAACCGCTGCAACTGGCCGACCGCAAAACGCTGGCATTCGCCTCGCGGCTCAGAAACGTCGAAACCTCCGCCATCCGCGAGCTCTTCAAACTGTTGGGCAAACCCGGCATCATCAGTTTTGCCGGTGGCTTCCCGGACCCGGCCATGTTTGACCTAGACGGTATCCGCGAGGCCACCAGCCAGGTGTTGAATGGCCCCGACGCTGGGGCCGTGTTGCAATACGGTGCCACAGAAGGCTGGAACCCGCTGCGTGAGGCCCTGAGCGCACATATGGCAAGCAAAGGCATTGCGGCCAAGCCGGAAGAAATCATCACCACCACAGGCAGCCAGCAGGCGCTGGACCTGATCGGCAAAACCATGATCAACCCGGGTGACAAAGTCATCATGGAAGGCCCCACCTTTCTCGCCACCATCCAGTGCTTCCGCCTTTACGGTGCTGACGTGGTCAGCGCGCCGATAGACGCCGACGGCGTGCAGGTCGATGTGCTGGAGCAACTCATCGTTGAGCACAAACCCAAATTCATCTACCTCATCCCCACCTTCGGCAACCCCAGTGGCGCCATGCTGAGCCTGCAGCGGCGCAAACGCGTGCTAGAGCTCGCTGTGAAATACCAGGTGCTGGTGGTCGAAGACGACCCGTACAGCGAGCTGTATTTTGGCAAAGCGCCGCCACCCCCTAGCATGATGAGTCTGAGCCAAGACGTGTCAGGAAGCCGCGAATGGCTGGTCTACTGCGGCAGCTTCAGCAAAGTCTTGAGCCCCGGCCTGCGCGTGGGCTGGATGATTGCGCAACCCCAACTGCTGGCCAACGCTGTGATGTGCAAACAGTTCAGCGACGCCCACACCAGCAACCTGACCCAAGCCATCGCCGCGCAGTACCTCGGCCTGAAACGCATGGACGCCGCGCTGGACGTGGTGCGCAAAACCTATGCCGAACGCGCCCAGACCATGGCCGACTGCCTGCGCAAGGACCTGGGCGACGCCATTGCGTTCAGCCAGCCGCAGGGCGGCATGTTCTTCTGGACGCGCTTGACGGCCCCCGGCGCTGATGCGGCCGAGTTTGCCAAACGCGCGATTGAGAAGAGCGTGGCCTTTGTGCCGGGGGCCCCGTTTTATGCGACCGAGCCGGATCGGGCTGCGTTGCGCTTGTCGTTTGCCACTGCCAACGTTTCCAAGATTGTGGAAGGGGTGGGGAGGTTGGCTGCGGCGTTGTAACCTCCACGTTGCGTTCAATAAAAATCTCGAATACGAGCTGCGTCCCGACTCAAAAAATATATGGCTGTTCACCAAGTTGAAGAAGAAGTCGCTGAATACCTTAGCGGCTTACGCCAAGCCAACAGCGAGGAGGCTAAGAAGCTGCGGTTTCAGAACCTGCTGAATCGCCTTTTTCAAGACAGCCAGGCCGCGAAAGACGTTGTCAATCAATTGGCGCAAGGTGGCGAAAAGACCATTTTCAACATTCCCCGGCCCGGCATGCCAAAGACGGGTTATGCAGACATCGCCTACAGCAACGTCATCATCGAGTGGGAAAAAGACCTTGCAAAGACGGGTCGTCACGCAGAAGACCAGTTGGCAGAATACCTTGCAGGCAGTTGGCACAGTGGAGAGCGTTACGACTACATATTGATAGCAACTGACGGCCGTGTTTGGCGCACCTACGCGCCCAACCTGGAGGTGTTGCTTGGCCAGGAGACGCCAAACCGCACGGCATTGCGCAAAATAGAAGACTTTGAGGTCAAGAAAGACAACGAAGACAAGTTTTTCTTTTTCCTTGACCGAGTTCTTTTCCGCTCCCGCAAGCAGCGGGCGACCCTCGAGGCTATCCAGCTTGATTTTGGCGACACTTCGCGCATTTTCATCAATGCGCTGCAGGCGATGCGGCGCATCATGCCGGAGCAAACCAATACGTCGCCGGTACATGTGGCGTTTGAGCAATGGCAGCGGTTTTTGCAATTGGCTTATGGCAAGTTTGACCAGGGCCATTCGGTGTACCTTGTCCACACCTATCTGAGTGTGTTCGCCAAGCTGTTGGCCTATGCAGTGCTCAAGCCAGCCACGCACCCCAGTGACGACGAGCTCAGGGGCATTTTGTCCGGAGATGCCTTTGCTGCATTGAACGTTGCCAATTTTGTTGAGGGCGACTTTTTCTATTGGGTCAGCACACCAGAGTTTTTTCAGCAGCTGGCTCCCACCTTGCGCGAGCTCTACAACCAGATTTCTGAGTATGACTTCACTGATGTTGAAGAGGACATCTTGAAAGGTGTTTACCAGGAATTGATTGACATCGACACCCGGCACGCATTGGGTGAGTACTACACGCCAGACTGGTTGTGCGAGCGCGTGGTGGAAGACTTGCATCTGGAGCGGAGCTTCTATGCACTTGATCCAGCCTGTGGCTCCGGGTCATTTTTACGCGCCCTGGTGGCCAGGTATCGTCGCGAGTGGCCCGATATGCCGCCTCAGCAAATTGCCAACCAGGTTAAAGGTGTGGATGTCCACCCGCTGTCGGTCCAAATTTCCAAGACCACCTTGTTGCTGGCGCTGGGAGAAGGCGTTGCCAGAGCCCGCGCACCGGTTGTTCTGAACATCTACCTGGCCAACACGCTTTTTCTGTCATCCGACGAAGCCAAGAAATCGCTTTTCTCGTCCGGGCATCATTTTTCAGTCCGCGTGGACGACAAACGCCTGGGGCTCGATATGGGGCCGTTTATCGGGCAGCCCGACAGCTTCGCCAAGGCGATCGATCTGGCGCAGCACTTTATTGACGACCAGCTCAAAGTTGAGCAAAGTCTGGCAGCTTTTGGCAAGGCGCTGCGAAATCGCGTGCCTGACGTTGATCTGGCAGACCAGAACGTGGGTGAGTTGTATGCCGTATACCGTGCCATGCGGGACGCCAAACTCAACAACCGCGACAGCATTTGGCGCTTTGTGCTGCAAAACCTGTACCAGCCGGTGTTCATGCACCGGATGTTTGATGTGGTCGTTGCAAACCCGCCTTGGCTGACCTACGCGGACATCACCAGTGGCGACTACCAGGCTGATGTGCGCGCGCTGGCGTCGTATTACGGCTTGATGCCTGCGTCAAAGGCCAGCAATCCGCACATTGATCTTGCGGCCGTGTTTTTGTCGCACTGTGGCAAATATCTGGCCCGGGATGGCGCCCAGTTGGCTTTCGTGTTGCCTCGGGCGTTCTTGAGCGCCGACCAGCACGCCAATTCCCGCAGCGGCGAAGCCCGCGGCTTCAAACTTACCGAGGTGTGGGATTTGAAGGATGTTTCCCCCCTGTTCAATGTGCCGGCCTGTGTCTTGATTGCTGCGGCGTCCCAAGCTGAAGGCGTCGAAACCCAACGCCAGCGCGCTTTGCCGCGCAATGGCCTGGTGGGGCGCGTGTTCCACGGCAAATTGCCACAACCCCATCTGCACTGGAACGATGCGCAGGATTTTTTAAAAGAAGACAACACCCGCTGGTATTTTCAGGAACTGGGCAACGCGCAAAGCAAGAAAAAACGTTCGGCTCTGGTGCAGCAGAAGATCCAGGGTAGCACGGGCGGCAACGCCTACGCGCCACGCTTCAAACAGGGTGCCACCATCGTGCCGCGCGCTTTCTATTTTGTCCAGCCGCAAGGTATGTCGATAGACGGTTTGACTGATCTGGCCGAGCGCACGGTGAATTTGCGTACCCACCCGCTGGCCGTGGAAGGAGCCAAAAAACCATGGGACGGCATCACCTTGAAGGGCCCCATGCAGGGCAAATACCTGTTTCGCACGGCGTTGGCACGCAACGTGTTGCCGTTTGCGCTGGTCAACCCACCACTGATCGCCCTGCCATTGGTGAAGGAGGATGAAACCGATGCGGCGGGCAAGCCGCTGCCGGGCAAGTTGCATTGGCATTTGCTGGACGCGGCCGAGCTGACGGCTCGTGGCGACCTGGAAGCTGCGCGCTGGTTTGGGCAGTGTGAGCGGCTGTGGGACGAGCGGCGCAGTGACAGCGCCAAGAAACAGAAGTCCAGCCTGACGGACTGGCTGGATTGGCAACGCAAACTAACCGGTCAGCCAGTCGATGCCCGATGGGCGGTGATGTACACGGCTTCTGCTAGTGATGCGTCAGCGTGTGTGTTGGATATAACCTCCGTGTCGCCACAATTTCTGGTGGATTACACCCTATATGTTTGCTTCACCAATACTGAAAGCGAAGCGCGTTTTGTTGAAGCCTTCCTCAATAGCTCCTATGCAAACCTAAGCATAAAAGAGTTTCAGGCACGGGGACTGTTTGGCCCACGACATGTATCCAAAAAAATATTGGACATACCTTGGCCCAATTTTTCTTCCAATAGCCCTGCGCACCGGCGTTTGATTTCTCTTGGGCGTAGTGCCGCTAACGCTGTCCAAGGAATTCTAGGCACGCAACAAGATCTCGAATTGGATCCACGTACCTTGGGGCGTTTACGCAGCAGCATTCGCAAAGAAATCGCTGGTGTCATGGGCCAAATTGATCTTCTGGTTGAAGCCATTTCCACCGGAAGAGATGTGAAAGTGCAATCCGAAGACTGGGGCCGTTTGACACACCAGTCAGCCTTGCCTGTGAAAGCTCAAAACGCAGAAGAACTGAGCGAGTTTTTGCGGGCAGAGCGAAGCCGCTGGACAGAGCGTGAGTTGCTGTCCGGCGGGAGCCATCAATGAGTCATGTGCTCCTGCTGGATACCAATGTCTGGAGTCATCTGATACTGGGAGACGAGAACAAGCGCCTGAAGGTACAGGCCGACCTGAGTACGTTGTTGATGAAGTACCCTGGCGCCGCACGCGCAACGAGTCGCATATGTATTGCTGAATGCCTGGTGGCTTCCCGGCGCTTGCCCGATGCTGCGAACCGGGCGGCGGCAGAAGCTGCATTCAACGCTGAGTTTGACAGCCCGCAACTGATCATTGTTGAAGTAACCAAAGATGTGGCCGACCTTGCCGCAGCGCTGAGGGCGGAGACATTGCGTCGTGCCACGGTGCCCGGTGGCATCATGGCTGGTTCTGATGGCGGCAGGTTGAAATTGCCTGACGCTTTGATTGCCGCCAGTTGCCTGGACTTCAATCCGCCCGCGATTCTGGTCACTGAAAACAGAGGGGATTTTGTTTACATTGAAGACGGGGTTCAGAAAACTGTTGCTGACATTGTGGTGGAACGGGTGGGTTGAGGGCTGCGATACGCAAAGCCCTTGGCGTGCCTGCGGTGAGAGCTTGACACAAAAGCCCTTGATCTGAAAATTGGCGGCAACTTGCGTATGGGCGTGCGCTGGGCGTGGTGCGCAAAACCTATGCCGAGCGCGCCCAGACCATGGCCGACTGCCTGCGCAAGGACCTGGGCGACGCCATTGCGTTCAGCCAGCCGCAGGGCGGCATGTTCTTCTGGACGCGCTTGACGGCCCCCCGCGCTGATGCGGCCGAGTTTGCCAAACGCGCGATTGAGAAGGGCGTGGCATTTGTGCCAGGGGCACCGTTTTATGCGACCGAGCCGGATCGGGCTGCGTTGCGCTTGTCGTTTGCCACTGCCAACGTTTCCAAGGTTGTGGAGGGCGTGGGGCGGTTGAGGAGGGCGCTTTAGCAGATTCAGTGCGGGTTGCGAATGGCAAAAGAGCCCGGCCCGAGCGCCATACGTTCACACGGATTTTTCAGCGCGTCACTAGAAACACAACAGGCCACCCGGAGGTGGCCTGTTGTGTTGCTTAACGCTATTCAGTTAAGCATTGGTTTTCAAGAAACCGATTAATTGTTCTTGGCGATCAACTCAGCTGCGGTAGTGTTGGACGCAGTCGTCGTGTTCACCCACCTGACGTTAGAACTTCCAACGGTAGGCGTCATGGTAATTGTCGTGCCGTCAACACCGGTTCCAATGCCGGTGCCAAAAGTCACTACGACAACACCGGCAGTCACCGGGCCCGAGACCAGTTCTTTGGTTGGCGTAAACGTTGGGACGCCATTGGTGCCAGTGTTGCAAGTGGTCAAAATACCGCCTGCTTCCATGGCGCAGACACCGACCGCCGTCTTGAGCGATGCCACGGACGACAAAGCTGCG
>JANYCG010000144.1 GCA_025360385.1 Burkholderiales bacterium | reverse complement strand
ATCGGCCTGAATGCAGGCCAGTTTACTCAGGGGAACAGACTGCACAGGCACGCCAGCGGGCACCTTGGGTGACTTGATGTCACACCGGGGGTCACCAGCGTAGACGAGGTATTTGACGCCAAGTTTGAGGTTGTGCAGGGCCGTCAGCATTGAAGGCTTTATTTTCGGCGTGTCTGAACCTTGAAACTTGGCGTTTGCCCAGATTCCCAGGCCAGTGCCCGCAATTCGGCCAGACGCTTGGCCAGCACCCGCAACCATTGGCCGTGCGCGATCATTGCGCAATGACAAGACCTTGAAAATCCTCACGATGACGGCTGAATTTCGAGGTGTTTGTCCGTCACAGGCCAGCTTTGAGGCTCATTTGGGGCCACCAAACTCAGCCCGGCCAAGCGCTCCGGCGTGCCCACGTCGGTCCAGCCGCCCAAGTAAAGCTCGGCACTCACCTGGCCCCGGTCCATTGCCGCGCGCAGCAACGGAGCCAGCGCAGCCTTGATGCCCTGCGGATTGCCAGGTGGAATGTCGCAAAACGGCGGGGCAAACAGGGCCGCGCGGTACAGGCCAACCGTGCTGTAGGTGTATTTCGGTTCTTTGCTGCCTTGGGGCAGGTTCAACGCAAGGCCGTCTGCCGACAAACCAAAGTCGCCGCCGCGGTGGTGGTCCGGGTTGGGCACCAGCCACAGGTGGGCCAGTTTGCCGCTTTGTTTGAATCGTGCCATCGTGGCCTGGGCATACACAAAATCTGGCGCAAACACATCACCGGCCAACACCCAAAACACCTCGTCAAGCAAAGGCAGCGCTCGCACAATCCCGCCTGCGGTTTCTAGGGCGCCGCCAAAATCTTGCCCTTCTCTGGAATAGGTGATGGAAATTTCAGTTTTATATTGCTCCAATTTATATAGCAAACTATTGTTATTTGGCGGGAACAATAGAGTTAATTTACTTCCAAACCCGTCAAAAATCCGGTTTTCAAGCCACGCGGTGTTCACCACCAGCCTGGCAAAGCCGCCCTGCGCCAGCGCCTCTATGGCCCACAACATCAGTGGCTTGCCGCGCACTTCGAGCAGGGGTTTGGGGCAGGTGTCGGTCAGCGGGCGCATGCGCTCACCGCGTCCGGCGGCGAGCAGCATGGCTTGGGCTTTGGGTGTTGCAGGCGTGGGCGTGGGCTCGGGCATCAACCCATTATCAGCGCCCTTGCGACCCATGGGGCGCCCCACGTATTGATCCGGCCCCGTGATGTTTGAACCCTTCGCCCTGAGCGTGTCGAAGGGCTTCGACACGCTCAGCCTGAACGAGATTTAAGACTTCAACAGGCGGGATCAATCGAGTCAGTCCAGCGGCCTGGAACTGGCAGGCTTACTTCAGCGCGATGGTTGTGGCGCCCGCTGCGCAAACTGCCGAGTAGGTGTAGGTCAGGCTGACGCCCGGTGTTGCCACACCGGACAGGGCGCTGGACAACGAGGTATTGCCGGCCGTGCAAGAACCCCCAGCGATGCCCGTCACACAATAGCTGAAGTTGATCGGCATGCCAACCGCAATGCCGCTGGCCGTGACGCCGCAGGTGCCAGAGCCACCGCCTGCCCCTGTGCCTGCCACGGTGAGCGTGCTGCCATCAAAACTGTAGCTGATGGCACTGCCGGGGTTGGCTGCGTTGTAGGCCGTGGCAAAGGTGCCAGAGAAGGTCGTCCACTGCGCATTGGTGAACGCGGTGGACAGCAGCGCCGACAGGTTCACCGAGTTCAGTTGCAGGTATTTGGACACGGCGGCCAGCGTCTTGCCGTAGTCGTTGGTGGCACCCGTCACGGCGGGCAGTGTGGTCGCCAGGTTCACGCCGGTCAGCTTGAACTGGGTGGCCAGAGCCGCAGCCACGGTGTTGAAGCCAGTGGCGGTGGGTGTGCCCCCTGCGCCAAAGGCGCTGGTGAAGGCCATGGTGGTCAACGGGGTCACGATGCCTGTCACGTTGCCGCCATTGGCGTTAAGCACCACTTTCATCGGTGTGGTCAGCGGGGTGGACGCCCCGGTGCTCTCGTCGGTGTAGCTGCCGCCATTGACTTCAACCACCACGTCGCCCGAAAACGCCACGCCCAGGCTGTAAGCGCCGCCCGTGCCAGTCGTCGTGGTGCCCAGAACTGCCCCCGTTGCCGCGTTTTTAACGGTGACCGTGGCCCCGCTGACCGGGCCTTTGACGGCGCTGCCGCTGATGGTGGTTGACACCGGGGCCGCCGGGGCGGTAAGGCTGCCCCCGCCGCCGCAAGCCGCCACAACAAGGGCCAGGGCTGTGGCCGCCAGGGCCGCTAAAACTTTTGAGCGCATTTGGAACATCCATCAGAGTTGATACAAATGCCAGTCTAGGCCGCGAATCCCGGGAAACACCCCCCCGTTCAGGGGGTTCAACCCCGCTAAAATGCGGGTTTCCCCGAACTTTGACCCCCGGAAGCTTTGATGGCCCACACTCCCCAATCCGCAACTTTGATGGCCAACGCAATTCGTGCGCTGGCAATGGACGCTGTTCAACAGGCCAACTCAGGCCACCCCGGCGCGCCGATGGGCATGGCCGACATGGCGGTTGCGCTGTGGGGTGACCACCTGCAACACAACCCGGCCAACCCGCACTGGTTTGACCGCGACCGTTTTGTGCTGTCCAACGGCCATGCCTCGATGCTGATTTATGCGGTGTTGCACCTGACCGGGTACAAGTTGCCGATGGGCGAACTGAAAAACTTCCGCCAACTGCACAGCAAGACGCCTGGCCATCCGGAATCGGGGCTCACGCCGGGCATCGAAACCACCACGGGCCCGCTTGGCCAGGGTTTGACCAACGCGGTCGGTATGGCACTGGCCGAAAAACTGCTGGCCAAAGAGTTCAACCGCGACGGGCACGACGTGGTCGGCCACAACACTTACGTTTTCATGGGCGACGGTTGTCTGATGGAGGGCGTCAGCCACGAAGCCGCCGCCCTGGCCGGCGCCTGGAAGCTCAACAAACTGATTGCCCTGTATGACGACAACGGCATCAGCATCGACGGCCAGGTCGCGCCCTGGTTCATCGACAACACCGCCCAGCGCTTTAAGGCCTATGGCTGGAACGTGATCGGGCCCATCAACGGCAACGACGCGGCGGTTGTGAGCAAAGCCATTGCCGATGCCAAAAACTCGTCAGAACGCCCAACTTTGGTCATCTGCAAAACCGCGATTGGTTTTGGCTCGCCGAACCGTGCCAACACGGCCAAGGCGCATGGCGAGCCGCTGGGGGCGCAAGAGATCAAACTCACGCGTGAGAGTCTGGGCTGGACTGATGCGCCTTTCGTCATCCCCAAAGCGATCTACGCCGACTGGGACGCCAAGGTGGCAGGCCAGTCCGCTGAGGCCAACTGGAACTTAAAATTCGCCGCGTACAAAGCGGCCTTCCCGGCACTGGCCAAAGAGCTGACGCGCCGCATGAAAGGCCAGTTGCCGAAAAACTTCGTGCAGACGGCGGTGGACGCCATCATTGCCGCCGACGAGAAAAAGGAGACCGTCGCCTCACGCAAGGCCTCGCAACTGGCGCTTGAATCGTTCACGGCGGCACTGCCTGAAATGCTCGGCGGCTCGGCCGACTTGACCGGCTCCAACCTGACCAACACCCAATGCACACCCAATTTGCGCTTTGATCTGGCCGCTGAAGTGGTGCAAACCCAGTTGGCCGACGGCACCCTCACCGGTGGCCGCCACATCAACTATGGGGTGCGGGAATTCGGCATGGCGGCCATCATGAATGGCCTTGCCCTGCATGGCGGCTACATCCCCTACGGCGGCACGTTTTTAACCTTCAGCGATTACAGCCGCAACGCCATCCGCATGGCTGCGCTCATGAAGCTGCGTGTGGTGCATGTGTTCACCCACGACAGCATTGGCCTGGGCGAAGACGGCCCCACCCACCAGTCGATTGAACACGCCGCCAGCCTGCGCCTCATCCCCAACCTGGACGTTTGGCGCCCCGGTGACACGGCCGAGACGGCAGTGGCCTGGACCGTCGCTTTGCAAAACCAACACTGCCCCACTGCGCTGCTGTTAAGCCGTCAGAACATCAGTTATGCGCCCAAGGGTTGCTCTGAAACAGCGGTGGACGGCGCGACCGATGCCTACGGCCTGGACGCCATCAGCAAAGGTGCCTACGTGCTGGCCGAGCCGTCTGAAGTCGGCCTCAAAAAGAAGACCCAAGCCGTCATCATCGCCACCGGTTCGGAGGTGCAGTTGGCCCTGAAAGCGCAAGAGCTGCTGGCCGGCCAAAAAATTGCTGTGCGCGTGGTCTCCATGCCCAGCACCACCACGTTTGACAAACAAACCGACGCCTACAAACGCGCCGTTCTACCTGCGGGCATCCCGCGCATTGCGGTTGAAATGGGCGTCACCGCCGGCTGGTGGAAATACGGCTGCGCGGCCGTGGTGGGCATTGACACCTATGGCGAGTCCGCGCCCGCGCCGTTGCTGTTCAAGCACTTTGGCTTCACGGCAGAGAATGTGGCGGCCACGGTGGAGAAGGTTTTGGTTAGCTAACTACCATGACTTCATCTTTGCTATTAAATACTGCCACGCCAACGTTCGGCGAGTTATTTACTAACGGGCGTACATTTGCAGTACCAAGATTTCAACGGAACTACAAATGGGATGAAGACCAGTGGGAAGATCTGTGGCAAGACCTGATTGCCGCCGCCCAAAATGACAAAGAACATTACATGGGGGCAATTGTTCTCAAGACCCATGAAACTCGAAAGCATTTTGAAGTTATTGACGGCCAACAGCGCTTGGTAACCTTGACCCTTTTTGTGTTGGGGGCTGTCCAATGTCTTGAGACATGGGCGACTAACGGCCACGACGAGGCGGCCAACAATGAGCGAGCCCAGTTGTATAGAGGGCGATTTTTACGCGCTAAGGATGCAGCTTCGTTAGTTGAGACTAGTCGTCTTGAGTTGAACCGGAACGATGCCGCTTTCTTTAAGAGCACGCTTTTGCAGCTTCGTAAGCCGGTTGCGCCGACCCGGCTACGCGAGTCCGAAAAACTGATGTTGCGCGCGTTCAACTATTTTGAGACTAAGTTGCAAGACCGTTTCGGTGCAGGCCATGATGCTGCGGGCTTAAGCCACCTTCTCGACGCCGTTTCTGACAAATTGCTTTTCATCCAGATTTTGGTTAGCGACGAAATGGACGCTTACACAGTGTTTGAAACACTGAACGCAAGAGGCACACAACTCACCGTTACAGATTTGCTGAAAAACTATCTGTTTTCCCGATTTGGGCTCGATGAAAATGCCATAGATGTCGCAGAAGATCAATGGAATCGAATCACCTCTAATCGTGAAAAGGAATTCCCCAAGCTTCTGCGGCACTATTGGAATTCTCATCACGGGGTAACGAGACCACCCAGACTTTTCAAGGAAGTTCGTGAGTCAGTAAAGAAGCATGACGATGCAACGTCTTTGCTAGATGAGTTGGAGCTGGTTTCTGTACTTTATTCTGCCTTGCGCAATCCCGACGATGAGCTGTGGCTGGAAGCCCCTGCGGCGCGAAAACATGTAGCAGAAATCGCCTTATTTAACGTGCCACAGTGTTACCCCTTGCTCTTCGCCGCGTGGAAGCATATGCGGGCAGATTTCGTTGCGGTTTTGAGGATTTGCTCTGTCATCTCGTTCAGGTACATCGTGATTGGGAAGTTGAATACCCAGCCAATGGAGCGTGCGTACGTGGACGCCGCGCAAAAAGTAAGACAGGGCGCAATTGCGACGGCTGCGCAGCTATTGGCGAGTCTGCGTTCACTGTATGTTTCTGACGAGCAGTTCGAGGCCGATTTTGAATTGGCGAAAATCCAAACGCCCAATAACCGCGAATTGGTGCGTTACGTTTTGTTTGCGATTGAAAACCAGTTGAGCGGCAATCAGCGTTCTTATCAGAACGATGGCGCCACGGTCGAACATATTCTTCCGGAAAACCCTGATGAGGGTTGGACGGCAGTGTTCCCTGATGCCGGTATGGATGTCTATCGACTGGGCAACTACACATTGCTCGAAGCAGGTGCCAATCGAAGAGTGGATCGTCTTCCCATCGGGGACAAGAAGATTGAATATGCAAAGAGCGGCTACAAGCTGTCGAGCAGCTTCGGCTGGAACAAGTGGACACGATCTCAACTCAATGAACGGCAGAGTTGGATGGCTAAGACAGCAACCGCAATTTGGCGGTTGAACTATTGATTTTTAATCGGAGCTAACTATGGTAATCAAAATCGGCATCAACGGCTTTGGCCGCATCGGACGCAACGTGCTTCGCAGCGCGGTGCAAAATTTTTCTGACATCGAAATCGTCGGCATCAACGACCTGCTGGAGCCGGACTACCTGGCTTATATGTTGCAGTACGACTCGGTGCACGGCCGCTTTGAGGGTACTCTGGCGGTGGACGGCAGTACGCTGATCGTCAATGGAAAGCGCATCCGGTTGACGCAGGAACGTGACCCGGCCAACCTGAAATGGGGCGAGGTGGGGGCCGACGTGGTGATTGAATCCACCGGCCTTTTTCTGGACAAGGCGGGCGCTGAAAAGCACTTGGCCGCTGGTGCCAAAAAAGTCATCATCTCGGCACCCAGCAAAGACGACACGCCGATGTTTGTCTTCGGCGTCAACGACAAAACCTACAAAGGCCAGGCCATCATCAGCAACGCGTCCTGCACCACCAACTGCCTGGCGCCCGTGGCCAAGGTGCTGCACGACAAATGGGGCATCAAACGCGGCCTGATGACGACGGTGCACGCCGCCACCGCGACCCAAAAAACCGTGGACGGCCCCAGCAACAAAGACTGGCGCGGCGGCCGCGGCATTCTGGAAAACATCATCCCCAGCAGCACCGGCGCGGCCAAGGCGGTGGGCGTGGTGATTCCAGAACTCAACAAAAAGCTCACCGGCATGTCGTTCCGCGTGCCGACGTCGGATGTGTCGGTGGTGGACTTGACCTGCGAGCTGAACAAGGAAGCCACGCTCAAGGAAATCTGCGCCGAGATGAAGGCGCAATCAGAAGGCGCGCTGAAGGGCATTTTGGGCTACACCGAAGACAAGGTGGTTGCCACCGACTTCCGCGGCGACACCCGCACTTCGATTTTTGACGCTGACGCCAGCATTGCGCTGGACGGCACCTTCGTCAAAATTGTCGCTTGGTACGACAACGAATGGGGGTATTCCAACAAATGCCTTGAAATGGCCCGCGTGTTGGCAAAATAGGGCGTATGTTCCTATCGGGGCTGAATAGTTTGCTGCTTAAATAATAGCATACTGAGACTCTGAAAAACGCGCTTCCGGGCGCGTTTTTCACGTCTTTGCCACTGCACCAAACCCATGCCACAACTTGCCCACAGCCTCAAAATCAGCCGCGAGACTGACCAAGCCTGGCGTGTGGTGTCAGCTCAAGGCAGGCACCTGGGCAACCTCAAATGGGCGGGCGGCGTATGGAAATTCAAGGCGGTGGGTTATGACGCCGACGGCGGCGTGATGCCCGGGCACGGCCCGCTCACACAGCATCACAATGCCCGGTTTGGCGTTCTGGATGAGGCCGCCATCATTGCGGTCCTGTCCGGGGCTCGGTGCCTTGCAAGCCCAGGGCGCGTCGCTTGATTGCCGCCTGTTGTTGAAGGCCTTATTCGAAGCTTGTAAAATTTCTATAATATTTATTCATAAAAATCAGTAAAGTATTGAATTTAAATGTATTTATAGAATAAATATTTATTCATATATTCATCCATGGCCCAAACCGTTGACCTTAGCCAAAAAGCCTTGCAAGCCCTGCGCGGGCGGGGTGGCGTGGCCACCAGCGCCGAACTGCAAGACCAGTTGGGCGTGAGCCAGCCCACCGCGTCCCGGGCACTGGCACCGTTGATCCAGTCGGGCCAGGTGCAAAAAGTGGGGGCTGCACGTTCGCAGCGTTATGTGTTGCCGCGTGCCGTGCCCGGCGTCGGCAGCAGCGTGCCGGTCATGCGGGTGGACGCCCTGGGCCGGGCCTCGCCATTTGCGCGCTTGGTGCCGTTGCAGGGCGGCGCGTTTTGGGTGGACGAGGCCGACGGTGTGAGCGCGTTGCATGGCGGCTTGCCCTGGTTTCTGGACGACATGCGCCCGCAGGGCTTCATGGGCCGCACCTTCGCCCACGCCCACCCCGATCTGCAACTGGGCAGCGACCCGCGCAACTGGAACGACGACGACGTATTGCGCGCCTTGTGCCTGTTTGGCGACGACCTGCCGGGCAACCTCGTGGTGGGCGAGGCGGCGTTCCAGCGCTATCACAGTTTGCCTGGCCGCGCTTCACAGGCTGGCTCGGCAGCCGACTATCCGCGTCTGGCCGATCAAGCCATGCAGGGCACGCATCCGGGCTCATCGGCCGGCGGCGAGCAACCCAAGTTTTGCACCCTCACCGCCGGGCGGCACGTGCTGGTCAAGTTCTCGCCCGCGGGTGATTCAACGGTGGACGAGCGCAGCCGCGACCTGTTGGTGTGCGAGCACCTCGCGCTGCGCACCTTGGCCGACGCGGGCATTGCAGCTGCCCGCACGCAGGTGTTTGCCGCAGCGGGCCGGGTGTTTTTGGAGTCTGAGCGGTTTGACCGCACGACCGTGCGCAACGCCACCGCCAATAGCCCAAGCGGCCGCATTGGCATGGTGTCGCTGCAAGTTTATGACGCCCAGTACGTGGGGGCCATGGACAACTGGGCCGCCACCGCCAACCGCATGGCCGCCCGGCATCTGCTCACGTCTGCCGACGCCCGCATCCTGTGCCTGCTGGAGGCCTTTGGCGTGCTCATCGCCAACACCGATCGGCACTACGGCAACATCTCATTGCTGCTGCATAACGACGACTGGACCTTGTCCCCCACCTACGACATGTTGCCCATGCTTTATGCGCCCGTCGCGGGCGAGCTGGTGCCGCGCGACTTCAGCGCCCGACCGCTGCAACCCACCGCCGCCACGCTGCCCGAATGGGATCGTGCCAAAACGCTGGCGTCGGCGTTCTGGCAGACGGTGTCGGTTGACCCGCGGGTGTCAGCAGGCTTTCGCACCATTGCAGCGCAAAACAAAGAGCATATTGGGCTGTAGTCCCCGTCAATAGTGCGTGAATAGCTATTAAATTAAAAGCGCTAAATTGAAAAAATTCAAGAGGCGCTGAAGTTCTGGTCGATTGCGGCCGGGTCAAGGACAAACCGTTCGCGCTGAGCTCGGCCTGTCCTGAGCTTGTCGAAGGGTTGAAGGGTTGAAGGGTTGAAGGGTTGAAGGGTTGAAGGGTCGAGGGGTTGAAGGGTCGAGGGGTTTCGACAGGCTCAACCCGAACGTAACTTTTAATTTCATCGGGCCGGTTCAATAAGCACCGACCGGCCGAGGACCTATGATTCACGGATCAAGGAGATCACCATGGCCCTGTCCGAGCCCGCCTTCACCGACGCCGCCTTCGTCGCACCGGCTTTCGCTGCACCCGCCTTCGCTGCACCTATACCCAGCCAACGCGCCATCCTGCACCGCACCCGCGGCAGCGGCCATGGCACCATCACGCGCCTGGTCAGCCCGGCTGACCTGGGCCAGGTGCTGAAGCCTTTTATTTTTCTGGACCGCTTCGAATCCCCGGCAGGCGGCGAGCCGCCTCGCTTTGGCATGCACCCGCACTCCGGCATTGCCACACTCACCTACCTGATCCACGGCCAGGCCGCTTACGAAGACACCACCGGCGAGCATGGCGCGCGCGGCACCTTGCCCACCGGCGGTGTGGAGTGGATGATGGCCGGCGGCGGCGTCTGGCATACCGGGGCACCAGCCAACCATGAGCACGTGCTGGGCTTTCAGCTCTGGGTGGCCATGCCGCCTGCCCTGGAGCTGGCCACGGCCTACAGCATTTACCTGGGGCCACAAGACGTGCCCCGTGCCGGGCCAGCGCGCGTGTTGTTGGGCACGTATGCGGGGCAAACCAGCCCGATCCCGGCACCCTCAGAACTCACCTACCTGGCTGTTCACCTGAAAGCCGCAGAGACATGGCGCTTCGATCCCCCCGCGGGCCACAGCGTGGCCTGGGTCGCCGTGGGTGAGGGCGCACTGACAGCGCCCGCAGCCGTGCGCGGGGGCGATCTGCTGGTGTTTGACGCCTCTGCCCACCCTGTCCACTTTGTGGCGCAGACCGACACGGTCTTCATGCTCGGCTCAGGCGAGGTGCACCCGCACGATTTGTTGACCGGGCCGTACTCGGTGCACACCAGCGCCGAAACCCTGCGCCACGGACAGGCCGGCATCCGGGATCGCGCCCAGTTGCTGCGCCAGCAGGGGCGGCTTTAGTAGACGCAAAAAGGCCTGAAATCCCCGTCAATAAAGCTTATTCAGCTATTAAATATGAAGCAAAATGCGTCAAATCAAATGCCGCTGACAGCGTCGGTTGTTCCAGGCAAATGCAAAAAAACACGCAGCCGGTTCAACTCTTCAGCCAGCGAGCGCGGGTAAGCGGTGCCGCGCGGCGGCTGGCTGGACACGTAGCCCAGCGCCACGTGCATTTGTCCGCCCGCCACGGACACATTGCCCCAGCCAATCACCTGGTGTTGCCACAACAGCGGCAGCGCGTAGTAGCCGCGCACGCGCTTGAGCGGGGGTGTGTAGGCTTCAAACCGGTAGGCCCAGCCCCACAGATGTTCGAAGCGACGGCGGTCCCACACCAGCGGGTCAAACGGGGCCAGAAGGCGCACCGCGTCGTGGGGCGCATGGCGACGCGAAGCGGGGTTTTCGGTAGCGGGCCAGTAGTAGGTCAACCCATCCACCAAGGCACTGCTCAGGCGCGCTTTGGCGCGGGCCAGTGCAGCTTGCCGCAGATGCGCCCACTGCGGCGTGCCGCCACGCAGGTGGCTGATCAGTTCGCTCAAAGACCGCTCCGGCAGGGGCGCGTATTTGTGCACGATCACATCCACCAGCGCATCCATGGACTGGTCTGCGTCAGGCGCTTCTGGCGCGTCCTGCCGGTCTTGCACGCTTTGCACGCCAAGCGGCAACGCGTAGGTTCGCACCCCACTGGCACGCCCAGCAATGCGCAGCAGGCCGCGGTAATGCATGTCATCCAGCAACTGGGTACTGGCATTGCTGGAGCCGCCAAACCAGTTGCGCGACTTGCCGTGGGCAAAGTGCGCATCCACCGTGCGCGGGTGCACCACGCCCTTGGCTTGCACAAAGGCCAGCACCTCGTCCATTTGTTTGCGTCGGGCGGGCGGGGGCGCCGTTTTGGGCGTGCGTGGGTGCATCAGCGCTTGCGTGGCGCGTGGCAGGTAGCCGTAGTTCACAAAAAAGTCTTCTTCAATGGGCAACTTTGGGTAACGGCGCTCCAGGTCCCCTGCGCGGTAAGCTTTGACGCGGTGGCGCAAAGTCAGGTCTTGCGCCCGCGCCGGTGCGCGTATCGGGTCGGCCTGGACAAAACCCAGTTTGGCAATGGCGCGCGCCAGTGTGGTGGGCGCAAACAGGGTGCGCGCCACGGCGTAGCGGCGCAGGGTGTCTGTGGTGATGGGCATTGGCAAGGGGGGTGACAGGCCGTCAGTGCGTCAAGCTGCATTGGCTGGATTCAACGACGGCGCAGCTGAACCCGCGCTGGGCCTTGGGTTGTATCAGCCGCCCACCACGGACCAGCCCGCGTGGCGGTTGACCTTGTTGTTTTCATAGTCCCACAAGGTGCCGCAGCGCTCGCAGCGGTAGCGGGTGATGGTGACCTGGCCGTGGGGATGCGTTTCCGAGCGGTTCTTGCCTTGCATCAGCTCGGGGTGGCCAGGCGCTTTGCGCCAGTTGCGCTGGATGCCCGCGCACGCGTCACACAATGCGCGCGAAGCCACGTCGGTCGGGGGGTTCAAGTCTTGCGTCATGGGCCGATTGTCGCTGCTGTGCTTGCGCCTTCAGTGGCCG
>JANYCG010000103.1 GCA_025360385.1 Burkholderiales bacterium | reverse complement strand
TTATTGAATAGTTTGTTACATATAATGTAGCAAATGAAAATCAGCTTCAGCAAGATTCAAGCGCCAATCACACTGCTGGCAGCCGCCGTTGCGCTGACCCTGACCCTGCCCAACGCCGCCACTGCGCAAACCCGGCCCGTTGAAATCCACGACAGAATCAACACGCCGGCACGCAGCACGCCACTTGGCGGCGCCGACAGTCCAGGCGCCAGCGCACCCCAAAGCAAGCAAGTCGCACTGACCCTGGACGCCTGCTCTGGCGCGTTTGACGAAGAGCTGCTTGATTTTTTGATCCGTAACCGCATCCCGGCCACCTTGTTTGTCACAAAAAAATGGCTACTGAAAAACCCGCATGGGGTCGCAATCCTCAAAGCCCGGCTTGACCTGTTTGACATAGAAGACCACGGCGAAAACCACATCCCCGCCGTCATCGGCCAAGGCCGCAAGGTTTATGGCATAACGGGCGAGCCCGACCTGCTGCACCTGCGCCGCGAGGTCAACCAAGGGGCGCTGGCGATCCAGCAGGCCTTTGGCGTGCCCAGCCACTGGTACCGGGGCGCAACGGCGGAATATGACCAGGAGGCCGCTGACGAAATCCGCCACATGGGCTTCAAGATCGCGGGCTTTTCAGTCAACGCCGACGCGGGTGCAAGCCTGGGCCAGGCCCAGGTGCTGCAACGCATGCGCCACGTGCAAGGCGGCGACGTCATCATTGCCCACATGAACAAACCCAAGGGGCAAACTTACGAAGGGCTGGCGCCAGGCCTGATCGAGTTGCTGCGCCGTGGCCTGGTGTTTGTGCGGCTGGACCAGGTGGATTTGGCTGAAATCCGGTAGATGGGAGAAAAAATCGCAAAAGTCCCTGTCAGTGCTGAATAGTTAGCTGCCATAAACATAGCATTTGACTGTCAACCGGCCACCGCATCCCACATCAATTTCAGCCCGGTCAGAAACATGCCGCCGTACACCAGCCGGTAAAAAAGCGTCGGGCCAATGCGCCTGGCGATGCGCACGCCCAGCCACACGCCCAGGGGCGCAAAGGGCAGCAGCACCAGCGAGGTGGCCATGTTGCGGCTGTCGATCAAGCCCAGCCAGGCGTAGGGAATCCATTTGGACAGGTTGACCACAAAAAACAGGAAGGCCAGGGTGGCGGTGAAGGTGACGGGGGCCAGGCGCAGCGGGATGACGTAGGCGTTCAAAGGCGGGCCGCCCGCATGCGCAATGAAGCTGGTGAAGCCGCTGAGGGTGGTCAAAATCGCGCCCATCCATTTGGGTGGTGGCGGACTGTCTTTGCGCGGTGGAAACAGCAAACGCTGCGCCAGAAACAGCAAGGTAAAGCCACCCACCAGGCCAGCGACCAGCGACGCACTGAGCGCCTTGAACAAGAACGTGCCAATCACGGTGCCCAAGAGCGCAAACGGCAGCAGAAACTTCAGCAAGGCCCGGTCAAAGTCTTTGCGGAACGCGGCAATGCCCAACAGGTCGATCAGCAACAAGATGGGCATCAAGATGACCACGGCTTGCGGCACGGTGACAGTCAAGGCCATCATCGGCACGGCGAGTGAGCCCATGCCCGCGCCAAAGCCGCTTTTGCTGATGCCCAGCAGCAGCACCGCCGGGATCGCGACCGCGTAGAACCACGGGTCTGCAATGATGGACAGGCTCAATCTGAATCCAATCCCAGATAGGCTTTTTTGATTTCAGGCCGCGTCATCAACTCGCTGGCCTGGCCTTCGGCGACGATGCGGCCCTCTTCCATCACATAGGCACGGCTGGCCAATTGCATGGCCAAGGCGACGTTTTGCTCGACCAGCAGCACGGAGGTGCCCTGGGCATTGATGCCCTGGATGGCTTTGAACATTTCCAGCACGATGACCGGGGCCAGGCCGAGCGACGGCTCGTCCAGCAGCAGCAGTTTGGGCCGGGCCATCAGGGCGCGGCCGATGGCGACCATTTGCTGCTGCCCACCCGACAAAGACCCGGCCAGGTTGGGTAGCTTTTTGACCAGGGCCGGGAATAGCGCCAGCACCTGCTCGAGCGACTGCTTGCGATGCATCCTGGCCGACGGGATGAAGCTGCCAAGCTCGAGGTTCTCCAGCACCGTCATGCCGGTGAACAGGCGTCGGCCCTCGGGCACGATGGCCATGCCCGCCTGGCAAAACTGATGGCTCGGCAAGGCAGAGATATCCTGCCCGTTGAATTTAAGCGTGCCACCACTGGCTTTGTGCAGCCCGGCAATGGCGTTGATCAGGGTTGATTTGCCCGCGCCATTGGGGCCGACCACACACACCAGCTCGCCCGTTTGCACTTGCAGGCTCACGCCCCACAGGGCCGGGGCAGCGCCGTAGCGGACTTGGAGGTCAGTCAGTTTCAACATTTAATTTGCTACACTATAAATAGCACACTATGCATTATTGATGGGGACTCTTGCCTCGTTTACCTCGGAAGCACCAGCTTGATCGGCGACCGCGATGCCCAGGTAGGCGGTCATCACTGCCGGGTTTTTCATCACGGCTTGCGGCTCGCCCAGCGCAATCAGCTGGCCATGGTTCAACACGGCGATGCGGTCGGCCAGCGCCATCACGGCGTGCATCACATGTTCCACAAACACAATGGTGGCACCGCGCTCGCGGATTTTTCGGATCAAGGCAATGGCCTCAATGATCTCGGCGGGTGTCATGCCCGACAGCACCTCGTCCAGCAGCACCAGGCGGGGCCGGGCGGCCAGGGCACGGGCCAATTCCAGAAACTTGCGCTGATGCAGGTTCAAGTCGTCGGGCAGGTGATTGGCCTTGGTCGCAAGGCCGGTGAATTCGAGCCACTTCCAGGCCTCTGCCGTGGCGTCGGGGCGGCTCAAACTTGCCGCGCCAAACATGGCCACCAAAGCGACGTTTTGCAGCACCGTCATGTGGGCAAAAGGGCGCGGAATTTGGTAGGTGCGCGCAATGCCGGCCTGGGCGACCAAGTGCGCGGGCAAACCAGTCAAGGCGCGGCCATCAAACACAATCTCACCACCAGTCGCTGCAAAATGCCCACTCACGACATTGATGAAGGTCGATTTGCCGGAGCCGTTGGGACCCAGCAAGCCCAAAATTTCACCCTCAAACACTTGCAGATTGATGCCGTCCAGGGCTTGCACGCCTTTGAAGGCTTTGGAGAGTTGGCGCACCTCGAGCAGGGGTTGGTTGGTGACGGCTCGCCGCGTCGCGTGGGCTTGGCCTGGCTCTTTGATGCCTTCGACAGGCTCAGGCCGAACGGGCAGCGGGGGCTGATCAGCAAGGGCGGGTTGAAGGGTGCCAGGCCGCCACGCGGGTGATGGCGCATCTTTTTTCTGGGCATATTTTTTGGCAACAAAAGCCAAAATGCCATCGGGCATGAACAGGATGACAGCGACCAGAATGGCCCCAAACGCCGCCTTGCCCGCCAGCGCATGGTCACCCGCCGTGAAGGCGAAAAGCAGGCAGGTGATGACCGTGGCGCCGACGGCCGGACCCGCCCAGTAACGCGTGCCACCCAACACACTCATCAGCACCACGGTGAGCGGCACGGTGATGGTGAAGGTCTCGCCCGCCGTGACGTAGTTGACAAACAGCGCGTGGATGCCGCCGGCCAAACCCGCCAGTGCACACGACACCGCAAAGGCCACAATTTTGTAACGCAGGGTGGGCACGCCCATGACCTCGGCCACGTCTTCGTCATCATGAATGGCGAACAGGCCGCTGCCGAGTTTGGAGGCATGGATGCGCTGTGCAATCAGCAGCGTGCCCACCGCTGCCACTAGGGCCATCAGGTAAATCGACGACGAGGCGCTGGGGCCCAGTTCTGGCACCTTCACGCCGGCCAGCGACACGCCGGGGCCGCCGTCAATGCGGGTACTCAAAATCACGGTGCCGACCACGAAGGTGACGGCCAGGGTCAGCAGGGCAAACAGTTCCCCGCGCACCGCCTTGACCCGGAACACCACCACGCCCAGGCCAAGGCCCAACAGGGCGGCCATCAGGGCAGCAGCGGGCAAGGTCCATAAAAATGGCCAGTTCAGGTTGGCCGACAAGCCGGCCGAGGTGTACATGCCCACGCCAAAAAAAGCGCCGTGCCCAAAAGAGAAATAACCTGAATAACCGGACAGGATGTTCCAAGACAGAGACAGGATCATCCAATGGCAAATCAGGTACAAAAAGGATTCGTAAAAGGCCGGCAGGCCCAGCCAGGGCACACTGGCCAGCAGTGCACCAGCCAGCAGAATGCCGACGCCAGACCTAGGCATGATCAGGGTTTTGTCCGGATGGCATGAACTCAGTGCCCCGCCTTGCCGGGCCGAAACAGCAACATCACAATCAGCAGAGAAAACGAGACGATGGGTGCCCAGGAGGGCGAAGCCACCGCCATGGTGATGGCTTCACTGACGCCGATGATGATGCCCGCCACCAGAGGCCCCAGGGCGCTGCCCAGGCCGCCCAGCATGACACACGCAAACACGACGCCGACCCAGGCGAAAATTTGCGAGGGCGTGAGCGTGAAGGTCAGCGCAAGGCAAATGCCCGCCACCGCTGCCAGCGCGGCGCAGACGCCCGCCAGCACCAGCGACAGGCCTTTTTCGTGGATGCCAAATGCCGCAGCGACGGTTGCGTCTTCAGCCATGGCGCGCAAGGCTTTGCCCAGGTCGGTGTAACGCATCGCCGCCCACACGGCAAATGAAATCACCAAGGCCAACACCAAGGTGATCAGTTCAGGCACGGGGACAAACAAGCCACCGACTACAAACTTTTTGTTGTTGTAGGCCGACTCGAGGCGGCGGAAATCCGCTGTCCAGATGGCTTGCACCAAACTCTCAATCATCACCGTCAGACCGAAAGTGACCAAGAGCGAGTTGAAGGGTGAAATCTCAAACCGCGACAGCACCCATTGCATCGCCGCACCCAGCATGAAAAACACGGGCGGCAGGACAAGCAGGGTGAGCAAGGGGTCAAAGCCCCAGACCGTGGCCATGTGGTAACTGAGGTATGCGCTCAAAAACACAAAACCAAAATGCGCCAGATTGATTTGGCGCAGCAAGCCCCAAGTCAACCCCAGCCCCAGGCCCACCAGACCGTACAGGCTGCCAATGAAAATGCCTGAAAGAATGGACTGGGCGAGCAGGTTGAAACTGGGGACGCTCATGCCTTATTGCACTTGCAGCTTCACACCCGACGGCGCATAACTGGCTGGCCAGACCACCACCCATTTGCCGTTTTGCACCTGCTTGATCTTCATCAGGTCGTCGCCGTAATTGCCCGGGCCGTTGAAGCGCAATTTGCCGTGGATGGTGTCGATGCGGTTGGCCTTGAGGTAGGCGGCAATCGCCTTGTCGTCAAAACTTTTGGCCCCGACGACCCCGGCTTCGAGAATTTGCCATGCCGAGAACGAGGCGGCCGCCTGCACTTCGACCGAGGTGTCGGGCAAACCCGCCTTGGCGGCACGGTCGTTGAAGGTTTTGATGAAGGCTGCGCCCAGAGCGTTGTCACTGAAGGGCGCGTGTTCCTCAAAAATGGTCAGTGAAATCGCGTTTTTGCCTTCGGGCGATTTGGTCATGGGGCCGGGCGCCGGGTAGGTGTGAAAGTGCAGCGGCGGCACGTAGTCAATCTTCTTCATGGCGTCGAGCAGCATATTGCCTTCCAGCGCGATGTCGCCCATCCAGACCAGGTCGGGTTTAGCGTCTTTCACACGGGCCGCAATCGGGCCAAAGTCGCGGTTGCCAAAGTCCCACTCCAGAAACAAAACCTCTTGCAGGCCGCGCTTTTTCGCGACTTCACGGGCACCCAGTGACATGAAGTGGATGGACGGGAACTTGCTGGTCACGATGGCGATAGTTTTAGGTGGCTTGGGCGACGCGGCCAGGGCATCAAACACCGAATTGGGCACGGTATTGCCGGGGTCGGAGCCAAGCGACCAGGCTGGAAACGCCATGTCATATTTGGACAGCGACGGAATGCCGAAGGTGTGGTGAACCAGAACCTTGTTGTAGCGCTGCGCCACCCCCATGGCCGACAAAATGGCACCTGTGGCGTAAGGGCCCATCAGCAAATCCACTTTGTCCGAGGTGACTAGCTGCTCGTAAAGGGTGCGGGCCAAATCGGGTTTGGACTGATCGTCTTTCACAATCCATTCAACCTTGCGGCCGAGCAAGCCACCCCGTGCATTGAGCTGCTCCACATAAATTTCGCCCACCAGTTTGTGCGTCATGGCCGTGGCCGACAAAGGCCCGGTCAGCGCCAGCGTGCTGCCAATGCGGATGGGTGCGCCTTGCGCGTGCGCCAGCCCAGGCGCCAGCGCCACGGTGACGGCAGTGGCGATGCAAGCCACCAGGTTTTTCAACATTGTCATGGTTTGTCTCCTGTTGTAAAAATCAGTGCGCCGCCACAAAACCGGTCGGCACGGTGCCGGTATATTGCCCGTTGCGCGGCCTCACTGAACAAAGCAAAACCGATCGGGTTGTCCAGCTCTTCGCTCATGTGGGCGATCAGGCTGGCGGTCAGGCGTTGGGGACGAGCTTGAAGTCATAGGTGCAACTCTGCCACGGTTTGTCCAGCACCCGGCCCCCGGGACCCACGCCAGGCGGGTGTTTATTGAAGTCAACAATCAGGCTGTTACGCACGCCGAACACCGCATCAGAATCGAGGTATTCGCTGTCTGACACAAACAGGTGCGTGACCAGCGGGGCAAACCCTTCAGCACGCAGCATCATGTGCATGTGCCCAGGCCGAAACGGGTGGCGTCCCATGGCCAGCAACATGGCCCCGCCCGGGCCGTCAATCGGCACCGGGTATTTGGCGGGTTTGACGCTCCAGAAGTCATACCGCCCCTGTGCGTCGGTGCGTAACTGGGCGCGCAACTGCATGGGCGGGTTCTCGCCCATTTGCACGTCGTAAAAACCTTCGGTGTCGCTGGACCAGACATCAAACGCGCAGTTGTGCACGGGTTTCCCGTCCAGGTCAGTCACTTTGCCGCTGTAGTGGGTGGGGTCGCCAGCCAGGCTGCCTTGCAAGTCCGCACCCAAAGGCAAGACCGGCGCGCCTTCGATGAAGAACGGGCCTTGCACGGTGGCCTCGGTGGCCGGGGTGGCGGACACAGCATTCTGGTTGGCGGCAATGGCCTTGGCTTGCGCGATGCCCACCACTTGCATGGACAGCCCCAAGGTATCCGAGATCAGAATGAACTCTTGCCGTTTGTCGTCACACTTTTGCCCGGTGGCCGTCAAAAACTCAAGCGCGGTCATCCACTCTTGCGGCGTGAGCTGCACTTCGCGGGCGAACGCGTGGATGTGGCTGATGAGCGAGGTCATCACACTCTTGAAGCGCGGGTCTTTGCAGTCTTTCATGCGGTCGATGACCGCTTGGGCAAGGTCTTCGGCGCGGGTTTCAATCGCCATACTCAGCTCTCCAATTCAAATTTTTGCAAGTGTGCCAACGGCGGCGCCGGGCCATCAAAGCACGGTGCAGGCCTGCTCGAAACCCAGGCGCGGGTTGCGGTCAAACAGTTTGCTGTTGTCGCCATAGCCGAGGTTCAAAATGAAGTTTGCCAGAAAGCGGCCATCGGCAAAAAATTCGGCGTTGACCTTGGCCAGGTCTACCCCGCTCATGGGCCCGCAATCGAGGCCGCAAGCCCGCGCCGCGATCATGAAATAGGCGCCTCCCAGGGTGCCATTGCGCGTCGCGGTGGCGGCGGCCAGGCCGGCATTGCCTTCGAACATGGCCTTGCCTTCAGGCCGGTGCCAGATTTGGCCCATGTGCTCGTAAAACCGGGTGTCGGTGGCCACGATGATGGTGACCGGTGCGGTGCGGGTTTTTTCCAGATTGCCGGGGGCCATGGCGGGCAGCAGGCGGGCACGGGCTTCGGGTGTCTGCAAAATCACGTAACGCGTGGGTTGCGTGTTCATCGACGTGGCACCCATTTTGGCGATGTCATACACCTCTTTGAGCAGCGCCAGAGGCACGGGTTTGTCAAGAAAGCCGTTGGCAGTGCGGGCTTTGAAAAATAGCTGGTCCAAGGCGGCGGTGTCAATTTTGCTCACAAAAATCCTTCACATGAAAATAAGAATGGAAACGAAAAACAAACTTCAATAATCGACCTGGTGGCGGGCTACTCGCAGACCCTCAAGTTCAGCACGCACCCGCAGGTGTTCAGGGTGGCTGGCATAGGCGTCCAGCGCCTGTTGCGACTCAAACTCCGAATAAAGCACCACGTCGCAGGCGTAGTCCACTTTACTGCGGTCAGCGCCGATCTCAAGGCAGGTCATACCCGGTATTTTTCCCCGAATTCCCTCAAATGCAGCGCGAAGACGCGCGATGCTGGCCAATTTCTCGCGGGCCGATGCGCCCCGGACGTTCCACATGACAATATGTTTGACCATGGACGCCGAGTTAGTCCGCTTTGATACCGGCGTCTTGAATGAGCGAGCCCCAGCGCTCCACATCTTTTTTGACCAGCAGCCTGGCGTCTTCGCCGCCCAGCGCCAGGGGGCGGCCACCGGCTTTTTCAAACCGCGCCACCACATCGGCAGACTTCATGGCGGCTATGGCATCTTGCCGTAAGCGGGCCAATTCCAGTCTGGGTGTTTTGGCCGGTACAAACAGCCCAAACCAGGATTCAAGCTCCAATGCCGCAACGCCTGTTTCCCGAATCGTGGGCACCAAAGGGTGCATGGGACTGCGGCCGGCCCCGGACACGGCCAGCGCCAGCAGATTGCCCGCCTCAACTTGCGGTCGAGCCGTGGGCGACAGGTCAAAAAAAACATCCACCCGACCGCCCAGCAAATCGTTGTAGGCCGCCTGGGCACCCCGGTAGGGAACATGGGTCAGTTGCACCTTGGCAAGATGCCACAAGGCTGCCGCCAACACATGCTGGCCAGAACCATTGCCGGCCGAGGCATAGGTCAGGCGACCGGGGTTGGCCCTGGCGTAGACCACCAACTCAGCCAGGGATTTAAATGGCAGGTCTTTACGGGCGATCAGGGTGTAGCTGTAGCTGACGGCCAGGCCGACGGGTTCAAAATCCCGCAACGAGTCGTACGGCAATGCGGGATACAAGGCCGGATTGAGGGCCAGATTCGACACCGACCCCACCAGCAGCGTGTACCCGTCGGGTGCCGCCTTGGCCGCTGCATCTGTGCCCACGACAGTGCCGGAGCCTGTGCGGTTCTCCACCACCACGGGCTGCTTGAGCAAGGGTGCCAACGCGTCCGCCAGGGTTCGGCCAACAAAGTCAAATCCGCCGCCTGCCGGTTGCGGAACGATCAGCTTCAAAGGGTGGTTCGGATATGTTTCCTGGGCCAACGCAGACCCATGACCCAGAAAATTCACGAGCAACAACACTGAGAGCCTGCTCAAAAATCCAATGAAGCGGCGCTTTGGCAAACCCTTGCAAGTTAGACCTTGAGTCATGGTTGAATAGGCTCTGAATGGACGTTGAAAAAGCGTTGGGCCAGCGTTGAGCTAGCGCTCAATGACCTCACCCGCCAGCCAGTTGGCACCCCGTCGGTACAAGTCTTGCACGTGGTCGCCCTTGAGCATGGGCATGTCGCGTTTGACGGTATAACCGATGCGGGTCTGGATGTAGGCCAGGTGCCGGTAGCCTTCGGGAAACGTCGCCAGTTCAGCCGCATTGATCTGCAATTTGGCCGAAGGGTCGATCGGATCGACGCGGTCTTTTTCATAGATCGGTTGGCGGTGCACCAGGCCCCAACGCCCAGACCGCTTCTCAAAAAAATCATAAAAGCGGCCGGTGCAGACCACGTCGCACGGCACACCGTCCACCAGGCCGCGCTGCGAGATGGTCATCTTGGTCTGGGCGATGGCCCGGTTGCCCGCCACGTCAATCGACGAGCCGCCCAGGAAATGCAGAATGCTCACACCCTTGTTCCAGCCTTCAATGGTGACGCGGATGAAGTCTTCAAACGGGCCCTGAAACCAGGTGGCCATCATCACGCCGTCGTCGTGCCACACGGTGCGAAAGCGCGCCCAGTCACCCGCATCGCGCCAGACGGCCCAGTTTTCCACCAGTTGCCGAACCTTCAACTGCTCAAGCAGCTCATCATTCACGCCTGTCTCCCAAAGGTTATTGGGTGGTGTTGCACACCCGAAACTACACTGTAGCGGCCAGCCACAAATTAAGCCGCGCTGCCGCGCAAAAGACTTTTTCAGCAAACGCCATCACTGTCATGCCATCGAGAGCCGTATGAACCGCTGGACCGAGATTGAATTGTTCGTGCAAATTGCCGAAACCGGCAGCCTGAGCCGCGCTGCGCTGGCGCTCGAACTCTCCAACGCCGCCGCCAGCCGCCATCTGTCTGCCATGGAGGCGCGCCTGGGCGCCCGCCTGGTGGAGCGCAACACGCGGCGGCTCTACCTCACCGAAACCGGGCAGGAGTTCTTCCAGAAAGCCCGCGCCATCCTGTCTGACTTGAAAGATGCCGAAACCGCCGTCAACGCCACCGCGCTCAACCCCAGCGGCGTGTTGCGCATCTCGGCCTCGCTGTCGTTTTCACTGCACCATGTGGCGCCGCTGCTGCGCCACTACACCGAGCGTTATCCCAACGTGACAGTGCACATCGAGGCAGCCAACCGCTACCTGGACATCATCGACAACAACATTGACGTCGCCATCCGCACGCGAGAGGTCGAACCCGACTCCAACATCACCGTCCGCCGCCTGGCCGAAACCCGGCGCATTCTGGCCGCGTCGCCAAGTTACATCGCCCAGCACGGCCTACCCCGGCAGCCGGCCGATTTGAACCTGCACAAAACCCTGATCTATACCTATGCCAACAAGCCCAATGAACTGCGTTTCACACGTGACGGCGCTGTGACTGTCGTCAACGTCAAGGGTCTGCTCGAATCCAATGACGGCCAGGTATTGCGCACAGCCGCACTGGACGGTTTGGGCATCCTGATCCAGCCCGCCTACATTTTGTACGACGACATTGCAGCCGGACGCCTGGTGCCCGTGCTCGATGCTTGGGACCTGCCCCGGCTGACCATCAACCTGGCCTACCCTAGCCGCAAACACCTGTCCGCCAAGGTGCGCACGTTCATCGACTTTGTGGCGGACCATTTCCGGACCATGGATTACGAGCACAAGTGGACGGCGCGGTTCTAGGCCAGACAGACCGCCCCGGGCCAAAATTGCCTCTGCGGCAGTTCTCTATTGGTAAAAGTGCCTAAAGTTCCCGTAAATGCTGCATATGCAGCTATTTTTTTAATAGCGTTTATGGCCAACAAAAAATTCGACAATTCGATACACTGGCCTTTGCCCAAACCGCGAAAGTGAAACCCATGCCAACTGCGCACCGAATGTCCCGTGCAATGACCACCATGAAAACGAATGTCATCAAGGCGTTGTTGCCCTGGTTTGCGCTGCTGCTGGTGGCCTGCGCCAACGCGCCTTTGGGGCCCGACCGGATCGCCCAAATCGTCGCCAGCCCGGACCGCAGCGCCGCCGACAAAAACAACGACCTGCGGCGCAAACCCGAACAGATGCTCGCCTTCATCGGCGTGCGACCCGGCATGGTGGCTTTTGACTTGAGCACGGGTGGCGGTTACACCACCGAACTGCTGGCGCGCGCGGCCGGCCCCGCGGGCAAAGTCTATGGGCAAAGCCCGCCCCCGCGTGACCCCGGCGCACCTGCACGCCCGCCGGTGGTGCCCGAGGGTAATGCGTCCCCCCAACTGCCCGCTGCCACCCTGGCGGATCGTGCTCCCGCTGCCAACGCGGCCCCACCGGTGCGACGCACGTCGGCCCAGGCACTGGCGGAACGCGCCAAAAATCCGAACGCCGGCAACATCATGTCAGTGGTACGCCCGTTTGACACACCCATTCCCAATGAGCTGGCTGCCAATGCCCTGGACGTCGTGACCCTGATGTTCAACTACCACGACCTGGGCCATGCTGGCGTGGACCGCGACGCCATGAACCGGGCCGTGTTTGCAGGCTTGAAACCCGGCGGCGTTTACGTGATCGCCGACCACGCTGGCCGGCCAGGCACCGGCATTTCCGAGGCCGGCACCTTGCACCGCATGGAAGAAGCCTTTTTGATCCGGGAGGTGCAAAACGCTGGCTTCAAGCTCGCGGCCCAAGCCGATTTCTTGCGCAATCCAAACGACCCACGCGACAAAAACACGCCAGACCCGACACAAGCCAAAGACGAGTTCGTGGTGAAGTTCATCAAACCCTAGCGCCCACATTCACGCCGGTCAACACCATGCCAGACACCCTGCGCCCTTTTCGAATTGCCATTGACGACGCCGTGTTGACGGACTTGAAAGCCCGCCTGAACGCCACCCGCTGGCCCGACGCAGAACTGGTAGACGACTGGTCCCAGGGAGCGCCCTTGGCCTGGATTCAGGACATGTGCCGCCATTGGGCGCAGGGCTATGACTGGCGTGCGCGTGAGGCACGTCTGAACCGCTTCGACCAGTTCATCACCGAAGTCAACGGCCTGGACATCCACTTCATCCACCAGCGCTCGCCGCACCCGCAGGCGCGGCCGCTGTTGATCACCCACGGCTGGCCCGGTTCCATCGTCGAGTTCCACAAAGTGATTGAACCGCTCACCAACCCGGTGGCCTTTGGCGGTAGCGCGGACGACGCCTTCCATGTGGTCTGCCCCAGCCTGCCGGGTTTTGCTTTTTCAGGCAAGCCCAAAGAAGTCGGGTGGACGGTTGAAAAAATCGCCACCACCTGGGCCACGCTGATGGCACGCCTGGGGTACCCACATTATTTTGCCCAGGGCGGCGACTGGGGCAGTGGTGTGACCCGTGCCATCGGGGCGCAAGATGCTGCCCATTGCGACGGCATTCATGTCACGCTGGCCATGGGCAGCCGCCCCAAAATAGACGGCACGCCCACCGCCCATGAGCAGTTGGCGCTGGACGGCATCAAGCACTACCAGGACTGGGACAGCGGTTACTCCAAACAGCAGGCCACCCGGCCGCAAACCCTGGGTTATGGCCTGGCCGACTCCCCCGCCGGCCAAGCCGCCTGGATTCTAGAAAAATTTTGGGCCTGGACTGATTGCGATGGCCACCCAGAAAACATCCTGACCCGCGACGAGCTGCTGGACAACGTGATGTTGTACTGGGCCACCAACAGTGCCACTTCCTCCGCGCGAATTTACTGGGAGAGTTTTGGCAAAGGCCGCAACCTGGGGCCAGTGACCGTGCCCACCGGCGTGGCGGTCTACCCCAAAGAAATTGTGGTGCCCGTGCGCAAATGGCTAGAGGCCGATTTCCCGAACATCCAGCACTTCACTTTTCAGACCCAAGGCGGGCATTTTGCGGCGTTTGAGCAACCGGGTTTTTTTGTGGACGATGTGCGGGCGTTTTTTGGACGGTTACGGTAAAGACGGCGCCAGACATTTTGAAATTACGCGGCCCAGCGTGGCAACAGGCGCAAGGCGTTGCCCCGGCCAATGGCGTGCAGGTCAGCAGCAGAAAAGCCGTAGTCAATCAGGCCCTTGACGTTGTCCTCACCCGTACGGTAAGGAAAGTCGGAGCCAAACAAAATTTGCGACACATCCACCAGCTTGGTCAATGAGCCCAGCGCCATAGCGTGAGCAGACCAGGCGGTGTCGTAATAAAAACGCTTGAGCTCGAACAACACGCCACGTGGCACCCGGGCCGCCAGCGCGGGGTTGAGCACCGGCACCTTGATGAGGCGTTCGGTCAAGAACGGCAAGGTGCCGCCGGCGTGCGAGAAGATAAAACGCAGGTCCGGGCAACGCGCCGCTGTGCCGGAGAACACGATGTCGGTGATGGTGCGCGTGGTGTCGGTGCCGTACTCGACCACGGTGTTGGGCACATTAGGCAGCAGGTTGAGGCAGCAGGCCGCGTCGGTCGGGTGCGTGTACAACACCGCCTTGCGCCGGTTCAGTTCATCCATCACGGGCGCAAACGCGGCGTGGCCCAGCCACTTGTCGCCATAACTGGTCAACAGGCCAATGCCATCGGCCTTGAGTACGTCCAGCGCGTAAGCCAGCTCGCGCAAGGCGCCGTCGGTGGTCTGCATGGGCAACATGGCGAACGCGCCGAAGCGGCCGGGGTTGTCTTGCCCCAGGCGCGCCACCCATTCATTGCTTTCACGCGCGATGCGGGCCGCATTGGCGGCGTCGGCAAACCCAACCTGCGGCGTCGTGACCGACAGGATGGACGTGGCCACACCGGCCTTGTCCATGTCGTCCAGCGTCCGCGCCACCGACCAGTTGCGCACGATGGGTGGCGCCTGGTTGACTTTGGCCAATTCAGCCAGATAGGCTGGTGAAAAAAGATGATGGTGGGTGTCGATGCGCTCGCGCAGGGAAACTGCGTTGGGGGACGTGCCACAGCCCGGCAACACCGCACCGGCACCCAGCGCCAGCAGGCCGCCCAGGAAGCCGCGGCGCGGGCTTGCGCAGGCACAGGTGGCTTTGAGCCGCTGAACTTGACCCAGAGTCTGATCTGCGTCGCCCATCTTGACAGTTTCCATTAGCGCATAGCTGGCGTTTTTCATTTCAATATCCCTTTAGACCTTTCAACCATTGTCACGACTGGTTTGGCCCGTTGCCAGCAGGGAAACCCCGATGTCAGCGAGGCTGGCTTGCGGAAAATCACCCCACGGCGGGCATAATCATCAGGGCATCCCGCATTGGGGCTGCATTGCCGAGCCACAAGAAGCCACCTGATGACCGCCAACGCCTTCCACAACATTTCCCAAATTGAATCCAGCCTGTGGGAAGCCGCCGACCAGCTCCGCGCCAATTCCAAACTGACCAGCAGCGAATATTGCATGCCGGTGCTGGGCGTGATCTTTTTGCGCCACGCCACCAACCGCTACCAGTCCGCCGTAAAAGCCATTGAAGCCGAACAAGCGGCGGGCACCATGCCCAAGCGCCCCCTGGGCAAGGCCGACTTCATCAAGCGCCGCGCGCTGATGCTGCCTGAAGCCGCCCGGTACGACACCCTGCTCAAGCTACCCTCTGGGGCCAACCTGGGCACAGCACTGGTCCACGCCATGGATGCGATTGAGGCCGACTTCCCGCCGCTGGCCGGGCAACTGCCGCGCGACTACGACCGCTTTGAAAACAAGCTGCTGGAAGACCTGCTGCGCAGCTTTGATTCTGACGCCCTGCGCAACGCCACCGGCGACGTGTTTGGCCGCATCTACGAATATTTCCTGATGAAATTTGCCATGCAGGGCGCACAAGACAACGGCGAATTTTTTACCCCGCCTTCGCTGGTGCAAACCCTGGTCAACGTCATCGAGCCCGACCACGGTGTGGTGGCCGACCTGGCCTGCGGCTCGGCTGGCATGTTTGTGCAAAGCAGCCACTTCATCGAACATGAGGGGCTCGACACCATGAAGCGTGTCACCTTCTACGGGCAGGAAAAAACCGCCACCACCATCCGCCTGGCCAAGATGAACCTGGCCGTGCACGGGCTGGAAGGCGACATCCTGGAAGCCAACACCTTCTACGACGACCTGCACCGCCTGCAAGACGGCCGCCCACTGTGGGGCCATTGCGACTTCATGATGGCCAACCCGCCCTTCAATGTGGACATGGTCGATGCCGAGCGCGTCAAGGACGACCGCCGCCTGCCCTTTGGCCTGCCCGGCGTCAACAAAGACAAGCGCGTATCCAACGGCAACTACCTGTGGATTTCGTACTTCCACAGCTACCTGTCGCCCACTGGCCGGGCCGGCTTTGTGATGTCATCCCAGGCCAGCAGCGCTGGGCATGGCGAAAAGGAGGTGCGCCGCAAGCTGGTGGAAACAGGTGACGTGGACGTGATGATCGCCATCCGCTCCAACTTCTTCTACACCCGCACCGTGCCGTGCGAACTGTGGCACTTTGACCGCGCCAAGCCTGCCGCACGCAAAGACCAGGTGCTGATGCTCGACGCTAGAGGCGTGTACCGCAAAGTCACCCGCAAAATTTACGACTTTTCACCTGAGCAGCAGGCCAACCTGGCCGCCATTGTGTGGCTGTATCGGGGGCAGCAAGCGCGGTTTTTAGGGCTGGTGCAAAGCTACCTCACCCGCCTGAGCACCGAAGCCGCGGCCGTTGGCCCCGCGCTTGGGGTGTTTGAAAACGGCATCGCTGACGCCCACGCCCCGCTCGCTGCTTTAGCTAAGGCGGTGCAAGACATCGCCGCCGCGCCAGCAGCCCCCAGGCAGGCACTGCTGGCCGCGCTGACCGAGCAGACCGATGCAACGCACGCCTACATGGCCGACCGCACCGCGCTGGCCAATGGCCTGGCCGCGTTTTGCAAGTCCAACAGCAAACCACCTGCCACCAACGCCGCCCAGCACCAAGCCCGCAAGGCTTTTGACCCGCTGGCCG
>JANYCG010000063.1 GCA_025360385.1 Burkholderiales bacterium | reverse complement strand
AACCCGTTATGGCGGCGTGGTGGCGGCCTGTGGTTTGGCCCAGGGCATGGATTTGTCAACCAGCGTGATGCCCTTCATTCTGCGCGGCGTTAGCTTGGTGGGCATCGACTCCGTGATGGCCCCGCTGGCCAAACGCCAACGCGCCTGGGACCGCCTCGCGCGCGACCTGGACTTGGCTCGGCTCGAATCCATGATCGAAGAAGTGCCGTTGGAAGGCAGCATTGACAAGGCGCAAGCCCTGATGGACGGCAAGCTGCGCGGCCGCGTGGTGGTGCGCACCGATTGACCGGTCTTTGGGTCGCGCCACGGGCCATTTTGGCGATGACACAGGCGACCAAGCCCAGCGTCTGCGTGTTGTCGGCCAGTTTGTCCTGCGCCACCCGGGCACGCAGAAAAGGGGCCGAGGTTGTGGGTAGAAACCGGCAGCGCGGCGTCAGTTTTTTTGGCTTTGGGCAGTCCAGCGATGAGTTGGCCTCAGTCTGGAGCAGCCACCGGGGCTGAATCCAAGGCACTGCCCAGCCACGCCAACACGTCCTTCACCGCCACTTCAAACCCGGGCTCGCCCAACAGCCAGTGCGCATGGTCGGGGTATTCTCGGTAAGTTGCTTGGGCACCGTACCAGGCGGCCGTGGCGCGGCTGGTGCCGACCGGCACGATGCGGTCGAGTTCACCCGCCACAAAAAGCATCGGCGCCTTGATCTTTGATTTGCTCACCCGGTTGCTGCCAAACAGATTCAGCGGTCCAAACCCGATTTGCCAGGCCACGCGGCCGGACTCGTGCACGACTTTTTCGGTCATTTTTTGCGCGGTCAGGGCATCAAATTCATTGAACAAAAGGTAAGTCGCCTCCCAGGGGTTCAGGCGGAAGGCGCTGAAATAAAGCAGTGGGTTGGCAAAATGCCGCAGCGTGCCGGGCAGGGTGACGGAACGCAGTGGAAACACAGCGCCGGGTGCCGCGCTGTTGACGCCCACCACCGCCGCAACGCGGGTCTGGTCGCCCACCCGCACGCCCACCCCGGCACCGACTTTGGCTGCCACCATTTGGGCGATCAAGCCGCCCATGGAATGGCCGATCAGGATCGGCGGCTCGGGGCATTTTCTGACGGTGGCCAGTACCGTATCCACATAGTCGTTAATCCCCAAGCCACGCAAAGTGGCCGGTGGCGGCTCGTCGGGTTCGGCCTCGTGGCCGGGTAAGGTGACGGCCTGGTACGGGTAACCTGCCGCCCGGAAAATGCGTTGCCAGTTCTCCCACATCCAGGCCCGGCTCCACATGCCATGAATGAAAATGACGGTCGGTTTGTCTGCCATGGTGCTTGCCTCCTGGGCCTATTTTGTCGCGGTGTAGGCAGGCAGGCAAGCGGGTCGGCCAAACTGACAGGCCAATCTGACGGACCATCCCGATCCAAGGGCCGTGCTTCCCGGCGGATTATTGGTCCGTCCCCGTGATGTTTGAACCGTTCGCCCTGAGCTGGTCGAAGGGCTTCGACAAGCTCAGCCCGAACGGAATTTAAAACTTCAACAGCCTGGAGCAATCGTTCAGCACTTGCCTACCTCGCTCCTGCCACCTCCAGCATCTTCACCATCTGCGCAAATCCGCGCGACTTTGCAAGCTGCAGCGGTGTCGCGCCACTGCGGTCCGTCAACTGCAAATTGGCCTTGGCGTCAATCAAGGCCTTCAAGGTCGCCTGATGCCGCGGCCCGCCGTCGCCCAGCACGATGGACTCGATCACAGCCGTCCAGTGCAGGTTGTTGACATGGTCTAGCGGTGCACCGGCCTTGATCAGCTGGCGCACCACACCGTCGTGGCCCAGGTGCGCCGCGGCGATCAGGGCGGTTCCGTCGTAGCGGCTGGTGGTCTGTTTGGCGCTGGCGCCCAGGCTCAGCAGAGTGCGCAGGGTGTCTTCGTCGTCGGCGACGGACGCGATGGTCACGCCGTCGTAGCGGTCATTCTCCAGCAGGTTCAGGTCGCCACCGCCCTGGGCCAGCGCCTTGATCGCCTCGCGTTGGCGCGCGAAGGTGGCCACATGAACGGGGGTGCGGCCATTGCTGGCGCGGGCATTGACGTCCGCCTTGTCGGCCAGCAGTTTGACGATTTTGCCGGTGTCCCCTTGCTGGGCCGCCGCGTGCAGACCCTGGAATGCCGCGACTTCTGATGGGCCGGGTCTAACTTGCGCCGTCCCCGGCAAAGTGGACAGGCATGCCAACAGACAGGTAGAGCCCGCCGCCAATCGTCGAAGTGATGGTCGAAGTGATGGCCGAAGAGATCGCCGCAGAGGTGGCCGAAGAGATCGCCGCAGAGGTGCCAATTTGAAAAAGCTGTTCATCAGAGTGCTCCGGTCAGTCGGGGTTGGGTCGCAGGCCTACTTCAGTGAATCCTTGACCTTGTCCAATGCGGCATTGTCATCCAAGGCGTTGCGCGACAATGCCGGCATGGCATCCGCCACAGGCCGTTTTTTTCTGCCAAGGCCAGGTGAGGGGCCTGCGCTGGTGGCGCAGGTGCCGTGGTCGTCATCATCGTCCCCAAAACGCTGGCCAGGTACATCAACGACTCGGTTGGCTTGCTGCCGGACGTTGTGGAATGTTGTAGCGCATTTTGACGACACAAAAGACTTGCTTTGACCCCTTTGACTTGACTTCAGGAGGTAATTGTGCCGCTAGTCCTCGTGAGATATGCATTCTTCGCTACTTTAGTTATAGCATTCGGTTTGCCACCCCAAACCGCCAATGCCCAAACGGTGCGGCTTGAAAACCTCGCCACCGGCTTGCAGTACCCCTGGCGTTTGGCATTTTTGCCTGATGGCCCGCCAGGGCGTTTTGCTGAACCTGATTTTGGACGCTGACTTTGCCAGCAACCGAACGCTTGTCAACAGCGCTCAATCTATAGTTGGAGCCGACACAATCCGAACCGCACTGCACAAAGAAACACGGCATGCAAAATGAACCACTGAACTATCTGGTGCTGCAAGACCTCAGGGCAACCCACGTGCGCCGGGTGCGCATCATGGTGCTGGCGATCAGTGCGTTCATGATTGTGTTTGGCGGCGGCATGGCTGTTTTATTCTTTGTCCTGAATGACTGGTTGGTCGCGAGCTTCGAGTGTGCTCTGGTGGCGATTGGTGTGGCTGCGGTTGCGTTGGCCCGGCGCGAGCAATTGCGTTGGGCGAGCCTGATGCTGATGGGTAGCTTGCTGGCCATATTCACGGTCTGGGCGCTGTTCCTGGACATTCCAAGCCCGCAGGTGCCACGGGCGGTGCAGCACGCTTTCATCCCATTTGCTGTTGCCGCGTACCTGATGCTGGAGCACGAAGGCAAATGGCTCCGCCATGGGGTGCCTTTGGCGGGCCTCGCCGCAGCGGTCTTTTTCTCAAGCTCGAATTTCGGAATTCCAAACCCGTATGCACTGCCAGATTCAGTCCGGTCAGTGGGCAACTGGGTCATCAATACGGCCGCGTTTGGAATGCTTTACGTACTGCTGCACATCTTCATGGGGGACATCAACCGCATGGAAAGTTATCTGCACAACACCAACAACCGCTTTGTTGGCATGGTGAGCCGCATGTTCCCGCAGGCCATTGCAGAGCGCTTGCTGTCCACTGGCAACACTTTTGCCGAGCGGCACGACAACTGCTCCATTTTGTTCGCCGACATCGTCGGCTTCACCAGCGTCACTGAACGCATGGCGCCGGAAGATATGGTCAATATGCTGGCCGATATCTTCCTGCACTTTGACCAATGTGTGCAACGGCATGGGCTCACCAAGATCAAGACCATAGGTGATGCCTACATGGTGGCGGCTGGCGTGCCGGACAGACGGCAGGACCATGCCAGGGCCTTGGTCCACGCCGCGCAGGAAATGATGGCTTTGGTCCGGGACGTGAAAGGCATCGAATTGCGCATCGGCATCGCATCAGGTGAGCTGGTGGCCGGGGTGATTGGCCAATCGCGCCAAGTCTATGATGTCTGGGGCGACGTGGTGAACATGGCCTCCCGCATGGAGTCCTTGGGTGTGCCTGGCCGCATCCAGGTGTCTGAAACCACCTACCAGCTGACGCGCGACTGGTTCAAGTTTGACCCCTGTCGTGACATCAGCATCAAAGGCAAAGATGGCACGCACCGCGTGTATTTGCTCGCCGAACAGCAATCCGCATGAAAGATTGAAACCATGCCCGTGGTTCTGAGCAGCACCGACCTGCACCCCTTCACCGGCATGGACCTGCCCTGGCTGCTGGAAGAACGCGCCCGCACCCGGCGCGACCACGTGTTTTTGATCTGGGCGCCGTTTGACGGCCCTGACCAGACCTGGACTTATGGTCAATTCCATGCCCGCATCACCCGCATTGCCGCCGGTTTGCAGCAACGCGGCGTCAAACCAGGGGACAGCGTGTTGATCCACCTGGACAACTGCCCCGAGGCTCTGTTGGCTTGGTACGCCTGCGCCTGGATGGGCGCCGTGGCCGTCACGACCAACGCCCGCGCGGTGGCCGACGAATTGAGCTATTACGCCGACCATTGCGGTGCCGTGGCGGGCATCACACAACCCCGGTTTGCCGAGCTGGTCGCCGCGAGTTGCAAGGGCCTGAAGTGGATCGCGGTGACGGGCGACGACAACGGCGAGGCCGCCGTGCACCCGGTGCAAGCCGCCCAGCACTTTGATGCCATTGACGCCACCCCCGACCCTGTGCATTCGCGCCGCGCCGCCAATCCGCTGGCACCCTGCAGCGTGCAGTTCACATCCGGCACCACCTCGCGGCCCAAAGCCGTGTTGTGGACTCACGCCAACGCCCTGTGGGGCGCACGCATCAATGCGGCGCACGAGGACTTGCGCCCCAGCGACGTACACCTGGTCTTTTTGCCGCTGTTCCACACCAACGCCCAGGCCTATTCGATTCTGGCCACCTTGTGGGCTGGCGGCACGGCGGTCGTCCAGCCCAGGTTTTCAGCCAGCCGCTTCTGGGCGACATCGCTCAAACACCGTTGCAGCTGGACATCGGTCATTCCTTTCGCCGTCAAGGCCCTGCTGCAGCAGGAGGTTCCAAAAACCCACCACTACCGCCTGTGGGGCAGTGCGGTGAGCGAGCCGCCCACCGATGCGCACTTCGGCATCAAGACCATGGGCTGGTGGGGCATGACCGAGACCATCACGCACGGCATCGTCGGCAGCCCGCACTTGAGCAATCGTCCGCTGTCGATTGGCCGACCCGCGCCCGAATATGAAATCGCCGTGGTCGATGACGATGCCATGCCGGTGCGCGAAGCCCGAAGCGTCGAACCCGGTGAGGGCGGTTATTTGATGGTGCGCGGTGTTCGCGGCCTGTCGATGTTCCAGGAATATTTGGGCAACGCCCGCGCCACGGCCGACGGTTTCGATGTCGATGGCTGGTTCAAAACCGGCGACCGCATCAACCTGCTGGACGACGGCAGCTTGCAATTTGGCGACCGCAGCAAAGACATGCTCAAGGTGGGCGGTGAAAACGTCGCCGCGTCTGAAATAGAGCGCGTGGTGATGCAGGTGCCCGGTGTGTTTGAATGCGCCGTGGTAGCCAAAAAGCACCCCATGCTGGACGAAGTGCCCGTGCTGTTTGTGCGGCCCTTCCCCGAGTTCACGGCCCGGCTTGACTCACCGCAAAACCGGGCGTTGAAAGAACGCGCGGCGGCAGCCTGTGTCGCGCAACTGGCTGACTTCAAACGTCCGGTCGAGATCCGCCTGGTGGAAGACTTCCCGCGCTCCACGCTGGAGAAAATTGCCAAGGCGCAGTTGCGTTTGCGAATCGAAAGAGAATCGGGCCGCTGAAAACCTGCCTCCAGCCCAAAAATGCGCCGTCATAGAGGCAAATATGCGAAATGTCCCTGTCGCTGCTGAATAGTGTGCTATTAAAAAGATAATGACATCAATTCACGGAGATTCGCAGATTGCCCCAGCTTCCAGGCCGAAGTGATCAGCGCTGAGGTTTTTTCAGTCCCCAAAACCGGGTCAGCCAGGCCATGGAACTTGCCCTCCAACATCGCATCGGTCATGGGGTTCTCCAGTGAGCCGATGGCGTGTTGGACGAAGACGTGGATTTGACGGCCGTCTTTTAAAAACGCCGTCACGTCGGCGCTGGCTTCGTCAATCGAATCGTCCACGGTGGCGACGACTTTGCGACGCAACGCGACATTGTCAGGCCGGGTGACAAAGGCGTCGTGGTATTCGTCCTCGGTTGCCTGGCCCATCGAGAGGCCGGCCACACAACCGTGGTAGACGCTGAACTTGGCTTGCAGGCCGTCTTGCGGTTCCTTTTTGCCGGTGAGTTCCAGCACCAGGGAATGCACTTTGAGCGCGATGCGTTCAACGTCCTCGGGTTTCACACCCTGGGCTTTGAGCTGCGCGCAGGCGTCGATGCTGGGGTGGATCACGATGCCGCAGGCGAAGGGTTTGTAGCTGTTGAAGGAGATCTCGAAGCGCTGGCCGAGTTCATGGGTGATTTCGTTCCAGTCGCATTTGGTGGAGAGGGTTTGCACCATGCCACGCGGTGCTTCAATCGCCTTGGGGCTGGCGGTGAAACCCTGGCTGGCGAGCAGCGCCGACATCAAGCCGGCCCGCGCCGCGCCGCCAGGATGAAACGGCTTGGTCATGCTGCCAAATTGCTCGCGCATGCCGATCGGTTGGGACGCAGCAATGCCCAAGGCCATGGCGGCTTGATGGACATCGAGTTGCAGCAGCCGGGCGCAGGCCGCCGCTGCGCCCAGCGTGCCCGTCGAGCCGGTGATGTGCCAGCCCCGGTCGTAATGGTCCGGGTACATGGCGTTGCCGACGCGGCAGGAGACGTCGATGCCGATGACCAGGGCGTCGATCAGCTCGCGCCCGGTGATCGCCCGCCCGCCGAGGCGTGCCGTGCCCGTCACGTCAAGACAGGTGCCTTCGGCCAGCGCCAGGATGGCGGACGCCACCGGCCCGGCCGGGTGGATGATGGTTTTGAGGTGGGTGTCGTCAAAATCAAAGGTGTGCGAGGTGATGCCGTTGATCAAGGCGGCGCTGGCCATGTCGACTTTGCAGGCCTGGCCGTCGGCAGTTTTGCGGCCCAAAACACCGGCTTGGCGGCTGGGTTGCAACATCTGCACTGCGGCCAGGGCGGCGTCGGCTGCCTCATGCCGGGACGCGCCAACCGCGCAGCCCAGCCAGTTCAAAAAGGTGCGGTGCGCCTCGTGGTCCACAGCGTCGCTCCAGCCGCGTGACGGATGGTGGGCAACGAACTGCGCCAGGATTTGGGTGATGGGCGGCGCGTTGTGGTCTGCGCTGACTTGGGTATTGCGGGCCATGGGGTGTTTGGGTTAAAGAATGGAAGAGAAAAAAATGGCGGGTTGATTGGTGCAAAAATAATAGCTAACTATTCATCACTGACAGGGACTTAAAGCCAATTGTCTGCGCAAATCAGCTGTCAAGCTGGATCTTGCGTTCTTTCGCGACCTGGGTCCAGCGGGCGATGTCGGCGATGATGAATTTGCCAAATTTATCGGGGCTCATGCTCAGGGGTTCGACGGCTTCGACCGACAATTTTTCCCGAAAGTCGGGCGCGCCGAGCACCTGGGCCAGGGTCTCGTTGAGGTGTTTCACGACCGGCGCAGGCAGGCCGGCCGGGCCGACCACGCCGTACCATTGCATGGCGTCAAAACCTTTGTAGCCCAGTTCGATCAAGGTCGGCACGTCCTTGAACTGCGGATGTCGCTGTGTGCCGGTCACCGCCAGCGGGCGCACCCGGCCCGATTTGATGTGGGGCACGGCCGCCGCCAGGCCCGGGAACATGGCCTGGGTCTGCCCCCCGATCAGGTCGGTGAAGGCTGGCGCAATGCCCCGGTAGGGGATGTGCAACATGAAGCTGTCAACTTGCAGCTTGAAGAGTTCCATGGTCAGGTGCGTGAGCGAGCCCGGTCCGGCCGAACCGTAGCTGAGCTTGCCCGGGTTTTTCTTCAAGTACGCGACAAATTCCTTGACGCTGTTGACGGGCAGGCTGGCCGTGACCACCAGCACATTGGGCGTGCCGCCAATCATGCCGATGGGTGTGAAGTCTTTGACCGCGTCGTAGGGCAGCTTGCGCGTGGCCGGGCTGGTGCCATGGGTGGCGACATAACCCTGCATCAGGGTGTAACCGTCAGGCGCGGCCTTGATCGTGTTCTGGCAGGCAATCACGCCGCCACCGCCGCCTTGGTTGTCCACGATGAAGCTTTGGCCCAACACGCGGCCCCAGCGCTCGGTCACGGTGCGGCCCACCATGTCGCTGCCGCCGCCAGCGGCAACGGGCACGATGTAGCGAATCGGTTTGGTCGGGTAGGTCTGCGCGTGCGCCAGGCCTGCAGCATAGGGCAGGGGCCAGGCCAGCACCGAAGATTTCAAAAGTTGACGTCTTAACATGGTGGGTGTCCGAGTTGATGGGCCTTTGCCGAAACCAGCCGTCCAACGGTTAGACTTTGCTTTGGGCGGCGTACTTGGTTTGTCGGTCGCGGGGTTTTGATTGTCGCTGAAGCTGTTGTCGGCCCATGGCCCGGGCCAAATGAAATCCGGACTGTTCGTCCTGAGCCTGTCGATGGGTTTCGACAAGCTCAGCCGCAACGGAACCAAGACGTCATCGGGCTTGATCAATATTCAAAGAATCGAGTTTTTTCCATGCAGCTTGCACCGTTCAACTTTTTGTCTTTTTCGGGCGCGCCAGTTCGCCCGAAAGTCATGCTGGTGGACGACCAGCCGGTCAATATTCAACTGCTGCACCCCATATTTTCGAGCGACTGCCAGGTCTTCATGGCCACCAGTGGCGAACAGGCCATCAAGGCCTGCCAGGCGCATTTGCCAGACCTGATTTTACTGGACGTGGTGATGCCCGGCATGAGCGGCCATGAGGTCTGCAAGGCGCTCAAAAGCCATGAAGCCACGCGTGAGATCCCGGTGATTTTTGTCACCGCCCACGGCGACCCGGCCGACGAAGCGGCGGGGCTCGAGATGGGTGCGGTGGATTTCATCACCAAACCGATCAACCCGGTGATCGTGCGGGCCCGCTGCAAGACCCACTTGACGCTGAAGTTCCAGTCCGACACGCTGCGTTCCATGGCCTTCATGGACGGCTTGACCGGGGTTTACAACCGGCGTTATTTTGACCTCCAGCTTGAGAAAGAAATCGCCCGTGCCAGCCGCTCGGGCGTGGGCCTGTCGCTGATCATGATGGACATTGATTTCTTCAAAAAATACAACGACCATTACGGCCACCAGGGCGGCGACGACTGCTTGCGCGAGGTCAGCAAAGTGCTGCGCGACACGCTGCGCCGCCCCAGCGACCTGGTGGCGCGTTATGGCGGCGAAGAGTTCGTGGTCATTCTGCCCGACACACCTCTGGCCAACGCACTGGAAGTGGCGCAAAAACTGGAACGCGCCGTGCGCGAGCGGGCGCTGGCCCACGCCAAATCGGATGTCGCGCCCGTGGTGACCCTGAGCCTGGGCGTCGCCAGCCGGGTGGGCAAAACCGGGCCGGACGCCAAGGGCTTGATCAGCGCCGCCGATGCGCAGTTGTACCGGGCCAAAGCAAGTGGACGTGCACGCGCCTGTGCTGAAGCGGCGCAAGCCGTGGCGGTTTGACGGGCAAGCGGCCTGTGCCTATTCCATCCGCTTAAGCGTTCACCCGCCCCGATATGTTGCAAGCTTTCAAACTTTGGCTCGCCCGGAAAAAGCGCCGCCACCAAAGCACCGACCAAGCCACGGGCGAGCCGCTCTTCATGGGCCTGCGCATGCGCACCCAGGCCTGGCTGGTGGCGGTGATCTTGGTGGTGCCCAGCGCCTTGCTGGGCTACGGCTTTTTCAAGCTCCAGCAGGCCAACATCGAGTTTTCGCAAAAGGAGCGGGACGGTGTGCGTTACGTCAAGGCCACCATGGTCATGTTCAAGCTGGCGCAAGAGCGCCGCTTGGCGCTGGTGCAAGCCCAGTTTGCCGACCCTGCCGGATCGGCACCGATGGCTGCAACCAGCGCCATGCCGGCCAAAGAGGGTGGGGACAATGCCAGCTTTGAGGGCTTCCTGCAGCTGGCACGGCTGGACCGCGACATTGGCGCGCGGCTGGGCACCAACCTGAAGTTTTTTGAGCTGCAAAGCCAGGGTGAGATCCTCGATTCGCTGGCGGCAGCCAGCGCGAAGGACAGGGCCAACGCCAACAACCGTTTTGTCAACGCTGTGCGCGACTTGCTGGTGGCTGCGACAGACGGCTCCAACCTGACGCTGGACCCGGTGCTGGACTCCTATTACCTGATGGACATGGCGGTGTTTCGGCAAAGCGAAATTCTGGACATCATCTACCGCATGCTGATTCTCAACACCCAGCACATGCAGGCGCCCCTTGCCGGGCAGGCGGACAAAGCCGCCACGCCAGGGCGCGTCGTGCCGTTGCGCCCGTCGCAGTTGCGCGCTGGCGGCGACGCCACCGTGCTGGAGCGTGCCGCGCAGGAGCGTGTCATGGCCAGCGCCATTGGCGTGCTGGACTACCAGTTTGAACAGTTCCGCAGCGCTTGGGAGAAAATCCAGATCAGCGACACCGATTTGGCCCATGAAATGGGTTTAGTCGACATTGTCGGCGCCACTGGCAAATTCACGCAGGATTTGCAAAAAATGATTGCTGCACCCGCCATGCCCAACGACTTGTTGGGTGACAGCGCGCCGTTTTTGGCGCTGGTGGGCGAACATTTTGCGGCCAATGACCGCCTGCTCAATGCGCTGGACCGTATCTTGCTCAAACGCGTGCAAAAAGACGAGTTCATCCGCAACATGGCGGTGGCGGTGGTGGCCATGTTTTTTCTGCTGGCCGCTGCTGCGCTGGTGCTGGCTTACCGGGTGATGGCAACACTGCGCCAGGCCCGCATTCAGGCGGAACGCGCGACCGAGGCCAAGGGCCGCTTCCTGGCCAACATGAGCCATGAGCTGCGCACGCCGATGAACGCGATTTTGGGCATGTTGACCTTGCTGGGACGCACCGGCCTGACCGCCCGCCAGCAGGATTACACCGACAAATCCGAAGGCGCGGCCAAGTCGCTTTTGGCCCTGTTGAACGACATTCTTGATTTTTCAAAAGCCGAGTCCGGCAAGATGGAACTGGACTTGCAGCCGTTTCGCATTGACCGCCTGATGCGCGACATCGGCGTGATTCTGGCCGCCAACATCAAGGACAAACCCCTTGAGGTGTTGTTTGACATTGGCCCTGAAGTGCCCAGGGCGTTGGTGGGCGACGCGCTGCGCTTGCAGCAGATTTTGATCAACCTGGCGGGTAATGCCATCAAGTTCACGGCCGAGGGCGAGGTCGTCATCCGGCTGCGCGTGTTGTCACGCGCCACAGAGAACGGGGCGGAAAAAGTCAAACTGCAAATAGAAGTGACAGACTCCGGCATTGGCATTGCCAAAGAACACCAAAGCCGGATTTTTGACGGCTTCAGCCAGGCTGAGGCCTCCACCACACGGCGGTACGGCGGCACGGGCCTGGGTTTGTCGATCACCAAAATGCTGGTCGGCCTGATGGGCTCCGCTCTGCAGTTGGACAGCGACTTGGGCAAAGGCAGCCGCTTCTTTTTTGTGCTGGATCTGGGCGTTGAAGACTTTGCCGAGTTTGAAGCTGTCAGTTCCATGGTGCCCGAGCAGTTGCAGGGCCTCAAAGTGCTGGTGGTGGACGACAACCCGCTGGCGCGCGAAATTCTGTCGGGCATGGCCAGCGCTCTGGGCTGGACGGTGGACGTGGCGCAAAGCGGGTCGGAGGCGCTCGAATCGGTGCGTGGCCACACCGGCGCCGCCAGCCACGACGTCATCTTTGTCGACTGGCAAATGCCCGACATGGACGGCTGGACCACCTGCATGAAAATCCGCGACATGGCCCCAGACGGCAAGCAGCCGATCCTGGTGATGGTGACGGCCCATGGCCGTGAGGTGATGGCCGAGCGCACGCCCGAAGAGCAGGCCAAAATTGACGACTTTTTGCTCAAGCCCATCACTGCGTCGATGCTGTTTGACTCGGTGGTGAATGCCCGTGTGGCGCGTGAGATGGACTTGCCCCTGACCCGCGGCACGCATAAAACCGCAGAGCGTCTTAAGGGCATGAAGCTGCTCGTGGTGGAAGACAACCTGATCAACCAGCAAATTGCCAGTGAACTGCTGCTGGCTGAAGGTGCCATTGTGGAACTGGCCGACAACGGCGCGATCGGACTGGAGGCAGTGCGCCGTTCAGTGGCCTCCAAGGCGGACTTTGACCTGGTGCTGATGGACATGCAGATGCCCGTGATGGACGGCCTGGCCGCCACCCGTGCCATCCGTACCGAGTTTGGCAGCGCGCTGGTGATCGTGGCCATGACGGCCAATGCCATGGCGGCGGACCGCCAGGACTGCCTGGATGCCGGCATGAACGACCATATCGGCAAACCGATTGCGATTGACCAGGTGGTGTCCGTCATATCGCGCTGGGTCAAACGCTCGCGCAGGGCAGCGCGGCC